>NZ_JBIVIF010000034.1:0-74503 GCF_044749595.1 Pseudomonas sp. NPDC089392
GCGGTCGCGCGCGCCTGGCACAGGATGGACTGGCCCGAAACAAACGTAGGAGCGGCTTTAGCCGCGAAGCGCCGCGCGGGCGGCGCTCGATTTCACAGGCGCTGAAAACTCTTCGGCGAACACCTGCGGCGCTCGATCTCGCGGGCGCTAAATGTGTCGAGGCGAACGCTTCGGCGCTCGATGTCCGCAACACTACAAAACCCAAGGCAACCACCTGCCAGCCCCACCCCATATAACAGAATGTTCTAAAACTCTCACAAACCACACAGGTCAGTTCCTTAAGGTGCCCAAATCCAGGGCGCCCCCTCCCCAACGGAAAAACCGGTAAGGACCTATGTGCGGATTAGCAGGAGAGTTGCGTTTCACCCCCATCGACCAAGCCCCTCGCCCAGCCGACCTGGCTGCGGTAGAGCGCATCACCCACCACCTGGCGCCTCGCGGCCCGGATGCCTGGGGCTTCCACAGCCAGGGCCCGATCGCCCTCGGCCATCGGCGCCTGAAAATCATGGACCTGTCCGACGGCTCGGCGCAGCCGATGGTCGACAACACCCTGGGCCTGTCGCTGGCGTTCAACGGCGCCATCTACAACTTCCCGGAGCTGCGCCAGGAACTGCAGGACCTGGGCTACCACTTCTGGTCCGACGGCGACACCGAGGTGCTGCTAAAGGGCTACCACGCCTGGGGCGCGGCCTTGCTGCCCAAGCTCAACGGCATGTTCGCCCTCGCCATCTGGGAGCGCGACAACCAGCGCCTGTTCCTCGCCCGCGACCGGCTGGGCGTCAAGCCGCTGTACCTGTCGCGCAACGGCGAGCGCCTGCGCTTTGCCTCAACCCTGCCAGCGCTGCTCAAGGGCGGTGACATCGACCCGATGCTCGACCCGGTGGCACTCAACCACTACCTGAACTTCCACGCCGTGGTGCCAGCGCCGCGCACCTTGCTGGCCAACGTGCAAAAGCTCGAACCCGGTACCTGGATGCGCATCGACCGCCATGGCGAAGTAGAACGCCAGACCTGGTGGCAGCTGCAGTACGGCGCCAACCCGGACGAGCGTGAACTTGATCTGGAAGGCTGGACCACCCGAGTACTCGACGCCACCCGCGACGCCGTGGCCATCCGCCAACGGGCCGCCGTCGATGTGGGCGTGCTGTTATCTGGCGGGGTCGACTCCAGCCTGCTGGTCGGCCTGCTGCGCGAGGTGGGTGTGGATGACCTGTCGACCTTCTCCATCGGCTTTGAAGATGCCGGCGGCGAGCGCGGCGACGAGTTCCAGTATTCCGACCTGATCGCCAGGCACTACGGCACCCGCCACCACCAACTGCGCATTGCCGAGCACGAAATCATCGACCAGCTGCCAGCGGCGTTCCGCGCCATGAGCGAACCGATGGTCAGCCACGACTGCATCGCCTTTTACCTGCTCTCGCGGGAAGTGGCCAAGCACTGCAAGGGCGTGCAGAGCGGCCAGGGTGCCGACGAGCTGTTCGCCGGCTACCACTGGTACCCGCAGGTGGATGGCGCCGACGATGCGTATGCCGCCTACCGCGATGCCTTCTTCGACCGCAGCCACGCCGAGTACCGCGATACCGTGCAGGCGCCGTGGCTGCTGGAAACCGACGCGGCCGGCGATTTCGTCCGTGAGCACTTTGCCCGCCCCGGCGCGCCGGATGCGGTGGACAAGGCCCTGCGCCTGGACAGTACGGTGATGCTGGTCGACGACCCGGTCAAGCGGGTGGACAACATGACCATGGCCTGGGGCCTGGAGGCGCGCACGCCGTTCCTCGACTACCGCCTGGTGGAGCTGTCGGCGCGCATCCCGGCGCGCTTCAAGCTGCCCGACGGCGGCAAGCAGGTGCTCAAGCAAGCGGCGCGGCGGGTGATCCCGCACGAGGTGATCGACCGCAAGAAGGGCTACTTCCCGGTGCCGGGCCTGAAGCACCTGGAAGGCGCCACCCTGGGTTGGGTGCGTGAGCTGCTGACCGACCCCAGCCAGGACCGTGGGCTGTTCAACCCGGCCATGCTCGACCGCCTGCTAAGCAACCCGCACGGTCAGCTGACGCCGCTGCGCGGGTCCAAGCTGTGGCAGCTGGCGGCGCTGAACCTGTGGCTGAGCGAACAAGGAATCTGACCAATGAAAGCCCACGAAATCGCTTACGGTCAGCGCCTGCTGCGCGGCCAGGCGCCGTCCTACGAGCGCCTGCAGGCGCGCCTGGCCGGCGATGGCAGCCAGCCCCACGACCAGCCGCGTGCCGTGCACTGCGGCTGGGGTCGGCTGCTGATCGGCCACACCTACCCCAACCCGGCCGACCTGGCCGCAGACCTGCTGGACGAACGCCCCGGCGAGCGCGACATCGCCTTGTACGTGGCGGCGCCGCAGCAGCTGTTGGCCCAGGCGCCACAGCAACTGTTCCTCGACCCGTCCGACACCCTGCGCCTGTGGTTCACCGATTACCGCCCGGCGCAGCGGGTGTTTCGCGGTTTCCGCGTGCGCCGCGCGCAAAACCCGGCCGACTGGCAGGCGATCAACACCCTGTACCAGGCACGCGGCATGCTGCCGGTCGACGCCGAACTGCTTACCCCCCGGCACCTCGGCGGCCCGGTGTACTGGCTGGCCGAAGACGAAGACAGCGGCGCGGTGATCGGCAGCGTCATGGGCCTGAACCATGCCAAGGCGTTCGACGACCCGGAGCACGGCAGCAGCCTGTGGTGCCTGGCGGTAGACCCGCACTGCACCCGCCCCGGCGTGGGTGAGGTGCTGGTGCGCCACCTGATCGAGCACTTCATGAGCCGCGGCCTGGCCTACCTGGACCTGTCGGTGCTGCACGACAACCGCCAGGCCAAGCGCCTGTACCAGAAGCTGGGCTTTCGCAACCTGCCCACCTTCGCGGTCAAGCGCAAGAACGGCATCAACGAGCAGCTGTTCCTCGGCCCCGGACCACAAGCCGACCTCAATCCCTACGCGCGGATCATCGTCGACGAGGCACTGCGCCGCGGCATTGAGGTGCAGGTGGATGATGCTGCGGGTGGGCTGTTCACCCTGAGCCTGGGCGGGCGGCGCATTCGTTGCCGTGAGTCGCTCAGCGACCTGACCAGTGCCGTGACCATGACCCTGTGCCAGGACAAGCGCCTGACCCAGCATGCCCTGCAGCACGCCGGGCTGCAGGTGCCGGCGCAGCAACTGGCGGGCAATGCCGACGACAACCTGGCGTTTCTCGACGAGCATGGCGCGGTGGTGGTCAAGCCGGTCGATGGCGAGCAAGGCCAGGGCGTGGCGGTGAACCTGACCTGCATCGACGACATCACCCACGCTGTGGCGCACGCCCGCCAGTTCGACAACCGTGTGCTGCTGGAAAGCTTCCATGCCGGGTTTGACCTGCGCATCGTGGTAATCGGCTACGAAGTGGTGGCCGCCGCCATTCGCCACCCGGCGCAGGTGCTGGGCGATGGCAAGCACAGCGTGCGCCAGTTGATTGAAGCGCAGAGCCGCCGTCGCCAGGCTGCCACGGCAGGCGAAAGCCGTATTCCGCTGGATGACGAAACCGAGCGCACTCTGCGGGCGGCGGGCTTTGGCTATGACGACGTGCTGCCTGCCGGCCAGCGCCTGGCGGTAAGGCGCACGGCCAACCTGCACACAGGCGGCACCCTGGAAGACGTTACCGAACGCCTGCATCCGGTGCTGGCCGACGCTGCCGTGCGTGCTGCCCGAGCGCTGGAAATACCGGTGGTGGGGCTGGACTTCATGGTGCGCGATGCCGGGCAACCGGAGTACGTGATCATCGAAGCCAACGAGCGTGCCGGGTTGGCCAACCATGAACCGCAGCCGACGGCCGAGCGTTTTATCGACCTGCTGTTTCCGCATAGCCGGCCTTTGGCGTAAACCCGTGCCGGCCTCTTCGCGGGTAAACCCGCTCCCACAAGGGTCGGTGAATCCCTGTGGGAGCGGGTTCACCCGCGAAGAGGCCGGCACAGGAGTAAAGGAGCACCCGACATGTCCGAACGACACCCCGAACCCGATCTCGACTACCTCAAACGCGTGCTGCTGGAAATGCTCGCCATCCCCAGCCCCACCGGCTTCACCGACACCATCGTGCGCTATGTGGCCGAACGCCTGGACGAACTGGGCATCCCTTTCGAGCTGACCCGCCGCGGCACCATCCGCGCCACCCTCAAGGGCCGGCAAACCTCACCTGACCGCGCCGTTTCCGCCCACCTCGACACCATCGGCGCCAGCGTGCGCCAGTTACAGGACAACGGCCGCCTGGCCCTGGCGCCGGTCGGCTGCTGGTCCAGCCGTTTCGCAGAAGGCAGCCGGGTCAGCGTGTTCACCGACACCGGCGTATACCGTGGCAGCGTGCTGCCGTTGATGGCCAGCGGGCATGCCTTCAATACCGCCATCGACCAGATGCCGGTCAGCTGGGAACACGTGGAGGTGCGCCTGGACGCCTACTGTGCCACCCGCGCCGACTGCGAGGCGCTGGGTGTGAGCATTGGCGACTTCGTCGCCTTCGACCCGTTGCCCGAGTTCACCGAAAGCGGCCACATCAGTGCCCGCCACCTGGACGACAAGGCCGGCGTGGCGGCGCTGCTGGCAGCGCTGAAGGCTGTGGTGGAGAGTGGCCGCCAACCGCTGATCGACTGCCACCCACTGTTCACCATTACCGAAGAGACCGGCTCGGGTGCTGCTGGCGCCCTGCCCTGGGACGTCAGCGAATTCGTCGGCATCGACATCGCCCCGGTGGCACCTGGGCAGGCCTCCAGCGAACACGCGGTGAGCGTGGCCATGCAGGACTCGTCAGGGCCGTACGACTACCACTTGTCCCGGCATTTGCTGAAGCTTGCTGGCGACCACGACCTGCCGGTCCGGCGCGATTTGTTCCGCTACTACTTCAGCGATGCCCATTCGGCGGTGACGGCGGGGCACGATATCAGGACCGCGCTGGTGGCGTTTGGGTGCGATGCCACCCACGGATATGAGCGCACGCATATCGACAGCCTGGCGGCGCTTAGCCGCTTGTTGTCGGCTTATCTGTTGAGCCCGCCGGTATTTGCCAGTGATTCGCAGCCGGCCAATGCGTCGTTGGAGCGCTTTAGCCATCAGCTGGAGCATGATGCGCAGATGGAGAGCGATACGCGGGTGCCGGCGGTGGATAGCCTGGTGGGTAACAAGGGCTGAGGGCCCTGGGGGCTGCGAAGCGGCCCCCAAATGCCAGATGTTTCGCGTAGCATTACCCTACCAACACGATAGACACTGCCTACCATGCTGATCCCCTACGACCAACTGCAAGCCGAAACCCTGACCCGCCTGATCGAGGACTTCGTCACCCGCGACGGCACCGACAACGGCGACGACACCCCGCTGGAAACCCGCGTGCTGCGGGTACGCCAGGCATTGGCCAAAGGCCAGGCGTTCATCCTGTTCGACCTGGAAAGCCAGCAGTGCCAGTTGCTGGCCAAGCATGATGTGCCCCGCGAATTGCTTGATTGACAGGGCCGGCCTCTTCGCGGGTAAACCCGCTCCTACAGGACTGCGCTGCCCTCAGGACCTGTAGGAGCGGGTTCACCCGCGAATAGGCCGGTATAGGTAACATCAAGCCTTGCTTTGCTTGGCCTCCTTGATGCGCTTGTACACCTCAGCCCGATGCACCGGCACCTTACGCGGTGCATCCACCCCAAAGCGCACCACGCCGTCCCGGGCCTCCACCACCATGATCCGGATGTCATCGCCAATCACGATGATCTCGCCCACTTCACGCCCTATTACCAGCATGTTCCGATCCTCCTGCGAAAGGGAAAACCGGAGCCTGCCTCGTAGGCATTGGGCTACTCAATAGTTCCGCTGCGATTCAGAAGCGCCCTACATTTTTGGGTAATTTCTCCTACAGACCATTCATCGAGAATGCGCTTTTGCCCGCATCTTCACCGCCATTTCGGCCATTTCGTCATACAGCCGTTCCGGGGCCTGACGCTTCAGCGCCCAAGCCTGGCGCCCGGCCTCGTGGGGCAGGATGAGGAACGCGCCAGCAGCGACCTGCTGATGGATGTACTCGGCAATTTCCGCCGCATTGATCGGCGAACCTTCCAGCAGTTTGCCAACCTGCGCCTTCATCGCCGGGTTCGGCCCGCGGAACGAGTCCAGCAGGTTGGTCTGGAAGAACGACGGGCATACCACGTGCACCGCCACCTCCTGCTGGCGCAGCTCCACCAGCAGGCTTTCCGACAGTGCCAGCACACCGGCCTTGGCCACGTTGTAGTTGCTCATGCCCGGGCCCTGCATCAGCGCGGCCATCGAGGCGATGTTGATGATGCGCCCCTTGCTGCGCTCCAGCAGCGGCAAGAAGGCCTTGCAGCCCTTGACCACGCCCATCAGGTTGACCGCGATCTGCCAGTCCCAGTCTTCCAGCGACAGCTCGGCAAAAAAACCACCCGAGGCGACGCCTGCGTTGTTGACGATGACATCGATGCCGCCGAACTGCTCGCTGCAGGCCTGGGCCAACGCGGTGAGCTGGCTGTAGTCGCGCACGTCGCAGCGCTGGACAAAGCCTTCGCCGCCGGCCGCGCGGGCCAGCTCCAGGGTTTCGCGCAGGCCGGTTTCGTTGACATCGGCCAGCGCCAGGCGCCAGCCCTCACGCGCCCAGCGCAGGGCGATTTCGCGACCGAGGCCGGACCCGGCGCCGGTGATCATGATGCGGTTTTGCATGGTGGCTGGCCTTGTTCTGATGGCTGTTGAGAGGAGTCTAAACAAGGGCCTGGGTAACGGCAGGGTTCATCAGGGTAGTGAATGGGGGGGCATGACTGGGTGGTTAGCCTGTGCTGGCCTATTCGCGGGTAAACCCGCTCCTACAAAGGACAGCGCTGCCTCCAAGACCGCCGCCAACCTTTGTAGGAGCGGGTTTACCCGCGAAGAGGCCAGCCCAGGCAGCACACAAATGGAATCTTTCCCAAGCGGCAACAGTCCGATTCTACAAGAGGCCAGCAGTCCGAGGCCCTTGACCCTCAACCACGCAAGGACTCCGTCATGACCACGATTCTCATCATCATCCTGATCCTTCTGCTGATTGGTGGCTTACCGGTCTTCCCGCACTCGCGCAGCTGGGGCTACGGCCCATCCGGCATCATCGGCGTGGTGCTGGTGGTTCTGCTGGTGCTATTGCTGCTAGGCATGATCTAGCTGCTGGGCATAAAAAAACCGCGCCTAGGCGCGGTTTTTTCATTACCAGGAGGATCAGTGCGAAACAGCACCAGATGCACCCAGGCCAGTCTGCGAACGCACGAACTGCGGGTAGAACAGTGCACGTTCGTCGTCAGCAGCCTTGGACTTATCGGTGACCGAGAAGAACCAGATGCTGACGAAGGCAATGGCCATCGAGAACAGCGCCGGGTACTCGTACGGGTAGATCGGTTTTTCGTGGCCGAGGATCTGTACCCAGATGGTCGGGCCGAGGATCATCAGCGTCACTGCGCTCACCAGGCCCAGCCAGCCGCCGATCATGGCGCCGCGGGTGGTCAGCTTTTTCCAGTACATCGAAAGCAGCAGTACCGGGAAGTTGCAGCTGGCAGCAATGGAGAACGCCAGGCCGACCATGAAGGCGATGTTCTGCTTCTCGAACAGGATGCCCAGGCCTATCGCCAGCACGCCCAAGGCGACCGTGGTGATCTTCGACACGCGGATCTCGTCCTTGTCGTTGGCCTTGCCCTTGCGCCATACGCTGGCATACAGGTCGTGGGACACCGCCGAGGCACCGGCCAGGGTCAGGCCGGCGACCACCGCCAGGATGGTGGCGAAGGCCACCGCCGAGATGAAGCCGAGGAACACGCTGCCGCCCACGGCATTGGCCAGGTGCACCGCTGCCATGTTGTTGCCACCCAGCAGGGCGCCGGCGGCGTCCTTGAAGTCTGGGTTGGTGCTGACCAGCAGGATGGCGCCAAAGCCGATGATGAAGGTGAGGATGTAGAAGTAGCCGATGAAGCCGGTGGCGTACAGCACGCTCTTGCGGGCTTCCTTGGCATCACTGACGGTGAAGAAGCGCATCAGAATGTGCGGCAGGCCGGCGGTACCGAACATCAGCGCCAGGCCCAGCGAGAAGGCCGAGATCGGGTCCTTGACCAGGCCGCCCGGGCTCATGATCGCTTCGCCCTTGGCGTGTACCTTGATGGCTTCGGAGAACAGCGTGTTGAAGTCAAAGCCCACGTGCTTCATCACCATCAGCGCCATGAAGCTGGCACCGGACAACAGCAGCACGGCCTTGATGATCTGTACCCAGGTGGTGGCCAGCATGCCGCCGAACAGCACGTACAGGCACATCAGGATACCCACCAGGATCACCGCAACGTGGTAGTCCAGGCCAAACAGCAGCTCGATCAGCTTGCCGGCACCGACCATCTGCGCGATCAGGTAGAACGCTACCACCACCAGCGAACCGGAAGCCGACAGGGTGCGGATTTCCTTTTGCCCGAGGCGGTACGAGGCCACGTCGGCGAAGGTGTACTTGCCCAGGTTGCGCAGGCGTTCGGCAATCAGGAAGAGGATGATCGGCCAGCCGACCAGGAAGCCGATCGAGTAGATCAGCCCATCGTAGCCAGAGGTGAACACCAGCGCGGAAATACCCAGGAACGAGGCGGCCGACATGTAGTCGCCGGCAATCGCCAGGCCGTTCTGGAAGCCGGTGATCTTGCCACCAGCGGCGTAGTAGTCCGCCGCCGACTTGTTGCGTTTGGAGGCCCAGTAGGTAATGCCAAGGGTGAAGGCGACGAAGGCCACGAACATGGCGATCGCGGCAACGTTCAGCGGTTGTTTCTGCACCTCGCCGGTCAGGGCATCGGCGGCCCACACGGCGGGTGCGAAGGCTCCGCAGGCCAGTACGGCCAGGGCTTTGGCGTGGCGAATCATTGTTGCGCCTCCTTCAGGATGGCCTTGTTCAGCTCATCGAACTCGCCGTTGGCGCGGCGCACATAGATGGCGGTCAGGACGAATGCCGAGACGATCAGGCCGACGCCCAGGGGAATGCCCCAGGTAATCGACGACTCAGGGCTGAGCTTGGTGCCCAGGATATGAGGACCGTAGGCGATCAGGAGGATAAAGGCGCAGTACAGGCCGAGCATGATCGCCGAGAGAATCCAGGCGAACCGTTCGCGTTTGGTGACCAGCTCCTTGAAGCGCGGGCTGTTTTGTATCGAGAGGTAAATGCTGTCGTTCATTGTTTTTGTCCTAGCAGCACAGGTAGGGGATGGAACCCACACCCTTACTTTATGCTGCCGATGAACGCCAACCAGACGACCTTAGTCTTAGATGCAACGGTGTTTTACCGATTGTGTAACAAACCTAAGGCCCTTTCGCGGGTAAACCCGCTCCCACAGGGGATTTGCACAATCCTGATGACTGTGGAAATCCCTGTGGGAGCGGGTTCACCCGCGAAGAAACAACACTGTCCCTAAAGGGTTATTACTTGCCAGTCCACTCCTTCACACGGTCCGGGTGCTTGGCCACCCAGTCCTTGGCCGCCGCTTCAGGCTTGGCGCCTTCCTGGATCGCCAGCATCACTTCGCCAATCTCGTCTTTGGACTGCCAGTTGAACTTCTTCAGGAACTCCGCCACTTCCGGCGCCTTGGTCGCCAGTTCCTTGCTGCCGATGCTGTTCACGGTTTCTGCCGCGCCATACACGCCTTTCGGGTCTTCGAGGAACTTCAGCTTCCACTTGGCGAACATCCAGTGCGGTACCCAGCCGGTGACCGCAATCGACTGCTGCTTGGTATAGGCACGGCCCAGTTCTGCGGTCATCGCCGCACCGGAACTTGCCTGCAATTTGTAACCGGTCAGGTCGTAGTCCTTGATCGCCTGGTCAGTCTTCAGCATCACCCCGGAGCCGGCGTCGATGCCGACGATCTTCTGCTTGAAGCTGCTATCGGTCTTGAGGTCGGCGATGCTCCCCGCCTTGACGTACTCGGGGACGATCAGGCCAATCTTGGCGTCCTTGAAGTTGGGGCCGTAGTCGACCACGTTGTCCTTGTTCTTGGCCCAGTACTCACCATGGGTCACCGGCAACCAGGCCGACAACATGGCGTCGAGTTTGCCGGTTGCCACGCCCTGCCACATGATGCCCGTGGCCACGGCCTGCAACTTCACGTCGTAGCCGAGTTTCTGCTTGATCACTTCGGCGGCCACGTTGGTGGTCGCCACGCTGTCGGCCCAACCATCCACGTAACCAATGCTGACTTCTTTGGCCATTGCCTGTGCTGCGCTCATTCCCAATACCAGGGCGGTACCCACACCCAGGAAACGTCGCATTTTTTTCAAAGTTGCCATCAAAGCATCCCCTCGTCAGGTCTCGGAATTTGCATCATCGTCTTGCAACAATAGTCGACCTGCTCCAGCTGCGACCTTTATCTGCCCCATATGCGACAGCACTATGCCATTAGCGCCATCGGCCTACGCCGGGCTGCGCGATCCTTGCATGCCAAAGGTTTGGCGCCGGGCTACTATCTACCCTTTTGCGCCTGACGATGGACCGCCCGATGCCCAGTTCTGCCCGCCTGCTGTTGCCGTTGTACCTGCTTGCCTGCCTGTTGGCCCTGCTCGGGCTCGGAGGGCTCTGGCATGGGCTTGGCAAGCCGGTGCACCTGCCCGATGCGGCCAGCCCGACGCACAAGTTGCAATGCGCCTCGTACACCCCGTTCGACAAGGACCAGTCGCCCTACGACCAGCCGTTTCGCCTGCGCCCGGCACGCATGGACGCCGACCTGGCCCTGCTGGCTGAGCGGTTCCAGTGCATCCGCACCTATTCGCAGGCCGGCCTTGAGGCAATCCCGGCGCTGGCGCGCAAGCATGGCCTTAAGGTAATGCTCGGTGCCTGGGTCAACGCCCACCCAGCCGACACCGAAAAGGAAATCAGCCTGCTGATCGCCGCCGCCAACGCCAACCCCGACGTGGTCAGCGCGGTGATCGTCGGCAACGAGACGTTGCTGCGCAAAGAGGTGACCGGCGCGCACCTGGCCAAGCTGATCGCCCGGGTGAAGAGCCAGGTCAAGGTGCCGGTGACCTATGCCGATGTCTGGGAGTTCTGGTTGCAGCACCCGCAGGTGGCGCCGGAAGTGGACTTCCTGACCATCCACCTGCTGCCTTACTGGGAGGACGACCCGCGCGGCATCGACGAGGCCCTGGCCCACGTCGCCGATGTGCGCCGGGTATTCGGCACACGCTTCGCCCCCAAGGACATCCTGATTGGCGAAACCGGCTGGCCCAGCGAAGGCCGCCAGCGCGAGACTGCACTGCCCAGCCGGGTCAACGAGGCGCGCTTCATTCGCGGCTTCGTGGCCATGGCCGAAAACAACGGCTGGCACTACAACCTGATCGAAGCGTTCGACCAGCCGTGGAAACGCGCCAATGAAGGGGCGGTTGGCGGTTACTGGGGGCTTTACGACGCCGACCGGCAGGACAAGGGCGTGCTCGAAGGGCCGGTGAGCAACCTGCATTACTGGCCGCAATGGTTGCTGGCCAGTGCCGTGCTGATGCTGACCATGCTGATGCTTGCCGGGCGCCCTGCTACCACGCAGGCGGCCTTGCTGCTGCCGTTGCTGGCGGCGTTTGGCGCAGGCTGCCTGGGCTTGTGGGGCGAGTTGATGCGCACCCATGCGCGCTTTGCCGGGGAATGGCTGTGGGCAGTGCTGCTCGCCGGGCTGAACCTGCTGGTGCTGGCCCATGCCCTGTTGGCACTGGCGCAACGGGGGGATTGGCGCGAGCGATTGTTTGCCTGGCTGCAGGCGCGGGCCGGCTGGCTGTTGCTGGCAGCCGGCTTTGCTGCGGCGGTGAGCATGCTGGCGATGGTGTTCGACCCGCGCTACCGCAGCTTCCCCAGCGCGGCGCTGGCGTTGCCGGCGCTGGTGTATGTGCTGTGGCCGGTGCGGGCACGGCGGGCAGAGGTGGCGCTGCTGGCGTTCATCGTCGGTGCCGGGGTGGCGCCGCAGATGTTTATCGAAGGGTTGGAGAACCAGCAGGCCTGGGGCTGGGCAGTGGTGAGTGTGCTGATGACGGCGGCGTTGTGGCGGAGCTTGCGGGTGCGATCGGCTTAATGGCGATGTCGCCTGCTTCGCGGGTAAACCCGCTCCTACAACCCGGCGCGGTCCCTGTAGGAGCGGCCTTGTGTCGCGATGGGCCGCAAGGCGGCCCCAGGATTCAAGGAGCAGCATAGATAGCCGGGGCCGCTTTGCGGCCCATCGCGACACAAGGCCGCTCCTACACTGACCGCGTCGCGTTGGCATCTCTTACAAGGCGCAACCCCGCCAGCACCAGCGCAAACACCGCAATGCTGGCGGTATACAGCACCAGCGCCGGCACCGCGAAGACCAGGGCCAGCACCGCCAGCCACCAGCCAGCGCGGCCGGCAACCACCTGCGTCAGCAACGCCAAGCCCAACCCGGCCCAAGCCATCACCTGGTGATGAATGCCCAACCCCAGCAGCGACCGTACCTCGCACTGCCAATATGCCGCTGGCACCGTGCACAACCCAACCCACTGGCCATCTTCCATCAGCCCATAGCGCACGCCATAACTGGCCGCGAGCCACAACCCGAGGAACAGCATCAGCAGCGCAGACGGCAGCGAACGAGACATCCTGTTCTCCAATAGCAGTAATCGAAAGCATCCATGATCGCTTATGCCTTGTTGTAAGGCAAAATCACAGTCCTGCAGCTATGTTGCAGATAACAAGCACACCAAAGGCCACCGCAACTGGCAACTTTGCCCGGTTGGATGTGGTCCTAGCCTGCACACCGCTCGACCTTGCGTTCTTTTGGGGGATTACATGCTTCGATCTTTGCGCCTCGCTGCCCTGCTCGGCAGCCTGCTCATGGCTGTGGCCGCTTCGGCGCGGGATATCGACGCCGCAAGCTACGGCTACCCCTTGACCAACCCGTTCGAGGCAACCATTGCCACCACACCGCCGGACCAGCGCCCCACGCTGCCCAGCGACGACGAAATCAACCAGTCCGACTACAGCCTGAACCTGCGCCCGGAGCGCGAGTTCACCCTGCCCGACAACTTCTGGGCGGTGAAAAAGCTCAAGTACCGCCTGGCCCGCCAGGACCGCGAGGCGCCGCTGATCTTCATCATCGCCGGCACCGGCGCGCCCTACACCAGCACCATCAACGAATACCTGAAAAAACTGTTCTACCAGGCTGGCTTCCACGTGGTGCAACTGTCGTCACCCACCAGCTACGACTTCATGAGCGCTGCCTCGCGCTTCGCTACCCCAGGCGTCAGCAAGGAAGACGCCGAAGACATGTACCGGGTGATGCAGGCCGTGCGCGCCCAGCACCCGCGCCTGCCGGTCAGTGACTTCTACCTCACCGGCTACAGCCTGGGCGCCCTTGATGCTGCCTTTGTCAGCCACCTGGACGAAACCCGCCGCAGCTTCAATTTCAAGCGCGTGCTGCTGCTGAACCCGCCGGTCAACCTGTACACCTCGATCAACAACCTCGACAAGCTGGTGCAAACTCAGGTCAAGGGCATCGACCGCAGCACCACCTTCTATGAGTTGATGCTGGAAAAGCTCACCCGCTACTTCCAGGACAAGGGCTACATCGACCTCAACGACGCCCTGCTGTACGACTTCCAGCAGTCGAAACAGCACCTGTCCAACGAACAGATGGCCATGCTCATCGGCACCTCGTTCCGCTTCTCGGCAGCCGACATCGCCTTCACGTCCGACCTGATCAACCGCCGCGGCCTGATCATTCCGCCGAAGTTCCCGATCACCGAGGGCAGCAGCCTCACGCCGTTCTTCAAACGCGCCCTGCAGTGTGACTTCGACTGCTACATGACCGAGCAGGTCATCCCCATGTGGCGCGCCCGCACCGATGGCAACAGCATCCTGCAGCTGGTCAACCAGGTCAGCCTGTATGCCCTGGAAGACTACCTGCGCAGCAGCGACAAGATCGCCGTGATGCACAACGCCGACGATGTCATCCTCGGCCCGGGCGACATCGGCTTCCTGCGCAAGGTGTTTGGTGACCGGTTGACCCTTTACCCCCATGGCGGCCATTGCGGCAACCTTAATTACCGCGTCAACAGTGACGCCATGCTGGAGTTCTTCCGTGGTTAACAAACTCCTCTTCGCCACTGCCCTGCTCGCTGCCGGCCACACCCTGGCCGCCGAAACCGCCCCCCGGGCCAGCGTGGTCGAGGCCGACCCGCAAGTGACTGCCGCGCCGCTGGCGCCCGAGGCCGATGGCTTCATCGACCCGTTGCGCGCACTTAAATTCAACCCAGGGCTGAACCAGCGCGAATTCGAGCGTTCCACCCTGGAGGCGCTGAACGTGTACGACCCGCTGGAGTCGATCAACCGGCGCATCTACCACTTCAACTACCGCCTGGACCAGTGGGTGCTGCTGCCGCTGGTAAGTGGCTACCAGTACGTCACCCCGCGTTTCGTACGTACCGGGGTGAGCAACTTCTTCAACAACCTGGGCGATGTGCCGAACCTGTTCAACAGCGTGTTGCAGCTGAAGGCCAAGCGCTCGGCCGAGATCACCGCACGGCTGATGTTCAACACCATCATCGGCGTGGGGGGCCTGTGGGACCCGGCGACCAGCATGGGCCTGCCGCGTCAGAGCGAAGACTTTGGCCAGACCTTGGGCTTTTATGGCGTACCGGACGGGCCGTACTTGATGCTGCCGGTGCTGGGGCCATCGAACCTGCGTGATACCACCGGGTTGGTGGTGGACTATGCCGGTGAGCAGGCGATCAACTACCTGAATATGGCCGAAGCCAGCGAGGAGCACCCGGAAATCTTTGCCTTGCGCGTGGTGGACAAGCGCTATACCACCCACTTCCGCTATGGCCAGCTCAACTCGCCGTTCGAGTACGAGAAGGTGCGCTATGTGTATACCCAGGCGCGCAAGTTGCAGATAGCCGAATAGGCAGGCCTGGCCTCTTCGCGGGTGAGCCCGCTCCTACATTGGGCCACATAGCCCCTGTAGGAGCGGGTTCACCCGCGAAAGGGCCAGAGCAGGCAACATCAAATCCCCAGGAACTGGCAAAGCTCGCGCTTCTTGGCCAACGCATCCCTCCGCCCCAGCTCGATCAGCTCACTGCAATAACTGGCCTCGAACAGCAAATAGCTCAACACCCCCGCCCCGCTGGTGCGCGTCGCCCCCGGCCCACGCAGGAACAGGCGCAACGCCGCCGGCAATTCGCGCCGGTGGCGTGCGGCAATCTCGTCCAGCGGCTGGCTGGGCGCCACCACCAGTACTTCGATCGGCGCCAGCCCCAGGCGGCGCGCGTCCAGGTGGCTCGGCAGCAGCCGGCTCAGATGGTTGAGGCGCTGTAGCAGTTCGATGTCGTCTTCCAGGCTGTCAATGAACGTGCTGTTGAGCATGTGCCCACCGATCTGCGCCAGGCTCGGCTGCTGCCCGCTGAACACCCGCTGGGTCGGCAAAGGCGGGGCTGGCCGCTGTGGGTTGCCACTGACCCCGACCACCAGCACCCGGCTGGCGCCCAAGTGCAAGGCCGGGCTGATCGGCGCCGACTGGCGCACCGCGCCGTCGCCGTAGAATTCGCCACCCAACTGCACCGGGGCGAACAGCAGCGGGATGGCCGCGCTGGCCAGCAGGTGGTCGATGGTCAACGGCGTGGGCACGCCAATGCGGCGGTGGCGCAACCAGGCTTCAATGGTGCCGCGCCCCTGGTAAAAGGTGACCGCCTGGCCGGACTCGTAGCCGAAAGCGGTCACCGCCACGGCGCGCAACTGTTCGCTAGCCAGGGAACGGCCGATGCCATCGAGGTTCAGGTGCGCCTCCAGCAAGCCGCGCAATGGGCTGCTGTCGAGCAACGCCACCGGTGCCTGGCCGCCCAGGCCGAGCAGGCTGTGGCCAACGAAGCGGCTGGCCTGGCGGACTACCCCGGGCCAGTCACTGCGGATCACCAGGTGGCTGCGAAAGTTCTGCCAGAAGGCGGTCAGCCGTTGCACGGCGTCGTGGAACTGGGTGGCGCCGCTGGCCAGGGTGACGGCATTGATGGCCCCGGCGGAGGTGCCGACGATGACCGGGAACGGGTTATGCGCGCCGGCGGGCAGCAGCTCGGCGATTCCGGCCAGCACGCCGACCTGATAGGCGGCACGGGCGCCGCCGCCAGACAGGATAAGACCGGTTACCGGGGGTGGGGCCATGGGGTCCTTCCTGGGGTTTACATGTTTTCAGGCCCGGCCTATTCGCGGCGGTTCGACGCCTCGATGAACCCGCTCCCACAGGGATTGCACAGAGGCTGAATACTGTGCAGCTCCTGTGGGAGCGGGTTCATCGAGGCGTCGAACCGCCGCGAAGAGGCCAGGCCTGCTTACACAAGGCTCAGCGCTTTTTCTTGTCATACAGCCGCGGCGCCCCTTCGGGCCGCGACTTGAACCGGCGGTGCGCCCACAGGTACTGCTCGGGGCACTCGCGCAACACACTCTCGACCCACTGGTTGATGCGCAGGCAATCGGCCTCTTCGCTTTCCCCAGGGAAGTCCGCCAGTGGCGGGTGGATTACCAGACGATAGCCGCTGCCATCTTCCAGGCGCTTCTGGGTGAACGGAATCACCTGCGCCTTGCCCAGCCGGGCAAATTTGGTGGTGGCGGTCACCGTAGCCGCCGGGATGCCGAACAACGGCACGAAAATACTCTGCTTGGCGCCGTAGTCCTGGTCCGGCGCGTACCAGATCGCCCGACCCGAGCGCAGCAGCTTGAGCATGCCGCGCACGTCCTCGCGCTCTACCGCCAGCGAATCGAGGTTGTGGCGCTCGCGGCCGCTGCGCTGGATGAAGTCGAACAGTGCGTTGCCGTGCTCACGGTACATGCCGTCGATGGTGTGCTGCTGGCCCAGCAGCGCGGCGCCGATTTCCAGGGTGGTGAAGTGCACCGCCATCAGGATGGCGCCCTGCCCCGCCTGCTGGGCGGCCTGCAGGTGCTCCAGCCCCTCGATATGGGCCAGGCGCGCCAGCCTGGCCTTGGGCCACCACCAGCTCATTGCCATTTCGAAGAAGGCAATACCCGTGGAGGCGAAGTTGGCCTTGAGCAAACGCTGCCGTTCGTCGACTGACAGTTCCGGGAAGCACAGCTCCAGGTTACGCGCAGCGATGCGCCGACGTTCACCGGCAAAGCGGTACATCACCGCCCCCAGCGCAGCACCGATTTTCAACAGCACCCGGTACGGCAACTGGACCACCAGCCACAGCAGGCCCAGGCCCAGCCACAGGCCCCAGAACTTGGGGTGAAGGTAATAGGGACGAAAACGCGGGCGTTCCATTGAAGCATCCGGAAAGACAAAGGCCGCGCATTCTACAACGGATCAGTGCATGTTGCGGGCAACCGGTGTTCTCGTTATAAGTCAGGGCACTTTTTTCGCAACAAGCCGTCTATGCAGACCATGAGCCCAAACCACACACCCGACACCGCCTCCGTGTTCCAGCTCAAGGGCAGCATGCTCGCCATCACAGTGCTGGAACTGGCGCGCAATGACCTTGAAGCCCTCGACCGCCAGCTGGCGGCCAAAGTCGCCCAGGCACCGAACTTCTTCAGCAACACGCCGCTGGTGCTGGCGCTGGACAAGCTGCTGGCCGACGAAGGGGCAATCGACCTGCCCGGCTTGATGCGGATCTGCCGCCACCACGGCCTGCGCACCTTGGCCATCCGTGCCAACCGCATCGAGGACATCGCCGCCGCCATCGCCATCGACCTGCCGGTGCTGCCGCCATCCGGCGCCCGCGAACGGCCGCTGGAGCCTGAGCCCGAGGTGAAAAAACCCGAACCAGCCCCGGCCCCGGTCGCACCGCCTGTCGTAGAACCCGAGGTGCGCCCGACGCGCATCATCACTTCGCCAGTACGTGGCGGCCAGCAGATCTACGCTCAAGGTGGCGACCTGGTGGTGACCGGTTCGGTCAGCCCGGGTGCGGAACTTCTGGCCGATGGCAACATCCATGTGTACGGCGCCATGCGTGGCCGGGCCCTGGCCGGCATCAAAGGCAATACCAAGGCGCGTATCTTCTGCCAGCAGATGACCGCTGAAATGGTCTCCATCGCCGGCCAGTACAAGGTTTGCGAAGACCTGCGCCGCGACCCGCTGTGGGGCGCCGGCGTGCAAGTCAGCCTGTCTGGTGACGTGTTGAACATCACCCGCCTTTAACGGATACTTGCCTGCATTTTTAGAGCAACTTTTTTACTGTTGCCGTTATTTAAGCTATTTCAGTTATTTGAAGGGACAAGCGTCCCGATTATTTTAGGGGTGAAACACCTTGGCCAAGATTCTCGTGGTTACTTCCGGCAAGGGGGGTGTGGGCAAGACCACCACCAGCGCCGCCATTGGTACCGGCCTCGCTCTGCGTGGCCACAAGACCGTCATCGTCGACTTCGACGTGGGCCTGCGTAACCTCGACCTGATCATGGGCTGCGAACGCCGCGTGGTGTACGACTTCGTCAACGTGGTCAACGGCGAAGCCAACCTGCAGCAGGCCCTGATCAAGGACAAGCGCCTCGAGAACCTGTACGTGCTGGCTGCCAGCCAGACCCGTGACAAGGACGCGCTGACCCAGGAAGGCGTGGAAAAGGTGCTGATGGAGCTGAAGAAAGACTTCGACTTCGTCATCTGCGACTCGCCGGCCGGTATCGAGAAAGGCGCACACCTGGCCATGTACTTCGCCGACGAAGCCATCGTGGTGACCAACCCGGAAGTTTCTTCGGTACGTGACTCGGACCGCATGCTGGGCATTCTGTCGAGCAAATCGCGCCGCTCCGAAAACGGCGAAGAGCCGATCAAGGAACACCTGCTGATCACCCGCTACCACCCGGAGCGCGTGGAAAAGGGCGAAATGCTGAGCATCGCCGACGTCGAAGAGATCCTGGCGATCAAGCTCAAGGGTGTGATCCCTGAGTCCCAGGCAGTACTCAAGGCTTCCAACCAGGGTATCCCGGTCATCCTCGACGACCAGAGCGATGCCGGCCAGGCCTATAGCGATACCGTCGACCGCCTGCTGGGTAAGGAAAAGCCCCTGCGGTTCATCGAAGTGCCGAAGCAAGGATTCTTCGCGCGACTGTTTGGAGGCAAGTAAACCATGAACCTTTTTGACTTCTTTCGTGGCAGGCAAAAACAGACCAGCGCGTCGGTAGCGAAAGAGCGTCTACAGATCATCGTGGCGCACGAGCGCGGCCAACGCAGCGAACCGGACTACCTGCCGGCGCTGCAGCAAGAACTGCTGGAAGTGATCCGCAAGTATGTGAACATCGGCAACGATGACGTGCATATCGAGCTGGAAAACCAGGGCAGCTGCTCGATTCTGGAGCTGAACATTACCTTGCCGGATCGCTGATCCGCGCAATCGGCAATTTGGGGCTGCTTTGCAGCCCTTCGCGGGCAAGCCCGCTCCTACAAGGGGTATGCATTCCCATGTAGGAGCGGGCTTGCCCGCGAAGGGCCGCAAAGCGGCCCCGCTGTTTTCCCCCGATATAACCGAGACCAAGCAATGCCGCTGTCGAACATCCAGATCCTGCACGAAGACGCCGCCATCCTGGTGATCAACAAACCGACCCTGCTGCTGTCGGTGCCCGGCCGCGCCGAGGACAACAAGGACTGCCTGATCACCCGCCTGCAGGAAAACGGCTACCCCGACGCGCTGATCGTGCACCGCCTGGACTGGGAAACCTCCGGCATCATCCTGCTGGCCCGCGATGCCGACAGCCACCGCGAGCTGTCGCGACAGTTCCACGACCGCGAGACCGAAAAGGCCTACACCGCGCTGTGCTGGGGCCAACCAGCGCTGGACAGCGGCAGCATCGACCTGCCGCTGCGCTATGACCCACCGACCAAGCCACGGCACGTGGTGGACCATGAGCAGGGCAAGCATGCGCTGACTTTCTGGCGCATTGTCGAGCGTTGCGGTGATTACTGCCGGGTGGAGCTGACCCCGATTACCGGGCGTTCGCACCAGCTGCGCGTGCACATGCTGTCGATCGGGCACCCGCTGCTGGGGGATCGGCTGTATGCCAACCCTGAAGCGCTGGCGGCGCATGAACGGCTGTGCCTGCATGCTTCGATGCTGAGCTTTACCCACCCGGTGTCCGGGGAGCGGTTGAAGTTCGAGTGCCCGGCGCCGTTCTGAATTTGTATTGCCTGTACCGGCCTCTTCGCGGCTAAAGCCGCTCCTACAAGTACCGCGGTGTGTGTAGGAGCGGCTTTAGCCGCGAAGAGGCAGACACAAATTGTCGACATTCTGCGCTAAACTCGCGCCACTGCTGTCTGGAGTGAGCTATGCGCGACGCACTGAATTCTGGCCTTATCGACTTCCTCAAGGCCTCCCCCACGCCCTTCCACGCCACCGCCAGCCTGGCCCAGCGCCTGGAGGCTGCCGGCTACCAGCGCCTGGACGAGCGCGACAGCTGGGCCACAGTGCCTGGCGGGCGCTACTACGTCACCCGTAACGACTCTTCGATCATCGCCATCAAGCTGGGCAAGCAGGCGCCGTTGCTGAACGGCATCCGCATGGTCGGCGCCCACACCGACAGCCCGTGCCTGCGGGTCAAGCCGCAGCCCGAGCTGCAGCGCCAGGGCTTTTTGCAACTGGGCGTGGAAGTGTATGGCGGCGCCCTGCTGGCACCGTGGTTCGACCGCGACCTCTCGCTGGCCGGCCGCGTCACCTACCGCCGTGACGGCAAGGTCGAGAGCCAGCTGATTGACTTCAAGCTGCCGATCGCAATCATCCCCAACCTGGCGATCCACCTGAACCGCACCGCCAACGAAGGCTGGGCGATCAACCCGCAGAACGAACTGCCGCCGATCCTCGCCCAGGTGGCAGGTGACGAGCGCATCGACTTCCGTGCCCTGCTTACCGAGCAACTGGCCCGCGAGCACGAGCTGATCGCCGATGTGGTACTGGATTACGAGCTGAGCTTCTACGACACCCAGGACGCCGCACTGATTGGCCTGAACGGCGACTTTATCGCCGGTGCCCGCCTGGACAACCTGCTGTCGTGCTACGCCGGCCTGCAGGCCCTGCTGGCCGCCGATAGCGACGAAACCTGCGTGCTGGTGTGCAACGACCACGAAGAAGTGGGCAGCTGCTCGGCCTGCGGTGCCGACGGCCCGATGCTGGAGCAGACCTTGCAGCGCCTGCTGCCAGATGGCGACGCCTACGTGCGTACTATCCAGCGCTCGCTGATGGTGTCGGCCGACAACGCTCACGGCGTGCACCCCAACTACGCCGACAAGCACGATGGCAACCACGGGCCCAAGCTCAATGCCGGGCCGGTGATCAAGGTGAACAACAACCAGCGCTACGCCACCAACAGCGAAACCGCCGGGTTCTTCCGCCACCTGTGCATGGCCGAAGAAGTGCCGGTGCAGAGCTTTGTCGTGCGCAGCGACATGGGCTGCGGCTCGACCATCGGGCCGATTACTGCCAGCCACCTTGGCGTGCGCACGGTGGATATCGGGCTGCCGACCTTTGCCATGCACTCGATTCGCGAGTTGTGCGGTAGCCATGACCTGGCGCACCTGGTGAAGGTGCTGACGGCGTTCTACCGCAGCCGCGAGTTGCCCTGATGTAAGCAGGCTTGGCCTCTTCGCGGGTAAACCCGCTCCTACAAGGGTATGTAGTCCGATGTAGGAGCGGGTTTACCCGCGAAGAGGCCGAGCCTGCTCAAGGTCAATCCCGCTTCGCCTGCTACCCGCTATGCTTGTTACATGGCCCCACTGCAAAAGGATTGCTGTCCATGTCCCCGTTCCTGTCCCTGTTCGTGCCGGTGTTCCTGTTCCTGATGCTGCTGACCATCGGCTTCAGCATGCGCGAGCGCAACATCGGTGTGCTGATGATGTGGATCGGTACCCTCGGCATCTTCGGCCTCACCTGCTGGAAGATCCTCGAGAAACTGCCGACATAAACCTCTACACTCGGTCAATCGTTTGACCTGAGGTAGATTTGCCAGTGCCTGCCCTTCTGCGTTATCTGTTCCTGCTGCTGTTGCTGTTCATCACCCCGGTACAGGCGGCGGGCCTGCCTGGCCTGCTGGGCGGCAGTGCGCCCGCGCAACCGGAGGCCAGCGAGCCGCTGGGCAAGTCGCTGGACGAGGTGATCAAGAACCTGGAAAACGACCAGCAACGGGCCAAGTTGCTGGCCGACCTGAAAAAGCTGCGCGACGCCACCAAGCAATCACAACCCAGCGTCGAACAGGGTGTGCTTGGCCTGATTGGCGGTGCCCTGCATGATTTCGAAAAACAGTTCAGCGGCGATGCCAGCCCGTTTTCTCGCTGGGCCGCGGAAATCGAGCAAGCCCAGGCCGAACTGACCGAACTGATGGTACCGGTGCACCAGTGGCCGGCCATCCTGTTCGGCTTTGCCGCTGTCATTGCCGTGTGGAGCGTGCTGGCCTATGCCTTCAACTGGGTGGGCCATCGGATTCGCCTGCGCTTTGGCCTGAGCGAAGAACTGCCACAGCACCCGCGCACCTGGGACCTGGTGCGCTTTGCCCTGCGCAAGCTCGGCCCATGGCTGGTGGCGCTGGTGTTCACCGTGTACCTGAGCTTCGTGCTGCCGCAGTCGCTGGGCAAATCGCTGGCCATGGTGCTGGCTTATGCGCTGGTGGTCGGCACCTGCTTTTCGGCCATCTGCGTCATCGCCTTCTCGCTGCTCGACGGCCCGCACCGCCACCGCGCCCTGCACATCCTGCGGCACCAGGCCTTCCGCCCGTTGTGGCTGATCGGCAGCTTCGCCGCGTTTGGCGAGGCGATGAGCGACCCGCGCATGCTGGTCGCCCTGGGGACCCACCTGGCCCACGCCCTGGCGACCCTGGCCAACGTCATCGCCGCGCTGTGCACCGGGCTGTTCATCCTGCGCTTCCGCCGCCCGATTGCCCACCTGATCCGCAACCAGCCGCTGTCACGGCGCCTGACCCGCCGCACCCTCAGCGACACCATCGAGATTCTCGGCAGCTTCTGGTTCATCCCGGCGCTGATCCTGGTGGCCATTTCGCTGTTCGCCACCTTCGTTTCTGCCGGTGACACCAGCACCGCCCTGCGCCAGTCACTGATGTGTACGGTACTGGTGGTGGTGTGCATGGTGCTCAACGGCCTGGTACGCCGCCACGCGGCCAACCCCAAGCGCGCCAGCAAGCGCCAGGCGGTGTACGCCGAGCGCCTGCGCAACTTCGGCTACCTGCTGGTGCACCTGTTCATCTGGCTGCTGTTCATTGAATTGGGCCTGCGCGTGTGGGGCCTGTCGATGATCAGCTTTGCCGAAGGCGACGGCCACGACATCAGCGTGCGCCTGCTGGGCCTGGCTGGCACCCTGATCGTCGCCTGGCTGGTGTGGATCCTTGCCGACACTGCCGTGCACCACGCCCTGGTGCGCTCGCGCCGGGGCCTGGCCAACGCCCGTGCGCAAACCATGATGCCGTTGATCCGCAACGTGATGTTCGTGGTCATCTTCATCATCGCGGTGATCGTTGCCCTGGCCAACATGGGCATGAACGTCACCCCGCTGCTGGCCGGTGCCGGCGTGATCGGCCTGGCCATCGGCTTTGGCGCGCAGTCGCTGGTGGCCGACCTGTTCACCGGGCTGTTCATCATCATCGAGGACTCGCTGGCCATCGACGACTACGTGGATGTCGGCGGCCACCTGGGCACGGTGGAGGGCTTGACCATTCGTACCGTGCGCCTGCGCGATATCGACGGCATCGTGCATACCATCCCGTTCAGCGAGATCAAGAGCATCAAGAACTACTCGCGCGAATTCGGCTACGCGATCTTCCGCGTGGCGATCCCGCACAGCATGAACATCGACCAGGCAATCACACTGGTTCGCGAGGTGGGGCAGAAGCTGCGCAGCGACCCGCTGATGCGGCGCAATATCTGGTCGCCGCTGGAGTTGCAGGGGGTGGAGAGTTTCGAGTCGGGCTCGGCGATCCTGCGGGCGCGGTTCAAGACTGCACCGATCAAGCAGTGGGAAGTATCGCGGGCGTTCAACCTGGCGCTGAAGCGGCAGCTGGATGAGGCGGGATTGGACCTGGCCACGCCGCGGTTGTCGGTGCAGGTGGTGACTGCGGGTGGTGGTGGGATGACAGAGGCCGGTTCCTCCAGTTAGGGCCTCTTCGCGGGCTTGCCCGCTCCCACAGGATCATCACAGGACTCAACGCCAGTGCAGTACCTGTGGGAGCGGGCAAGCCCGCGAAGAAGCCAGCACCTCATCCAGCCTGGGCACGGATGCGAATGGCATCATGCCGCCAATACTCCAGGTCACAGTCGATCAGGCGGCCATGCTGGTCACTGTTGACCCGGGTAATGTGCAACCCCGGGCTACCCGCCGACACCTTCAGCGCCCCCGCCGCCTCCACCGGTAACGCCGTCGGCAAGATCTCGAAGCACACCTGCCCATACTGGATGCCATACACCTGCTCATAAATCTCGGTCAGCGACTGCGCCAGCTCCTGTTCGAGAATCCCCGGGAAGTACCTGGGGTTGAGGTAGTGCTCGGCATACAGCACCGCCCGCCCATCGATCCGCCGCAAGCGGCAGATACGCACCACGCTGGACAACGCCGGCAACTGCAAGCGCGCACAGATGGCCGCCGAGGCCGGCTGCAGCCGCGCCGACAACAATTCGGTACTGGCTAACCGCCCCTGGTCGCGGACCATGGCATGGAAGTGGCTGCGCTCGATCAGGTCGTAGGTCAGCCGCTCGGGCGCTACAAACCAGCCGCGGCGCTCTTCGCGGTAGATCAGGCCCTGGGCCTCCAGCTGCGCCAGCGCCTCGCGCAGGGTAATGCGCGTGGTGTCGAACACCTCGCTGAGCCGGCGCTCGGCCGGCAGCTTGCCGCCCGGCGCCAGCAGGCCGTGCTCGATCTGCTCCTGCAGGGCATGGCAGATGGCTGTTACCGCACGCGGGGGCGTCGACTGCATCAAAAGGTTACCTATCTGGACTAGTCCAGCCCCATCACAGGGCACATGGAGAATAGAGCAAGCCTAGGCAGGGCTGATGAACATCCTGTGACAAAGGCCATGGCCAGGCACTGCCAGAAACGCGCCAAGCCAGCAGAACCGGGGGAATGCGTGGTCTACGCTGTAGCTTCAGGGCCTTCACCGGCCCTTCCCTACATCAAACTGTCACGCAAGCGGCCTACCTTGGCTCAAGGTTTGCTGACCTAGACCAAAGGTGCCAGTCAACGGCTTGCAACGGCGTTACCCATAACAACGATCGCAAAGGCACCCACCCCAAGGAGCTTCGGATGAAAAAGTTCTTCATGGCGTCACTGCTCGGTTCGGCTATCGCGTTGTGTACCACGGCCATGGCCGCCGGCACCGACCTCAAGGCCCTGGAAGACGCCGCCCGCAAGGAAGGCAACGTCAACAGCGTGGGCATGCCGGATGCCTGGGCCAACTGGAAAGGCACCTGGGAAGACCTGGCCAGCAAGTACGGCCTCAAGCACAGCGACACCGACATGAGCTCGGCCCAGGAAATCGCCAAGTTCGAAGCCGAGAAGGACAACGCCAGCGCCGACATCGGCGACGTGGGTGCCGCCTTCGGCCCGATTGCCGTGACCAAGGGCGTCAGCCAGCCTTACAAGCCAAGTACCTGGGACCAGGTACCGGCGTGGGCCAAGGACAAGGACGGCCACTGGGCACTGGCCTATACCGGCACCATTGCCTTCATCATCAACAAGGACCTGGTCAAGGAAGGCGAACGCCCGGCTTCCTGGCACGACCTGGAAAAAGGCAAGTACAAGGTCGCCATTGGTGATGTCGGCACCGCCGCCCAGGCCGCCAACGGCGTGCTGGCTGCGGCCATCGCCTACAAGGGTGACGAAACCAACGTGGCGCCGGGCCTGCAACTGTTCACCAAGCTGGCCCAGCAGAAACGCCTGTCGCTGGCCAACCCGACCATCCAGACACTGGAAAAGGGCGAGGTTGAAGTGGGCGTGGTGTGGGACTTCAACGGCCTCAGCTACCGTGAACAGATCGACCCCAAGCGCTTTGAAGTGCTGATCCCGTCGGACGGCTCGGTGATCTCCGGCTATACCACTGTGATCAACAAGTACGCCAAGCACCCTAACGCGGCCAAGCTGACCCGTGAATACATCTTCAGCGATGCCGGGCAGATCAACCTGGCCAAGGGGCATGCGCGGCCGATCCGTGCCGAGCACCTGACGCTGCCGGCCGATGTGCAGGCCAAGCTGCTGCCGAACGAGCAGTACAAGGCGGCGCAGCCGATCAAGAATGCCGAGGCCTGGGAAGCGACCTCGAAGAAACTGCCGCAGATGTGGCAGGAGCAGGTGATTATCGAGATGGAGTAAGGGGCTAGCTTATCTAGCGCCTGGACGGGCCTATTCGCGGGTGAACCCGCTCCTACACAGGGGTACGCGGTAAATGTAGGAGCGGGTTTACCCGCGAAGAAGTCAACGCGGTTCATGACTGGAGCAAACATGCAACACAACGTCATCCTGGTCCTGCTCGACGGCCTCAACTACCAGGTCGCCCACCACGCCATGGGCCACCTGCACGCCTATGTCGAGGCCGACCGCGCCGCGCTGTACCGCGTGGAATGCGAACTGCCGTCGCTGTCACGGCCGCTGTACGAGTGCATCCTCACCGGCGTGCCCCCCATCGACAGCGGCATCGTGCACAACAACGTGAACCGCCTGTCCAACCAGCGCAGCGTGTTCCACTACGCCCGCGAGGCCAACCTGGGCACTGCCGCAGCGGCCTATCACTGGATGAGCGAACTGTACAACCGCTCGCCCTTCGACCCACAGCGCGACCGCCACACCCACGCGCCAAAGCTGCCGATCCAGCACGGGCTGTTCTACTGGGACGACCGCTACCCCGATTCGCACCTGCTGGCCGACGGCGAGTACCTGCGCCGCCGCCATGCACCCAACTTCCTGCTGGTGCACCCGATGAGCATCGACGACGTCGGCCACCGCCACGGCCTGGACAGCAGCCAGTACCGCAACGCCGCGCGCAGCGTCGACATCCTGCTGGCCGACTACCTGCCGGGCTGGCTGGAAGAGGGCTACCAGGTGCTGGTCACCGCCGACCACGGCATGAACAACGACCGCTCGCACAACGGCCTGCTGGCCGAGGAACGCGAAGTGCCGCTGTTCGTGTTCGGCGACGCCTTCAGCCTCGACCCGGCGGCCAAGCCGCTGCAGACCGAGCTGTGCGGGACCATCTGCGAACTGCTGGGCGCAGCGCACGACAAGACAGTGTGCCGGGAGCTGCTGAAGTGAACCGTGGCCGCTACCTGGCCCTGCTCTGCCTGTTGCCATTCGCCGTGTTCTTCGTCATCTTCCAGATCGCCCCGCTGGCCTGGGTGGCGATAAACAGCCTGCAATCGGAAGCCGGCTGGGGCGTGGACAATTTCAGCAAGGTGTTCACCTCGAAGTTCTACCTGCAGGCCCTGCAGCGCAGCCTGGAAATCAGCTTCTGGTCGAGCCTGTTCGGCATCGTCATCGCCACCCTCGGCGCCTATTCGTTGCGCCAGGTGGACTCGAAGCTGCGCGACTTTGTCAGTGCCTTCGCCAACATGACCAGCAACTTCGCCGGGGTGCCGCTGGCGTTCGCCTTCATCATCCTGCTTGGCTTCAACGGCGCCCTGACCCTGCTGCTGAAGCAGGTCGGCCTGCTGGAAGACTTCAGCATCTATTCCAAAAGCGGCCTGATCCTGGTGTACACCTACTTCCAGATCCCGCTTGGCGTGTTGCTGCTGTACCCCGCCTTCGATGCCCTGCGTGAAGACTGGCGTGAATCGGCCGCGCTGTTGGGCGCCAGCCATTGGCAGTTTTGGCGGCACATCGGCTTGCCGGTGCTGACCCCGGCACTGCTGGGCACCTTCGTCATCCTGCTGGCCAACGCCCTCGGTGCCTACGCCACCGTATACGCGCTGACCACCGGCAATTTCAACGTACTGCCGATCCGCATCGCTGGCCTGGTGGCCGGTGACATCAGCCTCGACCCCAACCTGGCCAGTGCCTTGGCGATGGTGCTGGTAGGCTTGATGACCCTGGTCACGGTGGTGCATCAATGGCTGCTGAAACGGAGCTACCATGCGCGCTGACGCCCGCTCTGGCGGCTGGTACCACCGCGCCGTGGTTTACCTGCTGTTCCTCATCCTGCTGCTGCCACTGGCCGGCACCCTGTTGTACTCGCTGGCCACCAGCTGGTCGGCCAGCCTGCTGCCCAGCGGCCTGACCCTGAAATGGTACGCCGCGCTGTGGAGCGAGCCGCGCTTCCTGGCGGCCTTCGGCCAGTCGTTGCTGGTGTGCGTGGGCGCACTGCTGCTGTCGGTGGTGCTGATCTTGCCGCTGCTGTTCGTGGTGCATTACCACTTCCCCAGGCTCGACGCGCTGATGAACATTCTCATCCTGCTGCCGTTCGCGGTACCGCCGGTGGTGTCGTCGGTGGGCCTGCTGCAGCTGTATGGCAGCGGGCCGATGGCCATGGTCGGCACGCCGTGGATCCTGATCGGCTGCTACTTCACCATCGCCCTGCCATTCATGTACCGGGCCATTACCAACAACCTGCAGGCCATCAACCTGCGCGACCTGATGGACGCCGCCCAGCTGCTCGGCGCCAGCACCTGGCAGGCTGCGTTGCTGGTGGTGCTGCCGAACCTGCGCAAGGGCCTGATGGTGGCGTTGCTGCTGTCGTTCTCGTTCCTGTTCGGTGAGTTCGTGTTTGCCAACCTGCTGGTCGGCACCCGCTACGAAACCCTGCAGGTGTACCTGAACAACATGCGCAACAGCAGCGGCCACTTCAACAGCGCGCTGGTGATCTCGTACTTCGGCTTCGTGCTGGTACTGACCTGGGTCGCCAACCGCCTGAACAAGGACAAGACCTGACATGAGCTTCGTCAGCGTACAGAAACTGCAGAAAAGCTATGCCGGCAGCCCGGTGTTCGAGAACATCGACTGCCACATCGAACGCGGCGAGTTCGTCACCCTGCTCGGCCCGTCCGGTTGCGGCAAGTCCACCCTGCTGCGCTGCATCGCCGGGCTGACCCCGGTGGACAGCGGGCAGATCCTGCTCGACGGCCACGACATCGTGCCGCTGAGCCCGCAAAAGCGTGGCATCGGCATGGTGTTCCAAAGCTATGCGCTGTTCCCCAACATGACCGTGGAGCAGAACGTCGCCTTTGGCCTGCGCATGCAGAAGGTAAAAGCCAATGAAAGCCAGGCACGGGTGCGTGAGGCACTGGAGCTGGTAGAACTGGGCAACTTCGCCGGGCGCTACCCGCACCAGTTGTCTGGCGGCCAGTGCCAGCGCGTGGCCCTGGCCCGTTCGCTGGTCACCCGCCCGCGCCTGCTGCTGCTGGACGAGCCGCTGTCGGCGCTGGATGCGCGCATTCGCAAGCACCTGCGCGAGCAGATTCGCGCGATACAGCGTGAGCTGGGGCTGACCACCATTTTCGTCACCCACGACCAGGAGGAAGCACTGACCATGTCCGACCGCATCTTCTTGATGAACCAGGGGCGCATCGTCCAGAGCGGCGATGCCGAAACCCTCTATACCGCGCCGGTGGACCTGTTTGCCGCCGGCTTTATCGGCAACTACAACCTGCTCGATGCCGACAGCGCCAGCCGCCTGCTGCAGCGCCCGGTGGCCCACCGCCTGGCAATCCGCCCGGAGTCGATCACCCTGGGCGTGCACGGCGAACTCGACGCCGAAGTGCGCAGCCGCAGCCTGCTGGGCAACGTGATCCGTTACCGGGTGCGGGTGCGTGAAGTGGAGCTGGTGGTCGACGTGCTCAACCGCTCGCCGGCCGACCTGCACGCGGACGGGCAGCGGGTAAGCTTGTCGATTGACCCTACGGCGCTACGCGAAGTGGCCTAAGGAGACTCACCCATGGCATTGGCAATTTTCGATCTGGACGAAACCCTGATCCACGGCGACTGCGCGTCGTTGTGGAGCGAGCAGATGGCCCGGCTGGGCTGGGTCGACGGCAAGGACTTCCTGCGCCGCGACCGTGAGCTGATGGAGGCCTACGGCAAGGGCCACCTGCAGATGGAGGACTACATGGCCTTCAGCCTGGAGCCCATTGCCGGGCGCACCCTGGAAGAGGTCGAGCATTTGGTGGAGCCGTGGGTCGAAGAGGTGATCGAGCCGATCATCTATGGCGACGCCTGCCGCTGCATTGCCGAGCACCGCAAGCGCGGCGACCGCATTTTGATCATTTCCGCTTCAGGCACGCACCTGGTGGGGCCGATTGCGGCGCGGCTGGGGGTGGATGAATACCTGGCGATCGAGCTGGAGGCGCAAAACGGGGTGTATACCGGCAAGACCCATGGGGTGTTGACCTACCGTGAAGGCAAGATTACGCGGCTGCTGGAGTGGCTGGACCAGGAGCAGGAGAATCTGGAGGGGGCGAATTTCTATTCCGATTCGCGGAATGACCTGCCGTTGTTGCTGAAGGTGGATTACCCGCATGTGGTGAACCCGGATGGGGTGTTGCGGGAGCATGCCGAGACCAACAAGTGGCCGATCCTGAATTGGTCCTGAGCTTTTGGTATTGCCTGTACTGGCCTATTCGCGGGTAAACCCGCTCCTACAAGGATCACCTTTCCCTGTGTAGGAGCGGGTTCACCCGCGAAAGGGCCGAGCCTGCTTACACCAGGCTTGGGTCAATCACCATCACCAGCTTGCCCGACACCTGGTTGGTCTCCAGCTCGGCATACGCCGCCTGGGCAAACTCCACCGGGTAGGTATCGACCAGCTGCGGCGACAGTCGCCCTTCGGCAAACAGCGGCCACACCTGCTGCTGCAATTCACGCAGCAACTCGGCCTTGAAACCGTCATCGCGGTTACGCAAGGTCGACCCGGTAATCTCCAGGCGCTTGCCCAGCACCTGCGCCAGGTCCAGCTGGAACTTGCGCCCGCCCATCAGGCCGATGATCACCCAGCGCCCGTCGCGCGCCAGCAGCTTGAGGTTGAGTTCGCCGTAGCTGGCACCCACCGGGTCGAGAATCACGTCGAACGGCCCGAATCCTTCCAGTGCATCCAGGTTCTCGTTACGTACCACACCACCCGCAGCGCCCAGCGCTTCGCAATAGGCCAGCCGATCCGCTGAACCGACGCTGACCCATACCGGGCTGCCGAACGCCTTGCACAGCTGGATAGCGGCGGAACCAACGCCACTGGCGCCGGCGTGTACCAACACCTTCTCACCGGCCTTCACGGCACCGAGCTGGAAAATGTTCAACCAGGCGGTGGCATACACCTCCGGCAACGCCGCTGCCTCGTTCAGGCTCAGGCCCTCAGGCACCGGCAACACGTGGCGGGCGTCGACCACCACTTCCTCGGCCATGGCACCGCTGGCCAGCAGCGCACACACCCGGTCGCCCACGCGCCAATCGGCACCGGCGCCAACTTCTTCAACCACCCCGGAACACTCCAGGCCCATGTACGGGCTGGCACCTGGCGGTGGCGGGTACAAACCCTTCATCTGCAGCAGATCGGCGCGGTTCAGCCCCGCTGCGGCCACGCGAATGCGCACTTGGCCCGCATCACAGGCCGGGCGTTCGGCCTCGACCCACTCCACATGTCCGTCAACGCCTTGCAATGCCTTCACAGTGCCTCCATAGTTGAATCATGACTGGGCCTGGGGAACGCACACCCCAGGCTTTTTGCAGTATTTGCCCGGTTCCATGGAACCGGCAACGGAAAAGACGGCCTACTATGCGTGATCAATTGCCTCCACGTCGAATCAGCATGAAGCATTTCCTCCCAAGCACCGCCCTCGCTGTAATGATCGGCCTGGGCAGCCTCACGCTCGGCGGCAATGCGGCGGCCGCCAACAAATGGGACAGCCTGCAGCCGGACCGCGACGAGATCGTCGCCAGCCTCAACGTGGTGGAATTGCTCAAGCGCCACCACTACAGCAAGCCGCCGCTGGACGACGCCCGTTCGGTCATCATCTATGACAGCTACATCAAGTTGCTGGACCCGGCACGCAGCTACTTCACCGCTGCCGATATCGCCGAATTCGACAAATGGAAAACGCAGTTCGACGATTTCCTCAAGAGCGGTAACCTGGAGCCGGGCTTCACCATCTACAAACGCTACCTGGACCGCGTCAAGCAACGCCTGGACTTCGCCCTGGCCGAGCTGAACAAAGGCGTGGACAAGATCGACTTCACCACCAAGGAAACCTTGCTGATCGACCGCAAGGACGCGCCGTGGCTGAAGGACCAGGCCGAGCTCGACGACCTGTGGCGCAAACGCGTCAAGGACGAAGTGCTGCGCCAGAAGATCGCCGGCAAGGAACCCAAGCAGATCCAGGAAACCCTGACCAAGCGCTACAAGAACCAGCTGGCGCGCCTGGACCAGACCCGTGCCGAGGACATCTTCCAGGCCTACATCAACACCTTCGCCCAGTCCTACGACCCGCACACCAACTACCTGTCGCCGGACAACGCAGAAAACTTCGACATCAACATGAGCCTGTCGCTGGAAGGCATCGGCGCGGTGCTGCAAAGCGACAACGACCAGGTCAAGATCGTGCGCCTGGTGCCGGCTGGCCCGGCAGCCAAGACCAAGCAGGTGGCCCCGGCCGACAAGATCATCGGCGTAGCCCAGGGCAACAAGGAAATGGTCGACGTGGTCGGCTGGCGCCTGGACGAAGTGGTCAAGCTGATCCGTGGCCCGAAAGGCTCGGTGGTGCGCCTGGAGATCATCCCGGCCAGCAATGCACCCAGCGACCAGACCAGCAAGATCGTGTCGATCACCCGCGAAGCGGTGAAGCTTGAAGAGCAGGCCGCGAAAAAGTCGGTGCTCAAGCTCAAGCAGGACGGGCGTGACTACAAGCTGGGCATCATCGAGATCCCGGCCTTCTACCTGGACTTCAAGGCGTACCGCGCCGGTGACCCGGAGTACAAGAGCACCACGCGTGACGTGAAGAAGCTGCTCACCGAACTGCAGAAAGAAAAAGTCGACGGTGTGGTCATCGACCTGCGCAACAACGGCGGTGGCTCGCTGCAGGAAGCCACCGAGCTGACCAGCCTGTTCATCGAAAAAGGCCCGACTGTGCTGGTACGCAACAGCGACGGCCGCGTCGACGTGCTGGAAGACGAAAACCCTGGCGCCTTCTACAAAGGCCCGCTGGCGCTGCTGGTCAACCGCCTGTCGGCGTCGGCTTCGGAGATCTTCGCCGGTGCCATGCAGGACTACCACCGCGCGCTGATCATCGGTGGCCAGACCTTCGGCAAAGGCACCGTGCAGACCATCCAGCCGCTCAACCATGGCGAGCTGAAGCTGACCCTGGCCAAGTTCTACCGGGTTTCCGGACAGAGCACCCAGCACCAGGGCGTGCTGCCCGACATCGACTACCCGTCGATCATCGACACCAAGGAAATCGGCGAGAGCGCCCTGCCCGAAGCCATGCCATGGGACACCATCCGCCCGGTGGTCAAGCCGGCGGCCGACCCGTTCAAGCCGTTCCTGGCCCAGCTCAAGGCGCAGCATGAAGCACGCAGCGACAAGGATGCAGAGTTCACCTACATCCGCGACCGCCTGGCCCTGACCCAGAAGCTGATGACCGAAAAAACCGTCAGCCTCAACGAGCAGGAGCGCCGCGCACGCCACGACGACATCGAGGCCAAGCAACTCGCACTGGAAAACGTCCGCCGCAAGGCCAAGGGTGAAGAGCCGCTGAAAGAGCTGAAGAAAGAGGACGAAGACGCGCTGCCGACCGAGGATGAAAACACCAAGCCGGAAGACGACGCCTACCTGTCCGAAACCGGTCGCATCCTGATCGACTACCTTAGCGCAAGCACCAAGGTGGCCAAGAAGTAAGGCACCGTGGCAGTGATGGCAGAATAATGTGACCTGTCATTAAACAGTCATCGCGCTGTCGTGAAATAGAGGGGCCGGGCGTGCAAGCACCCGGCCCTTTCATTTTCAGGAATATGTCATGACCGTTGCCGAACAGCTCAGTGCCTTGAGTGCCATCCTGGCTCAACGCAGTATCAACAGCCTGTTCCAGCCGATCATGTGCCTGAGCGAACAACGGGTATACGGCCATGAGGCGCTGAGCCGTGGGCCGTCCAACAGCCCGCTGCACGCGCCGCTGAACCTGTTTACCGTCGCCCGCCAGGCCGGCCGCCTGACCGAGCTGGAGGCCGCTTGCCGGGAAAGCGCCTGCCGGCGTTTCAGCGCGCAGCAGTTACAGGGCAAGCTGTTTCTCAACATCTCGCCGGAATCGCTGCTGGAGCCGCACTACCCGTCCGGCCTGACCCTCAAACTGCTTGAACAGGTCGGCCTGCCGCCTAGCCAGGTGGTGATCGAGCTGACCGAGCACACCCCGACCGACGACTTCCAGCTGCTGTCCAATGCCCTGCACCACTACCGCGACATGGGCTTTTCGATTGCCATCGACGACCTGGGGGCGGGTTATTCCAGCCTGCGCTTATGGTCGGAGCTGCGCCCTGAATACGTGAAGATCGACCGGCACTTCATCGACGGCATACACCGCGACCCGCTCAAGCGTGAGTTCGTCGGTTCGATCCTGCAGATTGCCCGAGCGTCGAAGGCACAGGTGATTGCCGAAGGGATCGAGCTGGCGGAGGAGCTGGCGGCGCTGGTGGAGATGGGCGTGGACCTGGTGCAGGGCTACCTGCTGGGGCGGCCGCAGGAGCTGGGGGTGCGGGAGAGCCGGCCGTTGCCGGGGTTGATGCCTGTACCGACGTTTGAACAGCCTACGGTGCGGTTGAATGCCACGATTGGGCAACTGCTGGAATTGTTTGGTCGGCACCAGCATCTGGACGCGTTGGAAGTGGTGGATGCCGATGGCAGGCCTTGTGGGCTAATTCACAGGGATGCGTTGCCTGTGCCGGCCTATTCGCGGGTAAACCCGCTCCCACAGGTTCACCACAGGTCTTAAGCCTTGCGCTGTACCTGTGGGAGCGGGTTCACCCGCGAATAGGCCGGCACAGGTAACGACTCAAGCCGTTTCGGGGTAGCTGTACTCGAACACCCGCACCACCTCGGAGGCATGCCACGACGCCGCCTCCATGCCATCGACCGGCCCGGTGAAACGCCCCAGGCGCTCCACGCATTCGAAAAAACCGGTACGCGGCAAACGGCTGGCGCCCTGGCTGATCACCAGCGAGCTACGCAATGGCTGCTCGGCACGGGCGTCCAGCACCGCCAGGTACTCCAGCGCGGCGGTCAGCGTCTGCATGGCCGGGCTGGGCAATTGCAAGCGCTCGATAAGCGCTCGGTAGGTCAGCAAGTGACGTTGACGTCGGGCCAGGTCAAGCTCGCCCAGCAGGTTATCCCAGTGCTGACGGCTGATCCTGACCTGGCTCATGATGGCTCGCTCCAGCCAGCCACCCCCAGATGCCAGGCCAGGGCGCGGCGGATGGCTGCGTCCGGTTGCCGTTCGCCCGACTCGATCATGGCCAGGTAAGCCGGGCTCACCCCCACATTGCGCGCCAGCTGTTCAGGGGCAATACCCTTGGCCTGGCGAATCTGCGCCACTTCGCTGAACGCCGGCAATGGCGCACTGGCAGTGGCGCTGCTCGCTTCACTGGCAACCGCCTCGGCTGGCGCCTGCCCAGCGGCCTTGAGCAACGCCTGGTACTGCTCCCAGGGAACGACGGCGTACTCGGGCTGACCGTCCCGGCTGATAACCTGAATACCCATTACAAAACCCCTCAAAAAGGATTACAGCATGTAATCCGTAGGCATAACCCTTATGCCAATTATATTACCAACTTCGGGGGTCTGTGCAGTTGAGGCGCAATTCAGGCACTGCTGTTGTGTAGCTGTGATGTAGCTGAGCTGTAACTCAGACCATTTTCACGGTGTATTGCGCTCCAAGCGCAAGGCTTCCGAGGTAGCGGGCAAGCGTTCCACCACGCGCAGCCGTTCGGGCGCCTGGTTGTCACGCCAGGCCTTGAAGCGCGCCAACTCGTCGGCAACGGTCTTCAACACCCAGCCGAGTACGGCGATGTCATCGAGGAAACCCACGCCCAGCAGCCAGTCGGGGATGGCATCGATCGGGCTGACGAAATACAACAGGCCGGCGACGATGGTAACCAGCGCCTTGGGGCTGATGGCGCGGTATTCGCCGCGCCACCAAGCCAGGCACAGTGACTGCAGCAGCTTCACATCCTCGCGCAGCTGGCCGAGCTTCGGGCCTTTGCGGGCGACCGCGAACAGCAGGGCCGGCAACCGGCCACGGCTGAGCAAGCGCTCGGCCAGGGGTAGGAAACGGGCGAAATTCCAGGGTGCATTCATGGAGCCTCCAGAGGGAAAAGGTTATCCACATTTATTGTGGATAACCTTGTGAACAGGGCGACGTTTCGGCCCCCGGGTGCCTGCCAGGCAAGGGCCCGGGTCAGATCGGGCGTTTTTTACACAGTCGTTTCATACCGTGGGTACATAGGTAGCAAACGATTTGCGTCAGAAGCGTCTACGGCGTCACGCTACTTTTCCTCGGACAGTATCAGCAGTTGCAGGTTCGTCCAACCACCGCCCGCACAAACGAAAACGCCCCGTCATGACGGGGCGTTTTGCGTGGGGCCAGCCAGCCTTACTTGGCAGGGGCTTCGGCCGGGGCTTCGGCTTCCGGCTCGGCGCCTTGCAGCTGGGCCTGGTCTTTGATGGCGATCAGTTCCAGGTCGAACACCAGTACCGAGTTGGCCGGGATCAGCGGGCTTGGGCTTTGTGCGCCGTAGGCCAGTTCAGCCGGGATGAACAGCTTGTACTTCTCGCCGACGTGCATCAGCTGCAGGCCTTCGACCCAACCTGGGATCACGCCGCTGACCGGCAGGTCGATCGGGCTGCCGCGCTCGACGGAGCTGTCGAACACCTTGCCATCGATCAGCTTGCCTTCGTAGTGGACAGTGACCACGTCAGTCGGCTTGGGCTGCGGGCCGTCGGCCTTCTTGACCACTTCGTACTGCAGGCCCGAGGCAGTGGTGACCACGCCTGGCTTCTTGGCGTTTTCTTCAAGGAACTTCTTGCCGGCGGAGGCTGCTTCTTCGCTGGCCTTGGCCAGGCGCTCTTCGGCACGCTTCTGCAGCGAGGTGAAAGCTTCTACCAGCTCTTCGTCCTTGATGCGCTGTTCTTTCTTGCCGACGGCGTCTTCGATGCCGAGGGCGACTGCTTTCGAATCAAGGTCTTCCATGCCTTCCTGAGCCAGGCTCTTGCCCATGTTCAGGCCGATACCGTAGGAGGCTTTCTGTGCCGGAGTCTTCAGCTCGGGGCTGCTGGCTTGTTGATCGCAGCCAGCCAGTACCAGGCCTACCAGGGCAACCGCAGCCGCCAAACGATGCTGTTTCATGCTATTTCCTTGTTCATGCGCCATAAGGGCAATCAGGGTAAAGCCGCGAGCTTAGCAGGCGGCCATGACCAATGGCTACCGGCATAGGAGCGGGTTTTGCCAAGGAAGTTCAGTAGTTAAACGGTTATTCATCCTGGGCATTGCAGCCATTGGCCAGTATTGACCGGTTGTGCCGTTTTTGCGCGGTTTTGAGGGGGATTTATTTGTGCGGGGTCCGGGATTGGTTGGGTGGGTGGGAGGTGGATGCCGTGGGTGTACGCCGGGAGGTTTGCAGCGCCTGTGAGATCGAGCGCCGCCCGCGCGGCGCTTCGCAGCACAAGGCTGCTCCTACATCTGTTTCTGGCCAGTAACGCCTGTGCCAATGCACGCGACCGCCTTGTTTGTCCGTCACGATATCGAGGTGAGCACCAAGGGGCCGCGCGCCTCTGCTTCAGGATTAACTGGCCCGAAACAGATGTGGGAGCAGCCTTGTGCTGCGAAGCGCCGCGCGGGCGGCGCTCGATTTCACAGGCGCTGCAAACCTCCCGGCATACACCCGCGACATCCACCGCCCCCTTAAGGGTACCGCCCTTCACGGTACTCCCCCGCCACCTCGCGCAGCACCTCACACACCCATTGCCCCGGCAGGCTCTGCGCCAGCGCGGCATTGCGGCAGATACCCACCGAACCACCCGGCTCGCGCACACCCAGGTCGAGCTCTACCAGTTCACCACGGCGCAGGTCGAGCAGCACCGCATCGCGCGGCGCTACCCACACCGCATCGCTGCCCAGCAGGTAGCGGCGGCTCAGGGCCAGTGACAGGGTTTCCAGGCGTTGCGCCGGCATCTGGATGCCGCATTGCACGAACAGGCTGTCGGCATGCTGGCGAATGGTGGTGCCTGCAGGCGGCAACACCAGCGGGTAATGCCCCACCTGGGCACGCTCCACCGGTGTGCTGGCCAGCAGCGGGTGGCCCGGTCGCACCACCAGGCTCATCGATTCGCTGTACAGGTGCTCGAACGACAGGCCCTGGATCTGCGGGCTGTCGGTCATGCGCCCGACCACCAGCTCCAGCTCGCCCAGGTGCAACTGGCCCAGCAGCTGGGCGCTGACCCCGGTGACCACACTGATCAGCAGTGCCTCATGCCGCTGGTGCAGGCGGCACAGCACTTCGGGCATGAGCAGGCCTTCGACCGTGGACAGTACGCCGATGCGCACCTGCGACGGCGCCCGTGCTTCGCCACGCAGGCTGCTGACGCCGTCGCGCAGGGCCTGCACGCTGGGCCCGGCATAGCGCATGAAACGCGCACCGGCCGGGGTCAGCTCGACGCCCTGGCGGCTGCGCGCGAACAGGCGCGACTCCAGCAGGTCTTCGAGTTCCTTGAGGGTTTTGGAGATGGCCGGCTGGCTGATGGCAAGCACGTCGGCAGCCCTGGCCAGGCTGCCTTGCCGGGCAATCTCCAGGAAGCACAGCAGGTGGCGGTACTTGATGCGGGTGTCTAGGTTCATGGCCTAAAGCTTACCGCATTGTTGGGGCTGATCATGCAGATAGCCTGTCCCGGCCTCTTCGCGGGTAAACCCGCTCCTACACAGGTCTGGAGAGCGGTGGAAATCCTTGTAGGAGCGGGTTTACCCGCGAAGAGGCCCGTGCAGGCAGCAGATGAATATCAGGCTACCGCCAACTCCACCGCCTCACCATTCAAGCGCACCGGCCACACCCGCAACCGCTGCCCGCCATCCTCCAGGCACGCCCCGCTCTGCAGGCTGAAATGCTGCTTGTACAACGGCGCCGCCACCACCAGCTCACCCTGCACACTGCCCACCAGCCCGCGGCCGATGATATTGGCGCCGGAGCGTGGGTCGCGGTTGTCCACCGCGTACAGCGGCTGGGCCTGCCCTGGCAGGTAGAACAGCGCCACCTGGGCCCCGTCGAGCCACACCACCACGCCGGAATCGGCCACCAGGTCTTGCGCCTGGCACACCGCCTGCCAGTTCTCTCGGGTTTTCACAGCAGCATTGGACAGGTTCATCAGACAGCCTCCTCGACAGTAGGGATCAGGTGCAGTGGTGCAACAGGCCGGCGTTGCTCACGTTCGCGCACAAAGTGCACGTCCGGGTCGGCACGGCGGTCGTTGACGAAGGTGCGGAAGCGCTTGAGCTTCTCGGGGTCGTTGAGGGCGTTAGCCCATTCGCATTCATACTGGTCGACCACATGCTGCATCTGCGCTTCCAGCTCGCTGGCCAGGCCCAGGCTGTCGTCGATCACCACCTGCTTCAGGTAGTCCAGCCCGCCCTCCAGGTTCTCGCGCCATACCGAGGTGCGCTGCAGCTTGTCGGCAGTACGGATGTAGAACATCAGCACACGGTCGATCAGGCGCACCAGGGTTTCGTCGTCGAGGTCGGTGGCGAACAGCTCGGCATGCCGTGGGCGCATGCCGCCGTTACCGCAGACGTACAGGTTCCAGCCCTTGTCGGTGGCGATCACACCGATGTCCTTGCTTTGCGCCTCGGCACATTCGCGGGTGCAGCCGGATACCGCGAACTTGAGCTTGTGCGGGCTGCGCAGCCCCTTGTAGCGGTCTTCCAGGCGCAAGGCCATGGCGACGCTGTCCTGCACGCCGTAGCGGCACCAGGTGCTGCCAACGCACGACTTCACCGTGCGGGTCGATTTGCCATAAGCGTGGCCAGTCTCGAAGCCTGCTTCGATCAGCTCGCCCCAGATCAACGGCAGTTCGTGCAGTTGGGCGCCGAACAGGTCGATGCGCTGGCCGCCGGTGATCTTGGTGTAGAGGTCGTACTTTTTCGCCACCTGGCCGATGACGATGAGCTTGTCGGGGGTGATTTCACCGCCGGGGATGCGCGGCACTACCGAGTAGGTGCCGTTCTTCTGCATATTGGCCATGAAGGTGTCGTTGGTGTCCTGCAGCGGCACCAGCGCCGGGTCCATGATCGGCTGGTTCCAGCACGAGGCGAGAATGTTGCCCACTGCCGGCTTGCAGATGTCACAGCCGGTGTGGCCTTTGCCATGGCGTTCGAGCAGCTCGCTGAAAGTACGGATGCCCTCTACCCGCACCAGGCCGTACAGCTCTTGCCGGGTGTAGGCGAAGTGCTCGCACAGGCTCTTGTCCACCGCCACGCCACGGGCAGTCAGTTCGTGCTCGAATACCTGCTTGAGCAAGGCAGCACAACCGCCGCAACCGCTGGCGGCCTTGGTGCAGCCCTTGACGGCGGCGAGGTCGCTGCAACCGCTGTCGATGGCAGCGCAGACCGCACCCTTGCTGACGTTGTGGCAAGAGCAGATGGTCGCGCTGTCTGGCAGTGCATCAGCGCCCAGGGCCGGCGCGCCACCGCCCTGCGGCAAGATCAGCGCCGCCGGGTCGGCCGGCAGGGCGATGCCGTTCTGGGCGTACTGCAGCAGGGTGTCGTAGTAGCTGTTGTCGCCGACCAGCACCGCGCCGAGCACGTGCTTGCCGCTGGCATCCACCACCAGCCGGCGGTAGGCGCTGTTGGCTTCGTCGATGAAGCGGTAGCTGCGTGCACCCGGGGTGGCGCCGTGGGCATCGCCGATCGAGCCGACATCCACGCCCAGCAGCTTGAGCTTGGTCGACATGTCGGCACCAGTGAAGGCCACCGCTGCCTCGCCCATCAGCAACGCCGCCAGGTTGCGCGCCATGCTGTAGCCTGGGGCGACCAGGCCGAACACGCTGCCGTTCCACGACGCGCATTCGCCGATGGCGAAGATGCGTGGGTCGCTGCTGCGGCAGTGGTTGTCGATCACCACGCCGCCACGCGCGGCGATGTCCAGGCCGCTGGCGCGGCCCAGCGCATCCTGCGGGCGAATACCTGCGGAGAACACGATCAGGTCGGTTTCCAGGTGCTCGCCGCCATCGAAGTTCATGCGGTAGCGGTAGACTTCACCGGCGCTGATCGACTGGGTGGCGCGCGACAGGTGCACGCCGACGCCCAGGGCTTCGATCTGCGCCTTGAGCGCGGCACCGCCCTCGCCGTCCAGCTGCACCGGCATCAGCCGTGGGGCGAATTCCACCACGTGGGCTTCCAGGCCCAGCGACTTGAGGGCGTTGGCCGCTTCCAGGCCGAGCAGGCCACCGCCGACAACAACACCACGGCGCGCATTGGCTGCGGCAGCACGAATGCCATCGAGATCGTCGAGGGTGCGGTAGACCAGGCGGGCATTGCCGCTGGAGCCTTCAATCGGCGGCACGAAGGGGTACGAGCCGGTGGCCAGCACGAGTTGGTCGTAGCCGTAGCGGCCCTCGGCGGTGACCACTTCACAGCGCTCGCGATCGATCTCCAGCACCGCTTCGCCGAGGTGCAGGTGCACGTCGTTGGTGTTGTAGAAATCGTGCTCGCACAGGGCCAGGGTTTCGGCACAGCTGCCGCCGAAGTATTCGGACAGGTGCACGCGGTCGTAGGCACGTTGGCGCTCTTCGCCGAACACCCGCACTTCGAAGCGCTGCAAGGCGCCGCGGCTGACCAGTTGTTCGACACAATGGTGGCCGACCATGCCGTTGCCGACGATGACCAGTCGCTCTCGTTGCCCGCTGCTCGCTGTTGCCTTCATAAGCCGATCCTCGATCAAAAAAAAAGCGCCTGGAGCCGAAGCTCCAGGCGCCTTTGCCTGTATTCATCACGGTAGGGGGCCCGGGTTGATCGCCGTTGATCAGTGGGCTTTGTTGTAACAGGGGTAAAGCAGGGAGTGTGCCAACTGGATTGCCTGTGCTGGCCTCTTCGCGGGTAAACCCGCTCCTACACGGCCTGTAGGGGTATGAAGACCTGTGTAGGAGCGGGTTCACCCGCGAAGGGGCCGGCACAGCCATGCACATTCACGGTGCATTCATCCCCATCCTGGAGCACATCAATACACATCCCGCCGATAGCGCTTGGCCTTGCCCAACCCTTCGACATAAGCCGCAGCGGCCGCCGCATCCATCCCGCCATGCTCGGCCACGATCGCCCGCAACGCCGCATCCACATCCTTGGCCATGCGCTGAGCATCGCCACAGACATAGAAGTAAGCGCCCGCCTCCAGCCACTGCCACAGCTGTGCGCCCTGTTCGAGCATGCGCTGCTGGACATAAATCTTCTGCGCCTGGTCGCGCGAAAACGCCGTGTCCAGCCGCAAGTGCCCGGCTTGCTGCCAGGCTTGCAGCTGCTCCTGGTAATAGAAATCGGTGGCCGCGTACTGCTCACCAAAGAACAGCCAGTTACCCCCTTTCGCCCCTCGTACTTCACGTTCTTCGAGGAAGGCACGGAACGGTGCAATGCCGGTGCCGGGCCCGACCATGATTACCGGCACGCTGTCGTCCTCGGGCAGGCGGAAGTGCTTCGACACCTGCGGGAAGATTGCCACCTTCAACGCCTGCGCACGGTCGGCAAGGAAGCTTGAGCACACACCTTTTCGTTCGCCATAGCGCACCGTCGAGACGGTCAGGTGCACCTGCTGCGGGTGTGCCAGCGGGCTGGAGCTGATCGAGTAGAGCCGGGGCTGCAACGGTTTGAGCAACTCAAGCCAGCTGGCCAGCGGCAGCTGCTGGGGGAAGGCGCGCAACACGTCGACCAGCTGCCGGCCCCACAGCCAGTCCTGCAGTTCGGCCTTGCACTCGGGCTGCAGCAGGCGCTGCAGGTCTGGGGCATTGCTGGCGAAGGCCTGAAGTTGCTGCGGGGTGACCTTAGCGATCTCCAGGTGCGTTTGCAGGGCATCGGCCAGTGGCATGGCGGGCTGGCCCTTCAGCTCGACCATGGCCTGGCCATCGAGCTGCATCAGCGCCAGCAATTCGTCGACCAAGGCCGGGCAATTGCTTGGCCACACCCCGAGCGCATCACCGGCCGCGTAGCTGAAACCGCTGCCGCTCAGGTCGAAGACCAGCTGGCGGGTTTCCTTGCTGGCACCGGGGCCGTTGAGCAGGCGATTTTCCAGCAGGGTGGCGGCCCAGGGCTGCTGCTTGCTGTAGGCCGCCATGGGCTTTGGCTCGCTGACCGGTTGCGCTGCCGCAGCACTGCCCAGCGTGGGCAGCAGCGCGTCGAGCCAGCCAGCAAAGGCTTGGTCATAGTCTGGCTCGCAGTCCACCCGCTGCAGCAGGCGCCGGCCACCCAGTTCGGCCAGGCGCTGGTCGAGCTTGCGGCCAAAACCGCAGAACTGGTCGTAACTGGAGTCACCCAGGGCCAGCACGGCATAGGGCAGCTCGGCGCAGTGGGCGCCCTGCTCGCCTTGCAAGGCCTGCCAGAACGTCGCCGCGCTGTCGGGCGCATCGCCATCGCCGAAGGTGCTGGCGATCAACACCACGCTGGCAGCGCCCTGAAGTTGCTGCGGGCTGACCGCTTCCATGCAGTTGAGCTGAACCTCCAGGCCTGCACTGCGCAGGCGCTGGGCACAGCGCTCGGCCAACTGCTCGCCATTACCCGTCTGCGAGGCCCACAGCACCTGGTGCCGTGGCGCGGCCTGCGCCATAACGGGCTGCACTGCCGGCTGGGCGAACAGCCCGGCCAGCAGGCCATCGACAAACAGCCGGCGGTTGGCGGCCAGCGGCGCACTGGCCGGCAGGCTGGGCACGCCCTCGGCGCGGGCCTGGTCCAGGCCCAGCAGAAAGCCTTGCAGGTAGTGGCGTTCTTCTTCGACCAGCACCGGGGCTGGCAGGGAGTCCAGGCCAAGCAGACGGGACAGGGTTGCAGTCGGCATGCGGGCAGGCTCCGAAGTGGCAGTGTTCAGGTCAAGGGCGTCGATGCGCTCGCCGGCGACCCGCTGCAGGGCCACGGCGCAGTGCTTGAAGGCGGGTTGCAGCGACAGCGGGTCGACCGCGTCGCAGGTCACGGCATTGATTGCCAGTTGCTCGCCGACCAGGTCGTTCCAGTGGAACGGTGCGAAGCAGTTGCCGGGCATGACCCGCTCGCTGATGCGCGCGGGCAGCACGGTTTGGCCACGGCGTGAGCAAATGGCCACCTGATCCTTTTCAGCAATGCCTAGCCGGGCGGCATCTTCGGGGTGGATTTCGACGAAGGGGCCTGGCTCCAGCTTGTTCAGCGCCGGCACCTTGCCGGTCTTGGTCAGCGTGTGCCACTGGTGCTGCACGCGGCCTGTATTCAGCACCATCGGGTAGTCGTCATCCGGCAGCTCGGGTGCCGGCAACCACGGCCGGGCGAAGAAGCGGGCCTTGCCACTGGTGGTCGGAAAGGCCAGTGCCGGGTGCTCGCCCTGGGCATCCTGCAGCAGCGTCTGGCTGCTGCCGTCATTGAGGTAGCGCAGTGGGCTGCGGTCGTCTTCACGACCCGGCGCGCTGGGCCACTGGTGGGGTTGCTGACGCAGCTCGGCATAGCCGATGCCGCGCAGGTCGTAGCCGGTTGCCGGGTTGTGGAAGCGGCGGATTTCTTCATACACCGCTTCGGCATCGGGGTAGTCGAAGGCCTCGGCGTAGCCCATGGCGCAGGCGACCCGGGCAATGATCTGCCAGTCCGGCAGGCTCTGCCCGGGCGGCTCGACGGCGCGCGGCATCAGGGTAAGGTTGCGCTCACTGTTGATCATCACGCCTTCACCTTCGGCCCACAGCGCGGCCGGCAAAAGGATGTCGGCGTAGCGGTTGGTTTCAGTGTCGAGGAAGGCATCCTGGGTAATCACCAGTTCAGCCTGGCGCAGGCCGTCGATCACCTGCTGGCGGTTGGCGACGCTGGCCACCGGGTTGCTGCAGATGACCCAGCAAGCCTTTACCTCGCCGCTTTTCATCTGCTCGAACAGCGCCACCGTGCCCTCGCCGCCTTCGCAGCGCAGGCTGCCTGGGGGCAATTGCCACTGCTGCTCGACGAAGGCGCGGTCTTGCGCCACCAGTGCCGAGCGCTGACCGGGCAGGCCGGGGCCCATGTAGCCCATCTCGCGGCCGCCCATGGCGTTGGGCTGGCCGGTCAGCGAGAACGGCCCACTGCCGGGGCGGCAGATGGCACCGGTGGCCAGGTGCAGGTTGCAGATGGCGTTAGTGTGCCAGGTGCCATGGATGCTCTGGTTCAGGCCCATGGTCCAGCAGCTCATCCAGCTGTTGGCAGTACCAATCCATTCGGCGGCCTTGATGATGTCGGCTTCGGCCAGCCCGGTGATGGCGGCCACGCGCTCAGGCGTGTAGTCGTCGAGGAAGGCCGGTAATTCGTCCCAGCCTTCGGTGTGGCGGGCGATGAAGTCGGGGTTGGTATGGCCGTTGCGCTGCAACAGGTGCAACAGGCCATTGAGCAAGGCCATGTCACTGCCGGGGCGCACCTGCAGGAACAGGTCGGCCTTGTCGGCGGTGGTGCTGCGCCGCGGGTCGACGACGATCAGCCTGGCCCCGGCCTTGACCCGGTCGAGCAGGCGCAGGAACAGGATCGGGTGGCAGTCGGCCATGTTGGCGCCGATTACCAGGAATACCTCGGCGTGCTCGAAGTCCTGGTAGCTACCGGGTGGGCCGTCTGCGCCGAGCGAGAGCTTGTAGCCGCTGCCGGCGCTGGCCATGCACAGCCGCGAGTTGGATTCGATGTGGCGGGTGCGGATGAAACCCTTGGCCAGCTTGTTGGCCAGGTACTGCGCCTCCAGCGACATCTGCCCGGAAACGTACAGCGCCACGGCGTCGGGACCGTGCTGGTCGATGATGCCGCGCAGGCGCGCGGCGGCGTCGGCAATGGCCTGGTCCATGCTGGCGCGCACCGGCTGCTGGCTGCGCTGCTGGCGCACATAGGCATCTTCCATGCGCCCGGCGGCCGTCAGTGGCACATGTGCGGTGAGGCCTTTGGTGCACAGGCGGCCAAAGTTGCTGGGGTGCTGCTTGTCGCCGCTGATCTTGCCGACCTTGCCATCGGCAACGCTCATGACGATGCCGCAACCGACGCCGCAGTAGGGGCAGACGCTGCGTACTTCGCTGTTGGCCATGGGCGGGCTCCTGTAGGAACGCAAAAAGGCGCCGGCTGCCCCGGCTTGCTGAGCAAGCGGGGCAACACGGCGCCTTTGTCGTGAGGTTTTGTGGGCTGTCGACGTTGATGGCCCGGGATGGAGGTAGATCAGCAATTAATGGGCCAGCTGGACCGGCCCTTTCGCGGGTAAACCCGCTCCTACAGCGATATCACAGGGCCTGAGGGCGATGCTGTCCTTTAGGAGCGGGTTCACCCGCGAAGAGGCCGACACAGGGAACGCACCATGCAGTGGCAACCCAACGCCCGCTGGCGCTATGCTGGGGCACATTCCAGCATGAGCAACTGCCCTCCCCCCATGTCCCAGGTGACCCTCAAGACCCCCGCCCAACTCGACTTGATGCGCCGCGCCGGCCAGCTACTGGCCCAGGTGTTCGCCGACCTCGACAGCTTCATCCGCCCCGGCGTGACCACCATGCAGATCAACGACCGCGCCGAGGCGTTCATCGTCGATACGCTCAAGGCGCGGCCAGCGAGCAAGGGCCAGTACGGCTTCCCGTACTCGCTCAATACTTCGGTGGACCATGTGGTGTGCCACGGCATGCCCAAGGTCGATGAAGTGCTGAAGGAAGGTTCGATCATCAACGTCGACATCACCCTGGAACAGGGCGGCTACATTGCCGACTCGTCGAAGATGTACAGCATCGGGCAGATCAGCGATGAGGCCCGGCGCTTGGTCGACACCACCTATGAGGCGCTGTGGAAAGGCATCGAACAGGTGCGCCCGGGGGCGACGCTGGGTGATATCGGCCATGCCGTGCAGGCCCATGCCGAGGCGGCGGGCTACAGCGTGGTGCGCGAGTATTGCGGGCATGGCATTGGCCAGCAGATGCATGAGGGGCCGGAGGTGCTGCACTTTGGCGCGCGCGGCATGGGCATGAAGCTGAAGCCGGGCATGGTGTTTACCATCGAGCCGATGATCAACCAGGGTGGGCGTGGCACACGCGAGTTGAAGGATGGCTGGACGGTGATTACCCGGGACCACAGCTTGTCGGCGCAGTGGGAGCATACCGTGGCGGTGACTGAGGATGGGTTTGAGGTGCTGACGTTGCGGGAAGAGGAGCGTCGTAGCTGAGATTGCTGGGGCTGCCTTGCCGGCGATGAGGCCAATACAGGCAGCACAGGACAGTTGCTCCCACTGGGTAGGTGGCGCCAGTGTGTTATTTGGCAGACAGCACAAACAAAAAAAGCGACCCTAAGGTCGCTTTTTTTGTTACTTCCGGGTGTTCAGTGGGCCCTGGAAGTGGAATATGGCGCAGCGGACGGGACTCGAACCCGCGACCCCCGGCGTGACAGGCCGGTATTCTAACCGACTGAACTACCGCTGCGCTATACATCGAGTGGTGGGTGATGACGGGATCGAACCGCCGACCCTCTGCTTGTAAGGCAGATGCTCTCCCGGCTGAGCTAATCACCCATGTCTCTCGGTGTGGCGCGCATTCTACGGGCGACTTGGCGCTCTGGCAAGCACTTATCGAAGATTTTGCAAAAAAAATAAACTACCAAGAATCAGGCACAAAAAAAGCGACCCTAAGGTCGCTTTCTTTGTTACTTCCGGGTGTTCAGTGGGCCCTGGAAGTGGAATATGGCGCAGCGGACGGGACTCGAACCCGCGACCCCCGGCGTGACAGGCCGGTATTCTAACCGACTGAACTACCGCTGCGCTATACATCGAGTGGTGGGTGATGACGGGATCGAACCGCCGACCCTCTGCTTGTAAGGCAGATGCTCTCCCGGCTGAGCTAATCACCCTTCGTCTCGGTGTGGGGCGCATTCTACGGACGGCCCTACACCCTGGCAAGCACTTTTTAAATTTTTTTCAAAAAAAACCCCAAGCCTTTCAAAGACCTAGCGTTGCCGGGCGCTTTATTCAGCTTTCGACCGCTACTGGCCCTCTGACAGGGTTGGCCTGAGAGCACTGCTCGGAGAATAATGCCCGCCTTATGCATTAAGGAGAGATTGCCCCTCATGTGGTTCAAGAACCTGCTGACCTACCGCCTGACCCAGGATGTACCGTTCGAGCCTGAAGCGCTGGAAGCCGCCCTGGCCAGCAAGCCGGCCCGCCCTTGCGCCAGCCAGGAGCTGACCACCTATGGTTTCGTCGCGCCGTTCGGCAAAGGCGAAGACGCTCCCCTGGTGCATGTCAGTGGCGAGTACCTGCTGATTGCCGCACGTAAAGAAGAACGCATCCTGCCGAGCAGCGTGGTCAACGACGCGGTCAAGGAAAAGGTCGAAGAGATCGAGACCGAGCAGATGCGCAAGGTCTACAAAAAGGAACGCGACCAGATCAAGGACGAGATCATCCAGGCCTTCCTGCCGCGAGCGTTCATCCGCCGCTCGATGATCTTCGCCGCCATCGCCCCGCGCCAGGGTGTGATCCTGGTCAACTCGGCCAGCGCCAAGCGTGCCGAAGACCTGCTGTCGACCCTGCGTGAAGTGATGGGCTCGCTGCCGGTACGTCCGGCCACGGTGAAAATTGCCCCGGTTGCCACCATGACCGACTGGGTCAAGTCGCAGCAGGCCGCCGAAGGCTTCTATGTGCTGGACGAGTGCGAACTGCGCGACACCGCCGAAGACGGTGGCATCGTGCGTTGCAAGCGCCAGGACCTGACCAGCGAGGAAATCCAGCTGCACCTGAGCACTGGCAAGGTGGTCACCCAGCTGGCCCTGGCCTGGCAGGACAAGCTGTCGTTCATTCTGGACGACAAGATGGTGATCAAGCGCCTGAAGTTCGAAGAGCTGCTGCAGGAGCAGGCCGAGCAGGACGGTGGCGATGAAGCTGCGCAGCAGTTCGATGCCAGCTTCCAGTTGATGATGATGACCTTTGCCGAATTCCTGCCGGTGCTGTTCGAGGCGCTGGGTGGTGAGGAGATTCCGCAAGGGGTCTGAGTGGTATGAAATGCCGGTGCAGGCTTGAAAGTGATTTTTTGCCTGTACCGGCCCTTTCGCGGGTGAACCCGCTCCTACAGGTACCGCGCCACATTTGAGGCCTGCGCAGTTCCTGTAGGAGCGGGTTCACCCGCGAAAGGGCCAGTGAATCCAGTAAAGATATAAATAGAAAAGGAATTGCCCCCCATGCGTGCCCTCGCCGCCCTCAGCCGCTTCGTCGGCAACACCTTCGCCCTGTGGGTGCTGGTGTTCGCCGTGCTGGCCTTCCTGCAACCCCAATGGTTCATCGCCCTGAAGGTAGCCATCGTGCCGCTGCTGGGCCTGGTGATGTTCGGCATGGGCCTTACCCTCAAGCTCGACGACTTCGCCGCCCTCGCCCGCCAGCCTTGGCGGGTGATGCTGGGGGTGGTCGCGCACTTCGTGATCATGCCGGGCATGGCCTGGCTGCTGTGCCAGCTGTTCCACCTGCCGCCGGAAATTGCCGTGGGGGTGATCCTGGTTGGCTGCTGCCCGAGCGGCACGGCGTCGAACGTGATGGTGTGGCTGTCCCGTGGCGATCTGGCGCTGGCGGTAGCGATTGCTGCGGTAACCACCCTGCTGGCCCCGCTACTGACCCCGGCGCTGATCTGGTTCCTGGCCTCGGCCTGGTTGCCGGTGTCCTTCATGGACATGTTCTGGTCGATCCTGCAGTTGGTGATGCTGCCGATCGTGCTCGGCGTAGTGGCCCAGCGCCTGCTCGGTGCCCGGGTGCAAGCGGCGGTGCAGGTGCTGCCGCTGGTGTCGGTGGTGAGCATCGTGATGATCGTGTGCGCGGTGGTGGCGGCCAGCCAGGCGAAGATCGCCGAGTCGGGGCTGCTGATCATGGCGGTGGTGATGCTGCACAACACCTTTGGCTATTTGCTGGGGTACCTGACCGGCAAGCTGTGCAAGCTGCCGCTGGCCCAGCGCAAGTCGCTGGCGCTGGAGGTGGGCATGCAGAACTCCGGGCTGGGGGCGGCGCTGGCGGCGGCGCATTTTTCGCCGCTGGCGGCGGTGCCGAGTGCGTTGTTCAGCGTTTGGCACAATATTTCCGGGGCGCTGCTGTCGACCTGGTTCCGGCGGATGGGTGAGCCTGGGGTTGAGGCTGAAGGGGTGGAGCCGGCCAGGCATTGATGGTGCCTGTGCGGGCCTCTTCGCGGGTAAACCCGCTCCCACAGGGTCACCACAATGTCCGAATCTGTGGTGGTCCTGTGGGAGCGGGTTTACCCGCGATAGGGCCGGTACAGGCTTGCCCTGAACCTTTCAGGTGTGCACCATATCGCCCACTGTGAGGACGGCCTCACGACGCACCGCGTGACCACTCCGGGGACGGCCCCATCATTTGCAACGATGGAGACGCACCATGTCCTGGATCATCCTGTTCTTCGCCGGCCTGTTCGAGGTCGGCTGGGCCGTTGGCCTGAAATACACCGACGGCTTCAGCAAGCCACTGCCCACTGTACTGACCGTTGCCGCCATGGCCATCAGCCTGGGCTTGCTGGGCCTGGCCATGAAGGAACTGCCGCTGGGCACCGCCTATGCCATCTGGACCGGCGTTGGCGCCGTGGGCACAGTGATCGCCGGCATCATCCTGTTCGGCGAGTCGATGGCGCTGGTACGCCTGGCCAGCGTGGCGCTGATCATCATCGGCCTGGTCGGCCTGAAGGTCAGCGCCAGCTAACCCCCTCCCCTAACGCAGGTTGCCGCGCAGGCGGCTTACCTGCTCACGCAATGCATCTGGCTGCGCCGCCTCCACCGGGATGGCGGCGCCCGCCACGATGGTCACCCGCGACCACAAACGCTTGAAGAAGCCCTTGGCCGGGTCACGGCTGAAGAAGCTGCCCCACAGCCCCTGCAAGGCCAGCGGAATCACCGGCACTGGCGTTTCTTCGAGGATGCGGTTGACGCCACCCCTGAACACATCGATCTCGCCATCCCCGGTCAGCTTGCCTTCCGGGAAGATGCACACCAGCTCGCCATCGGCCAGGTATTCGGCAATGCGTGCAAAGGCCCGTTCGTAGGTAGCCAGGTCTTCGTTGCGCCCGGCAATCGGGATGGCGCCGGCAGTGCGGAACACGAAATTGAGCACCGGCAGGTTGTAGATCTTGTAGTACATGACAAAGCGGATCGGCCGGCGAATCGCCCCGCCCAGCAGCAGCGCATCGACGAACGATACGTGGTTGCACACCAGCAACGCCGCGCCTTCATCGGGGATACGCTCCAGGTCGCGGTGCTGCACGCGGTACATCGAATGGCTGAGCAGCCAGATCAGGAAGCGCATGGTGAACTCGGGCACGATCCTGAAGATATAGGCGTTGACCGCGATGTTGAGCAGCGACACCACCAGGAACAGCTGCGGAATGCTCAGCTCGGCCAGGCCCAGCAGGATGATGGTGAGCACCGCAGACACCACCATGAACAAGGCATTGAGGATGTTGTTGGCGGCAATCACCCGGGCGCGCTGGTCCTCGGCCGTACGCGCCTGGATCAGCGCATACAGCGGCACGATATAGAAGCCGCCGAACACGCCCAGGCCGACGATCGACAGCAGGATCCACCAGGCCTGGCTCATGCCCAACAGCGCCAGCCAATCGTGCGGCGCCGCCGCAGCCGGTACATCGCCGGAGTGCCACCACCACAGCAGGCCGAACAGGGTCAGGCCGAACGAGCCGAACGGCACCAGGCCGATTTCTACCTTGCGCCCGCTAAGGCGTTCGCACAGCAGCGAACCCAGCGCGATGCCCACCGAGAACAGCGTTAGCACCAGCGTTACCACCGTGCCGTCACCATGCAGCCAGTCCTTGGCGTAGGCCGGGATCTGGGTGAGGTAGATGGCGCCGATGAACCAGAACCACGAGTTGCCGACGATCGAGCGCGACACTGCCGGCGGCTGGCCCAGGCCCATGCGCAAAATCGCCCACGACTGCTTGAAGATGTTCCAGTCCAGCGGCATGTGCGGCGAGGCCGCAGCGGCCCGCGGGATCCAGCGGCTGGCCAGGTAGCCGAGCACCGCCGTGCCGACCACGCCACCGGCCACCACCGTGGCGTAGCTGTCGGCCGACATCATCACCCCGGCGCCGATGGTGCCGGCGAGGATGGCCAGGAAAGTGCCGGTTTCCACCAGCCCGTTGCCGCCGACCAGTTCTTCTTCACGCAGGGCCTGCGGCAGGATCGAGTACTTCACCGGGCCGAACAGCGCCGAGTGCGTTCCCATGCCGAACAGCGCCACCAGCATCAGCGCCAGGTGGTTGGTGATAAAGCCCAGTGCGCCGATCGCCATGATGGCGATTTCAGCCAGTTTGATCGCGCGGATCAGTGCGTCCTTGGCGAACTTTTCGCCAAACTGCCCGCCCAGCGCCGAGAACAGGAAAAACGGCAGGATGAACAGCAAGGCGCACAGGTTGACCCAGATCGACCGGTCACCGTCGCCCAGGCTGAGCTTGAACAGGATCGCCAGGATCAGCGACTGCTTGAACAGGTTGTCGTTGAAGGCACCCAACGACTGAGTGATGAAAAACGGCAGGAAGCGCCGCTTGCCGAGCAAGGTGAATTGCGAGGAGTGACTCATCGTCCTTGGTCCTGAAGGCTTTTCAATTGGAGGCGCGCCAGACGCGTCAGGCCACAAATCTGCATGGGAAATACGTTGGCTGGCAAGCGTCGGCTCAGCTATGGCCAAGTGACATTATTTTCAGTGGCTCCGCGAGGCCTTGCAGGCCTATGCCGGCAACCAGGCGCTGAGCTTCGCGTCCTATCAGACAATGCGCGCAGCACAGCAGGAAATGGGCGTGCTGGCCACGCGCCTTGATCACTTCCATCACCTTGCCGATACGCTGGCTTTCGCTGCGCAGGGCATTTATGGCCTCACCGGTAGCGCCCACCTGACTGGGCAGTCGGTCGATCTGCACCACGGCGCGGTTGACCACGTTGTCGCCTTCACGGGCTTCTTCGTCGGTAGCGCTGGCTGAGGAAATCAGCCGTAGTGTGTGACAGTGCGGGATATTTCCGAGCAGACGGCCGAGGCGAGTCAGCAGACATCGGCGTCCAGTGTGGAGCTGGCGCGGTTGGGTGGGCAGTTGCAGCAGATGATCAGCCGGTTCCGGCTGTGATTGCTGTGTAAGCCTGTACCGGCCTCTTCGCGGCTAAAGCCGCTCCTACAACGCAAGCGCACACCTGTTGTAGGAGCGGCTTTAGCCGCGAAGAGGCCGGTACAGGCGCTATATCACTCAAAACCGAACAACGCTCGCGCGGTATCCACCAACAGGGCCCGGCGCAATTCCGCCGAGCAGCCCAAGGCCTCGAACTGTTCGACAGCAGTGGCAAAACTGACCGCCGACTCATGCTGGGTATGCGGCCAGTCACTGCCCCACATCAACCGCTCCGCACCGTAATGCGCCTCCAGCGCACCCAGCGCCTGGCGGGCAAATGCCAGGTTTTCTTCGGGCGAGCCCTCCAGCCGATAGATCCCCGACACCTTCACCCACACCTTGCCCCGCCCGCCCAGGGTCAGCAGCTCGGCAAACCCCGGCTGGCCCAACCCGCGGCGTGCATCAGGCCGGCCAAAATGGTCGATCACGATGTCCAGGCCGTAGGGCTGCAGTGCCCGCACCAGCGTCGGTAGGTCGGCTACCTGCCGGTGCAGCTCCAGGTGCCAGCCCTGCTCGCCAATACGCTCCAGCAGCGGCCGCCATTCGGCGCCAGCCAGGTCGGGCAGATCCTGGCCCATGAGGTTCAGGCGTACACCCCTGACCCCCAGCCGGGCCATTTCATCCAGGGTTTCCCGCTCGACGTCGCGCTCCAGCATTACCACCCCGCGCAGCTGCCCAGGCACGGTTTGCAAGGCGCTAAGCAGGTAGCGGTTGTCGGTACCCAGAAAGCTGGGCTGCACCAGCACGCCATGGCTGAAACCATGGGCCACCAGCTGGCCCAGGTAGTCGCCCAGCGGCGCATCGTAGCTGGGCGCGTAACGCCGCTCGCTGGCCAGATTCAGCCCACGGCTGAACACATGGGCGTGGCTGTCGATGGCGGTCAGGTGTAAAGCAGGAACGTCGGGCATGGTTCTCATACAAACAAGGTCAGGTTACTTGGCGACAGCGCCGGCCATTTCCGCCGTGCCTGTCGATTCAAGGTTGCGGCCACGGGTTTCCGGCAGGCACAGGGCGGCGATCACCGCCACGCCATAGGCGATACCAGCGTCGATGCCGATGGCACTGCCCAGCGACATCGACTCACTCATGTGGCCGACCAGGAACGGGAATACCGCCGACAGCACGCGGCCGAAGTTGTAGCAAAAGCCCACCCCGGCACCGCGCACATCAGCCGGGTAGAGTTCGTTGAAGAACGCGCCCAGGCTGGCCGGGATGCCGGCGGCGAAGAAGCCCAGCGGGAAGCCGAGGAACAACATCTGCGTATTGCTCAGCGGGAAGAACACATAGGCCTGTACGGTCACTACGCAGCACAAGGCAAACAGCAGGATGTTCTTGCGCCGGCCGATGCGGTCGATCAGCAGGCCGCTGACCACACAGCCGCACCAGAACGCCAGGATGATCACCGCCAGGTAACCGCCGGAGTTCAGCACCGAGAGGTTGCGCTCGGTTTTAAGGAAGGTCGGCAGCCAGGTCATCACCGCGTGGTAGCCACCGTGAGCACCCAGGCCGAGCAAACCGCCAAGCAAGGTCACACGCAGCAGTTCCGGGCGGAAGATGCCGGCCATCGACTGCAGGAAGCTGGTAGGGATGGCCTTTTCTTTCTGCAGGCGCTGGAAACTGTCTGGCTCGGGCACATTTCGGCGTACCCAGATGATCAGCAGCGACGGCAGCAGGCCGACGAAGAACATCACCCGCCAGGCGAACTCCTGCGGCACCAGCGAGTAGATAAGCGTGAACAACGCAACCGCCAGGCCCCAGCCGACGGCCCAGGCGCTCTGCACCGTGCCCATGACCTTGCCGCGGTATTTCGGGTTGATGGTTTCGGCCATCAGCACCGCACCAGCAGCCCATTCGCCACCAATGCCGAAGCCTTGCATGGCCTTGACGAACAACAGCGGGTAGAAGCCGGTGACGAACGCCGAGAGGAAGGTAAAGCAGGAAAACCAGAGGATCATCCACTGCAGGGTACGCACGCGGCCATAGCGGTCGGACAGGGTGCCACCCAGCCAGCCGCCGATTGCCGAAGTCACCAGGGTCAGGCCACTGATCAGGCCGGCGTCACCCTTGGTCAGGGAGAACGCGGCGATCAGCGCGGGGATGGCCAGGCCGAACATCTGCACTTCCAGCGCATCGAGCGACCAGCCGCCGAAGCAGGCCCAGAACGTCTTGCGTTCCCGTGAGGTGATCTGGCGATACCAGCTGAACATGGTTGTTATCCTTGTAGTCGTGTGTGTTACGAACCGGCGTGCCGAAGCGCTTGGCGTGCTGGCGACCGGGCAGGCGAAGCCACTGCGCCGTGGCAGCACGGCGCAGACGGGTAAACGGGTGAAGCGGCCGGCTTAGCGGATGTCGATGCGGTAGCGGAAGTGCTGCGCATGGCCGCGCGAGCGGCGCCACTCCAACGGCTTGCCGGCGTAGTCACGGGCCAGGCGCTCGATCACCACCACCGGGCTGTCGGCCGGCAGTTGCAGCAGGCGGCCATGCACCGCGTCGACCGCTTCGGCGGTCAGGGTCTCTTCGGCGTAGGCGACCACCTGGCCGCACAGCTCTTCGTAGATCGGGTACAGCAACGGGCCCTTGCTGTTCAGCTCTACGTCCAGCAGCGGCTGGAAGGTCTGGCGCGGCAGCCAGATTTCTTCGGCCAGCACGGGCTGGGCGCCGAGCAGACGGGTACGGACGATGCGGATGACCTGGGCTTCCACTGCCAGGCCAAGGGCTTCGGCCACCGCCGATGGCGCGGCCAGCGGCTCGATGGAAAGGATGCGGCTTTCCGGCACCACACGCTCGCCATTGGCGGCCTCGAAGCGGAAGAAGCGGAACAGCGAAGACTGGAACTGCGGGCGGCGGATAAAGGTGCCGCGGCCCTGCTGGCGCTCCAGCACGCCTTCGGCCACCAGTACATCGACGGCCTTGCGCACGGTACCGACCGACATGTCGAACTCGGTCGCAAGGGCTGCTTCGGTCGGGATCGCCTCGCCCGGGCGCCAGCGGTTGTTGGCGATCTGCTCGACCATGTGATCGCGCAGTTGTTGGTAGCGGGGCAGTCGAGCATCACCGGTCAATGGGTGCATGGGTCTCGCTCTCGTCTTGTTATGTAAACATATATATGAATTTTTCCAGAGTATTCCCCGTGGCTGGCAGGCTGTCAATCCTCCGCCTGTCGCCGGGGGGTGCGATCTCCCCTGTGGGAGCGGGTTTACCCGCGAAGCAGACGCCGCGCTGCATGGCACGGGCTGCGCCCGTGTTCGCGGGTGAACCCGCTCCTACGGGGGATCGCGCGCGCATTCGAATATTGCTTATGCTTGTGCCCGGCAAACCAGAACAACAAGGACGTGGCAATGCTCGCCGCCATCAAACGCTACCCGCACACCGTTCGCCTGCTGCTCATCACCACCTTCACCCTCACTGTCGCCCGCGCCCTCACCCTGCCCTACCTGGTGGTGTACCTGGCCGACAACTTCCAGCTGCCGATCAGCCAGATCGGCCTGTTGATCGGTGGCGCACTGATCATCGCCTCGCTGCTGAGCCTGTATGGCGGCCACCTGGTCGATACTTTGCGCAACCACACACTGGTCAGCGCCAGCACACTGGTGTTCGCCCTGGCCTTCGTCGCTGCGGTCGCCAGCAACTCGGCGTTGCTGTTTTTCCTGTGCCTGGTGCTGATCAACCTGGCTCTGGCGGTGGTCGACATTGCTGCCAAAGCAGGTTTCTGCGCACTGCTGCCGGTGGAAGAACGGGCCGAGGTATTCGCCATCAAGTACACCCTGAGCAACGTCGGCTACGCCGCCGGCCCGCTGCTGGGCGTGGCCATGCTGGAGCTGAACGATCATATGCCGTTCATTGCCTCTGCCCTGCTTGGCCTGGCCATGTGCCTGGCCTACTGGCGCCTGGGCGACCGCAGCCTGCAGGCCAGCACACCAGACAAGCCTGCGGCCGGCTTCGGCCAGGTGGCGCTGGGGCTTGCGCGTGACCGGCGGCTGGTGTGCTTCACCCTGGGCGGGGTGCTGAGCGCGGTGGTGTTCGGCCAGTTCACCGCCTACCTGTCGCAGTACCTGGTGGTGACCAGCAGCCCGGCCGAGGCAGCGCGGCTGGTCGGCTACCTGGTGACCACCAACGCGGTGACGGTGATTGCCCTGCAGTACCTGATTGGCCGGCGCATCAGCCGCCAGCGCCTGATGCCCTGGCTGCTGGCCGGCATGGGCCTGTTCATTGCCGGGCTGCTGGGCTTTGCGGTGGCGGGCTCGGTGCTGGCATGGTGCCTGGCGATGCTGGTGTTCACGTTGGGCGAGATCATCGTGATTCCGGCCGAATACATGTTCATTGACCTGATCGCCCCGGAGCACTTGCGTGGGGTGTATTACGGTGCGCAGAACCTGTCCAACCTGGGGGCGGCGCTGGGGCCGGTGATGGTGGGGTTTGCCCTGGTGCATTTGTGGCCAGGGGCGATCTTCTACCTGCTGGTGTTGTCGGTGATACTGGCGGGGGTGTTTTATGGGTTGGGCACCCACAGAGGTTGATGGTGGCTGTGCCGGCCCATTCGCGGGTAAACCCGCTCCTACACGGTCCCTGTGGGAGCGGGTTTACCCGCGAAGAGGCCGGTACAGGTTAAGGAAGATGCCCCCTGCGACCACCTGCCACTGCGACCATCGTCTGCGCTGACGAACCGGCACCTGCGTGCCAGACTGATTGATCGGGACCGCGTTATCTTTTTGCTTCGGAGTTTTCATGTCGTTGTCCAGCGGGCTGATCGCCGTGGTCGCCCTGGCCTATATGGCCGTCATGTTCGCCATCGCCTTCTATGGCGACCGCCGCAGCACGCCGTTGCCGCCGAAGCTGCGTGCCTGGGTGTACAGCCTGTCGCTGGCCGTGTATTGCACCAGCTGGACCTTCTTCGGCGCGGTCGGCCAGGCCGCCGAACAGCTCTGGGCTTTCCTGCCGATCTACCTGGGCCCGGTGTTGCTGTTGATCTTCGCGCCCTGGGTGCTGCAGAAGATGGTGCTGATCAGCAAGCAGCAGAACATTACCTCGATCGCCGACTTCATCGCCGCGCGCTATGGCAAGTCGCAATCCTTGGCCGTGGTGGTGGCGCTGATCTGCCTGGTCGGCGTGCTGCCATATATCGCCTTGCAGCTGAAGGGCATCGTGCTGGGCGTGAACCTGCTGATCGGCGCCAACGCCGACGCCACCGGCACCCGTGTGCAGGACACGGCGCTGGTGGTGTCGCTGGTGCTGGCGCTGTTCGCCATCGTCTTCGGTACCCGCAGCCTGGACGTGACCGAACACCACCGTGGCATGGTCCTGGCCATTGCCTTCGAATCGCTGATCAAGCTGCTGGCCTTCCTCGCCGTGGGCATCTTCGTGGTCTTCAACCTGTATGACGGCTTCGACGACCTGTTCAGCCAGGCCCGCCAGTCAATCCACTTGCAGGACTATTGGCAGGAGACCATCAACTGGCCGTCGATGGTGGTGCAAACCGCCGTGGCGATGATGGCGATCATCTGCCTGCCACGGCAGTTCCACGTCACCGTAGTGGAGAACATCGAACCACAGGACATGCGCCTGGCGCGCTGGGTGTTCCCGTTGTACCTGGCACTGGCCGCGTTGTTCGTGGTGCCGATTGCCCTCGCCGGGCAAATGTTGCTGCCGGGCACGGTGATCTCCGATTCGTTCGTCATCAGCCTGCCCCTGGCCGAGGCGCACCCGAGCCTGGCCCTGCTGGCGTTCATTGGCGGCGCTTCGGCGGCCACCGGCATGGTCATCGTCGAGGCCGTGGCGCTGTCGACCATGGTCTCCAACGACATGCTGCTGCCCTGGCTGCTGCGCCGCCAGAACGCCGAGCGGCCATTCGAGGCGTTCCGCCACTGGATGCTCTCGGTGCGCCGGGTGACCATCGTGGTCATCCTGCTGCTGGCCTATGTCAGTTACCGCCTGCTGGGTTCGACTGCCAGCCTGGCGACCATCGGCCAGATCGCCTTTGCCGCCGTAACCCAGCTGACCCCGGCCATGCTCGGCGCGCTGTACTGGAAGCAGGCCAACCGCCGCGGCGTATTCGCCGGCCTGGCTGCTGGCATTTTCCTGTGGTTCTACACCTTGGTGCTGCCGATTGCCGCCCACAGCCTGGGCTGGTCGCTGCAGCTGTTCCCGGGGCTGGCGTGGCTGCACGGCAACCCGCTGAACTTGCCGATCAGCCCGCTGACCCAGGGTGTGGTGCTGTCGCTGGCGGGCAACTTCACCCTGTTCGCCTGGGTTTCGGTACTGTCGCGCACGCGGGTTTCCGAGCATTGGCAGGCCGGCCGCTTCATTGGCCAGCAAACCAGCGCCCGCCCCAGCAGCAAGCCGCTGCTGGCAGTGCAGATCGACGACCTGCTGACCCTGGCCTCGCGTTTCGTCGGCGAGGAGCGCGCGCGGCAGAGCTTCATCCGCTTCGCCTACCGCCAGGGCAAGGGCTTCAACCCCAACCAGAACGCCGACGGCGACTGGATCGAGCACACCGAACGCCTGCTGGCTGGCGTACTCGGCACTTCGTCGACCCGCGCTGTGGTCAAGGCCGCCATCGAAGGCCGCGACATGCAGCTGGAAGACGTGGTGCGCATCGCTGACGAAGCCAGCGAAGTGCTGCAGTTCAACCGCGCCCTGCTGCAAGGCGCCATCGAGAACATCAACCAGGGCATCAGTGTGGTCGACCAGAACCTGCACCTGGTGGCCTGGAACCGCCGCTACCTGGAACTGTTCAACTACCCCGACGGGTTGATTAGCGTGGGTCGGCCGATTGCCGACATCATCCGCTACAACGCCGAACGCGGCCTGTGCGGCCCGGGCGAAGCGCAGGTACATGTGGCGCGCCGCCTGCACTGGATGCGCCAAGGCCGTGCGCATTCCTCGGAGCGCTTGTTCCCCAATGGCCGGGTGATCGAACTGATCGGCAACCCGATGCCAGGTGGCGGCTTCGTCATGAGCTTTACCGACATCACCCCGTTCCGCGAGGCCGAACAGGCCCTGCGTGACGCCAACGAAGGCCTGGAGCAACGGGTGGCGGAACGTACCCATGAGCTGTCGCAGCTGAATCAGGCACTGTCGGAAGCCAAGAGCCAGGCCGAAGCGGTGAGCAAGTCCAAGACCCGCTTCCTGGCCGCAGTCAGCCATGACCTGATGCAACCGCTGAACGCTGCACGGCTGTTCTCCGCCGCCTTGTCGCAACAGGCCGAAGGCATGAACGAAGAGGCCCAGCAGCTGGTGCAGCACATGGACAGTTCGCTGCGTTCGGCCGAAGAGCTGATCAGCGACCTGCTGGACATCTCGCGCCTGGAAAACGGCAAGATCACCCCGGATGCCAAGCCGTTCGCCCTCAACGAACTGTTCGACACCCTGGGCGCCGAGTTCAAGCTGCTGGCCGCCGAGAAGGGCCTGGAGTTCCGCCTGCGCGGCAGCCGCCTGCGGGTGGACAGCGACATGAAACTGCTGCGCCGGGTACTGCAGAACTTCCTCACCAATGCCCTGCGCTACGGCAAAAGCCCGATCCTGCTGGGCGCGCGCCGCCAGGGCGAGCGCCTGTGGCTGGAAGTCTGGGACCGCGGCCCGGGCATCGCCGACGATAAGCTGCAGGTGATCTTCCAGGAGTTCAAGCGCCTGGACAGCCACCAGACCCGCGCCGAAAAAGGCCTGGGCCTGGGCCTGGCAATCGCCGACGGCCTGTGCCGGGTGCTCGGGCACACGCTGGAAGTACGCTCATGGCCAGGCAAGGGCACGGTATTCCGCGTCAGCGTACCCATTGCCCGCCAGGCCGCCCCGGCACCCGCCGCCCCGGTGGAGCAAGCAGGCCAGCCGCTGGCGGGGCTGCAGGTGCTGTGCGTGGATAACGAAGACAGCATCCTGATTGGCATGAACAGCCTGCTCAGCCGCTGGGGCTGCCAGGTGTGGACGGCGCGCAACCAGGCCGAATGCGAAGCCTTGCTGGGCAAAGGCATGCGCCCGCACCTGGCTCTGGTGGACTACCACCTGGATGACGGTGAGACCGGCACCGGGCTGATGGGCTGGCTACGCGCACGCCTGGGTGAACCCGTGCCGGGCGTGGTGATCAGCGCCGACGGCAGCAAGGAAACCATCGCCCTGGTGCACGCCTCAGGCCTGGACTACCTGGCCAAGCCGGTCAAGCCGGCGGCCCTGCGCGCCCTGCTCAATCGCCATCTGAGCCTGGTTCAGTAACGGCCTCGTCGGGCAGTGCCTCGTCAGACAGCGCCCGCTCCAGCAGGTCGGCCGGCAGGCTCTTGCTGGCGCGGGCGCCCAGCAACTTCAGCTGTTCACTGCGGCTGACCAGGTTGCCGCGCCCTTCGCACAGTTTGTTGCGCGCTGCGGCATAGGCCTTGTCCACCTGCTGCAGGCGGCTGCCCAGTTCGTCCAGGTCCTGGATGAACAGCACGAACTTGTCGTACAGCCAACCAGCGCGCTCGGCGATTTCGCGGGCGTTCTGGCCTTGGCGTTCCTGCTTCCACAGGCTGTCGATCACCCGCAGGGTGGCTAGCAAGGTGGTGGGGCTGACGATCACGATCTGCCGGTCGAAGGCTTCCTGGAACAGGTTCGGCTCGGCCTGCAGGGCTGCCGAGAAGGCCGCCTCGATAGGCACGAACAGCAACACGAAATCCAGGCTGTGCAGGCCTTCGAGGCGGTTGTAGTCCTTGCTCGACAGGCCTTTGACGTGGCTGCGCAGCGACTGCACGTGCTGCTTGAGCGCAGCTTCGTCGTTGCCGGCGACAAACTGCTGGTACGCGGTGAGGCTGACCTTGGCGTCCACTACCACCTGCTTGTCGCCAGGCAGCATGATCAGCACATCGGGCTGGAAGCGCTCGCCATCGGCGCTCTTCAGGCTGACCTGGGTCTGGTATTCGCGGCCCTTTTCCAGCCCGGCATGCTCCAGCACGCGTTCGAGGATCAACTCGCCCCAGTTGCCCTGGGTTTTCTGGCCCTTCAGGGCCTGGGTCAGGTTGGTCGCTTCGTCGGACAGGCGCAGGTTGAGCTGTTGCAGGCGCTCCAGCTCCTTGCCCAGCGAGAAACGTTCGCGGGCTTCTTGCTGGTAGCTCTCTTCCACACGTTTTTCGAAGGCGTGGATGCGTTCCTTGAGCGGGTCGAGCAACTGGCCCAGGTGCTGCTGGCTGGTCTGGGCGAAGCGTTGCTCGCGCTCGTCGAAGATCTTGGTGGCCATGTCGGCGAACTGGGCACGCAGGGTGTCACGGGCTTCCTGCAGGTCTTCCAGACGCTGCTGGTGGCTCTCCTGCTGTTCGCGCAGTTCGGCACCCAACCGTGCCGTATGCGCTTCCAGGCGGCGCAATTCGGCTTCGCGGTTGGTGCGCTCAAGGCTCCAGGCGTGGGCGGCGTCACGGGCGTTGTCACGGTCGATCTGCAGCAGCTCCAGTTCGCGCCCCTGGGCCGCCAGCTGGGTCTGCTTGACGGTGTTGGCTTCGCTGAGGTCGCTGACCTCGTCGCGGCTGGCGTCCAGCTGCGCCTGCAAGCCGGCCTGGGCCAGCTGGGCGGCGTTGAGGCGCTCTTCGAGCAAAGCCTGCTCGCCTTGCCGTGCGCCCTGACGGCGCTGCACCTGCATGACCCACCCCAGGCAGGGTAATGCACCTGCCACCAAGCCCAGCAGAATGCTGGCCAGATCCACTGTCATGCTTACCCCGATCGCTCTGTTGCACGTTGAGTGCAGCTTATCAGCCTGATGCTTGTCGCAGCATTTACTTCGCCTGGTAAATCGAGCGCCGCCCGCGCGGCGCTTCGCGGGGCAAGTCGGATCGCCGCACCGCCGCTCCCACTGTCTGTTTCGGGCCAATCTCCCCTGTGCTATTACCGGTGCCCGCCTTGGTGCATGATTGGATATCAATGGAAAGCAGTTGCGCCCACTTCAGATATCGAAGGGGACAAACAAGGCGGACAGTGGTGACCTCACAGGAGTGACTGGCCCGAAACAGACAGTGGGAGCGGCGGTGCGGCGATCCGACTTGCCCCGCGAAGCGCCGCGCGGGCGGCGCTCGATCTCCCGGGCAACAAAAATGTTCCGGCGAACACCTGCAGGCAACACACCCCTCAGCCAGCAAACCATTGCCGCAGCAGCCGCCGCGCTTCCTGCGAGCCCTGCCCCGCCGCCAGCTCCAGCCAATACCGCGCCTGCTCTGGTTCGTTGTGCTGGCACAGCCGCGCATACTCCAGCTGCGCACGCCGGTCACCCGCACGGGCGGCCTGGCGCAGCAGTTCATGGCCAATGCGCCGGTCACGGGCATTGCCGCAATCGCGGCACAGCATCTGCCCCAGGCGGCTTTGCGCCACCACCACGCCCTGGCGCGCCGGCTGTTTCAACAGGCGCCCGGCCAAATGTTTGACCTGGGGCTTGTCACCCAGCCGCGGGTTGTCGAGCAGCCACAAGGCCACTTTGAGGGAGAACCGTTTTGGGGGAGGTGCAGGCGTCGCCGCAGCAGGGTTGGCGAGGTGTTTACCGCGAAACTTCATGAGCAACAGGTTTGGCAACTCGAAAGGCGCGCCACTCTACCCTTTTTTTTTCGCCCTGACCTGTCGATTTCTGGAGGATTGAAAAAAAATTTCAATGATCTTTTCTTGACGTTTTCGAGTGGTTGACCAACCGGTCTGTCGGAGCATGTCGATTGTCGGACAGTTCACAGTAGTGCTAGCACGCCCGTCCTAGAGCAAGCGCTCGGGACAATCCACAGTTCCTGTGGATAACTCGGTGGACAACCCCCTCCCATCCCCCGCAAACCCCTATGAATTGGGGCTTTCGGTCAAACTGACGATTTTTTCACCAGCTAAAAATAGTGTTTTTTTTCATTGACTTAACCGCGCAGTCAAGGCATTGGCGAGGCAATCGAGAGGTGTTGCCGGGCTGTTACAGGCGCCGCCCCGAATGTGAACAAGTGCACCACAACCCTTCATTCGAGTGCACGAAATGGTTACATCCGGCCAGATACGGGCCATTTGCCCCCTCTTCCCAGCAGGGCAAATACGCGCCATACTGCTCGGCTCACCTGAACCAACGTTAATGCTTGCCAAGCGACTGCATTTTCGGTAAGGTGCGCCTCGTTAGTACCAAGCTGAAAGTCAATTCTGGCCCCAAGCGTCCTTGCAGACCCGCTCTTCCCAAGAGTGCCCCTGCTGAAAACAGGACCGGCCCATTCGATGATTCACTCGCCAGCCCCGCGCTGCACAAGCACGAATCACGTGACAGATTGATCAGGATCCCGCTCCGATGGCCTAGAACCTTGGCCCCGGTGTGCTGCCTGCCCTCTGAAGTACCTACCAGTCAGCCCAAGCGCCCACCTTTGATTGCGCCCCCTCTGGCTGCCCTGTTCCAGTCAGGTTCGTTCGTCCCTTAATAAAGGCGTCACTGGAACGTTTCTATCATGCACGGATCATAACCCCCGTGTTTAAAGCAGGAACCTCCAACAATATGCAAACTCATCATCAGATTCAGGCTGCCATTGGCACCCTCTCCCAGGCCTTCTCGCCGTTGAAGTGCCTTATCGTTGCCCCACGCAAGGGCAGCTTCAGCTTTACCCTGGTAGACGAACACGGCGTCGCCTGCCACACCGAGCGCCTGTACCCTGAACAGTACAGCCGCACTGAACCGCTGCAGGCGGTCATCGCCCGGACTCGCCAGTCACTCACCGCGTGAGCGGCGAATACCGTGGCATTCAAGCGCTGAATCATCCCATCGCAAGCCTGCCTGAACGTTCTTGGCGTAATTGCCTTAGGGCATATAGCCCGGTGCGTCAGGCAGTATTCGATTTAAAAACAGCTCTTTACACCACGATTATCACACTACACTTCAACTCGAGCGGTGCTTACCGCTTCCGGCGGGCCTGATCATTCACCAGCTGCCAAGCTCCAGCGCCCGTCCGGCCCTTTACTGCTCGAGGGCATCATGGGTATCGCGGCGAATGAATTGTGTCAGTATGTGATCCGACCCACCCTGGTCTACCTGAACCGTCACTGCGCCAGCGCCGAAGCTTTGTTGTTGGGCATCGCCGCCAGCCAGTCGGCACTCGGATCAGCATTGCACGACCGACGCGGGCACGGTCTTTACCGCATCGGCGAACACCGTCACCAAGCACTCTGGGACGACTATCTGGCCCGTGACCCCGACCTGGCCAGCATGATCCGCGGCCTGGCCAGCCAGCACGCCTTCCTCGGTGGCCCGCACCTGGAGCTCACCGTAAACCTCCGCTACTCCACCGCCATTGCCTGGATGCTCGTCGAGGAGCAGGCCACGCCACTGCCTGCGGCTGACGACTTGTTAGGCCTCGCGCGGATCTGGCGTCAGATTTTCAACCCCCAAGGTCGCCTGCGCGACTTCACCCATGCCTGGCATACCTGCATAGATCAGAGATTGCCGCAGGCATCTTAAGAAACGTCCTACAGAGTAACCGGAAAAAAAGGAATTTTGGTCGGATTGTCCTACAAAACCGCTCTATCTCCTGCGATTGAGGCTATAGCGCGGCGCGTGATTTGTTGGTAGCTTTTCGCCCCGGAGATCCCAAGGAGTTTTCTAATAATGAAAAAAGTAATGCTCAAAACCTCCCTCGGCGTAGCTATTGCGCTTGCTTCCAGCCAACTGTTCGCCGCGGGCTTTGCGCTGAACGAACAAAGCATCAGCGCCATGGGTACCGGTTTTGCGGGACGTTCTTCTTCTGCCGAAGATGCCAGCACCGTGTATGGCAACCCTGCCGGCATGTCGCGCCTCAAGCGCGAACAGGTCACCGTGGGCGGCGCTGCCGTCATCGCCAAGTCTGACATTTCGGGCCGTGGTAGCAATTTCGGGGGGGAAACCGATGGCGACATGGTCCCGTTCGTGGGCGTGCCCATGGGCTACTACGTCAAACCGATCGATGATCATTGGAGCGTTGGCTTCGGCGTTTACGTGCCATACGGCCTGATCACCGACTACGGTAGCGATGACGCTGCGCGGTATTGGGGCAAGAAGAGCAAGGTAGAGGTTGTCACCTTCCAGCCAACCATCAGCTATGCCTTCAACGACAAGGTCTCGATCGGTTTTGGCCCGACCATCAACCGCATCAAGGGTGAACTGGGCTCGAACCTGAGCAGCAAGGCCCTTTTGGGCGCCAACGGCCCTGACGGTGAAGTCAAGATCAAAGGTGACGACACCGCGATCGGTTACAACATCGGTGTTCTCGTTCAGGCTACAGACCGTACTCGCCTGGGCCTGACCTATCACTCGATGGTCGACTACAAGCTTGAAGGCAATACCCGGGTTTCCTACCCGATTCCACAGCTTGGCCTCAGCGGCAGATTCGACGCAAGCCTGAAAATCAAGACGCCAGAGTCTGTAGACCTGTCGGTCACCCATGAACTGGATGACCACTGGACCCTGTATGCAGGTAGCACCTGGACGCGCTGGAGCCGACTGGAAAGCATCATTGTCGAGAACGAAGCACCGGCAGGCTACCCGCTGAAGACCATCACCGAAGAGCAGAACTGGCATGACACCTGGGCCCACGCCATTGGCGCTGCCTACAAGGTGAACAAGGAGTGGACCCTGCGTGCAGGCTTCTCCGTCGACCAGTCGCCCACCAACAACCACGACCGCTCGCCGCGTATTCCTACCGGCGACCGTAAAGCGGTCAGCTTTGGTGCAGGCTGGAGCCCGAACGATGACATGACCATCGATGTTGCCTACTCCTACCTGTGGGAAGAGGACACCAAGGTCAACAATGTGCCTGGTTCGCAGTCGCAAGCCCTGTTGAAAGGCAGCTACCAGGCCAAGTACGAGAACAGCGCTCACGGTATCGGTGCATCCCTTACCTACCGCTTCTGATTCGTACGCGTCACATGAAAAACCGCCTTCGTGGCGGTTTTTTCATGCCTGCACCTGCCAGCTGTCACCCAGGCATTCGCGCAGGTAGTCCATGAACACGCGCACCTTGGCGGTCATGGCAAAGCGGTCGGCCAGGCACAGGTAGATATCCATCGGCTCGGTCTGGGCGTAGGCCTGGCCGCTGTCGCTGTATTCGAACAATGGCACCAACGCCCCGGAAGCCAGGTGCGGCCGCACGATGAACTCGGCCAGGCGGGTGATGCCACCATGGTGCAGGGCCATCTGGGTCAGGGCATCGATGTCGTCGCTGATCAATACGCTGCCGAACTCTGCCTCGAAACGCAGCCCATCGCGCATGAAGCCCCAACGCAGAAAGCGCCCGTCCACTGGATAGCGGAACACCAGGCAGCGATGGTCGCGCAAGGCCTCTGGCGTAGCCGGCACACCGGCGCCTTGCAGGTAACCGGGCGAAGCACAGCAAATGAACGGGATACGGGCTATGTGCCGAGCCAGGAGCTGATCTTCCAGTTGCGGGGCAATTCGCAGGCTGACATCGACGTCTTCACGCGCATGGTTGACCCGGCGATCAGTCGTTACCAACTCTATCGAAAGCAGTGGATAGCGGGCACTGAATGCGGGTATCAGCGGTGCCAGGACATGGCGGCCAAAGGCGGAAGTCGAGGCAATGCACAGGCGCCCTTGAGGTTCACTGTCGGGAGTGGTGACGGCCTGTTCGGCCAGGGCCAGGTCGCGCTCGATGCGCCTGACACGTTCGTAATACTGGGCGCCAGCTGGCGTCAGCGCCATGCTGCGGGTGGTGCGGCTGAGCAGTCGCACTTGCAGATGGCCTTCCAGGCGCGTCAGGTTCTGGCTGACGGCGGCCGGGCTAAGGCCCAGGTTTCGGGCGCCAGCGGCGATACTACCGGCTTCGACCACCTTGATGAAGCTGCGGATGGCGTTGAGCAGATCCATGCGTGAGCTCTTGGATTCGTAAGAATCTCTTTATAAAGAACTCAATGTGGCTGGTCTACAGCAGTAGCCGAACGCATTGCTAACCTGCGCCTTCACTCACCTTTCAGGAGTTCGCATGAGCAACCTGTCCCAGGCGCGCAGCCGGCGCAAATTGCACTCGGGCGCCACGCCCTACGTCTTCGCGTTCTACATGTCGTCGATCATGGCGTTGTTGATGTGTTTCGTGATCACTGCGGCGAATGCCGGGGTTACCCCGGAGTACTTGAGCAACGTGTTGAAAGCTTACCAATTGGCGATGCCGGTGGCGTTTGTTTGTGTGTTGATGGTGAGGCCGGTGGTGGTACGGTTGGTGGCGATTACAGTGCATGCAAAGTGAGCCCTCCAAACCCAGACACACTCACTGCCTGCTTTTGATCTGGCTTTTGATCTGGCTTTTGATCTTGATCTTGATCTTCGCGACTTCAGGAGGCCGAACGCAGGCCTTGCGGAGGGAGGTGACGGGCATGGATGCCCGTCAAGCGCTGAGGCCCCATGGATGGGGCCTGCAGCGCGTACTCCCGGGAGCAAGGCCGGAGTGAGGGAACCCCGGAGCGCAGCGTAGGGGCCGGATGATGGGAGCAGCAGCGTTTTTTGGTTACTTTTTGTCGCGTCTGACAAAAAGTGACTCGCCGTAAGGGCGAAAAGGTGAGTAAGCGTCGCCATCGCGAATGGACTATGCGCAGTATCAAAACCGCCGCATGAGCTGTTGCTGTTGCTGTTGCTGTTGCTGTTTGGATGTGGGCCTTCACACCAAGTAGACATTCATTCGCGCAGGTGGCGCCAAGTCACCTTTCCGCCCTTACGGCGGGTCACTTTTTGTCAAACGCGACAAAAAGTAACCAAAAAACGCTGGCTCCCATCATCCGGCCCCTACGCTTCGCTCCGGGGTCCCCTCGCTACGGGCTTGCTCCCGGGAGTACGCGCTGCAGGCCCCATCCATGGGGCCTCAGCGCTTGACGGGCATCCATGCCCGTCACCTCCCTCCGCAAGCCCTTCGCTCGGCCTCCTGAAGTCGCAATCTGCGTCGCCTGGGCTATCGCGCACTTAGAAGCAAAAGCCGAAGCAAGAGCAAGAGCAAGAGCAAGAGCAGGGCCAGGAGCCACTAGCTCACTGCTGCGAAGCGATGGCCTTTTCGATTGCTGCCCGGAACTCGGGATCATCCGGCTTGGTGAGGCTGGAGAAATTACCGATCACCTTGCCCTTACGATCGACAACGTACTTGTAGAAATTCCACTTCGGTGCACTGCTCTGGCTGGCCAGCTCAGTGAACAGCGGTATCGCGTCCTTGCCCCGCACCGGCTGTGCCTTGGTCATGGTGAACGTGACGCCATAGTTGGCATAACAAACCTTGGCGGTCTTCTCGCTGTCAGCATCTTCCTGCTTGAAGTCATTAGACGGCACGCCAAGCATTTCCAGGCCTTGTTCGTGATACTCCTTGTACGTCGCCTCCAGCCCCTCGAACTGCGGCGCAAAACCGCAATAGCTGGCGGTATTCACCACCACCAGCGGCTTGCCGGCAAAGCGCTGGCACAGGTCGACCTGCTCCTTGCCCCGTAACTCCGGCAGGCTACCCTGCAACAACGCCGGGCAATCGGCAGCCCAACTCGATGTGCCGGCAAGCAGGGCCAGTACCGGCACCGTTAACCAATGTGCGCGCATGGTTCGTTTCTCCCGCAATACATTCCTTGAGCTTGCAGGGTAGCGCCTAACAAACACTCATGCCCAGTTGCATCAACGCCATCCCGCCCTGGCGCCAGCCCCACCACACCAGCGCCAGCAGCAACAGGGCGGCAACGGCTAGCAACCCGCGGGCCACGTAGCGGTTCATGCAGCCTGGGCCTGCAGGCGGGCGACCGGGCGTTCGCGCACCGGCCAGTTGAGGGCGGCGGCCAGCAGGCTGAGCAGGATGGATATCTGCCAGACCAAGTCGTAACTGCCGGTGCGGTCATACACCACCCCACCCAACCAGCCACCCAGGAAAGCACCCAGTTGGTGGAACAGGAACACGATACCGCCGAGCATGGACAGGTTGCGCACCCCGAATACCGTGGCCACGGTGCCATTGGTCAGCGGCACCGTCGACAGCCACAACAGCCCCATGGCGATGCCGAACAAATAGGCGCTGAACTCACTCACCGGCGCCCAGATGAACAGCACGATCACCACCGCGCGCAGCAGGTACAGCCCGGTCAGCAGACGCGGCTTGGACATGCGCCCACCCAACCAGCCAGCGGTGAAGGTACCGACGATATTGAACAGGCCGACCAGCGCCAGCACCGTGGTACCGGTGGTCGCGGCCAGGTGCTGGTCAACCAGGTAGGCCGGCAGGTGTACGCCAATGAACACGACCTGGAAACCGCAAACGAAGAAGCCCAGCGCCAGCAGCCAAAAGCCGGAGTGCGAGCACGCCTCGCGCAGGGCCTGGCCCAGGGTCTGTTCAGCGCCATGGCTAGGCAGTGGGCGGTCGCGCAGCAGGCCAACGAAGGGCACGATAAACGCCACCATCAGGCCCAGCACCAGTAACGCAGCAGACCAGCCCAACCATTGGATCAGGCCGAGGGTGCCCGGCAGCATGGCGAACTGGCCGAATGAGCCGGCGGCACTGGCAATGCCCATGGCCATGCTGCGCTTCTCTGCCGGTACGGCACGCCCAACCACACCGAGGATGACCGAGAACGAGGTACCGGACAGGCCGATGCCAATCAGCAAGCCGGCACTCAGCGACAGCGACCAGGCCGAATCAGCCATGCCCATCAGCATCAAGCCGACGGCGTAAAGAATACCGCCAATGATCACCACCCGCGCCGCACCCAGGCGGTCAGCCAAGGCGCCAGCGAACGGTTGCGCCAGCCCCCAGATCAGGTTCTGCAAGGCAATGGCGAAGGCGAACACTTCACGCCCCCAGCCAAAATCTGCACTCATCGGCGCCAGGAACAGGCCGAAGCCATGCCGCACACCCAAGGACAGCGCCAGGATCAACGCCGCCCCCATCAATACCCACCCGCTGGTTCGCCACACCGAAGTCATTGTCGTTATCTCCAGCACATCGCAAGGTTTTGCGGGTATATACCCGCTTAAAGTCGTATAAATTCAGGCCAGTTGGTCAAGCAAACGCACCAGCTCATCCCGCTGCCCTACTCCCAGCCGCTCCACCAACTCGGTCTGCGCCTGTTCCCAGGCGGGATGGGCAGCGTGCAGCAGTTGCGTACCCGCCTCGGTCAGCAGCACCACGCGGTTGCGCTGGTCATCACCATCGGCCAGGGCCACCAGCCCTTCAGCCTCCAGTACCCGCAAGTTGCGGCCCAGGGTACTGCGCTCCAGCCCCATGGCTTCGGCCAGTGTGGTGATACTGGGGCGGTCGAGCCGCTGCAGGTGACGCAACAGGGAAAACTGGGCGACATTGACCCCGAAGCCGGCAAGCGCTTCGTCGTAATGCCGGCTCACCCCGCGGGCGGCACGACGCAGATGGGTACAGATACATTCACTGGTCAGCATGGATACGTGTATATACCCGCGTCGTGAGTGTTGCAAGAAGTTTCATACACGCGACAGGCATGCACTGGCCCCCCTGTAGGAGCGGCCTTGTGTCGCGAAAGGGCTGCAAAGCAGCCCCAGCACTCCATGCATTTGCGCTGAAATCGTGGGGCCGCTATGCGGCCCTATCGCGACACAAGGCCGCTCCTACAACAGAACGGCAGGCCGAAAGTTCAAAGGCCCAGCGCCAGTCCCAGCACCACCGCCAGCTCAAGCAACTCCAGCATTGCGCCAGCGGTATCACCGGTGGTCCCGCCCAGACGCCGGCACATCAGGTGCCGCAACCAGGCAAACACAGCCAGCGCCAACACCACGCTCCATCCGCCCAAGAGCAGGCAAAAGAGCGCACAACCCAGCAGCACCCAGCCGGCCGCACGCCGAGGCAGGTGCTCGGCCAGCGCCTGCCCCAACCCACCTGGCCGCACATAAGGCGTGCCAAGGAACAGGCCCAGCATCGCCGCCCGCCCGATCAACGGCGCCAGCAGCAATTGCGCCCCGACGCCCCGCTCGACCAATACCCACAAGGCGCAGAACTTCAGCAACAGCACCAGCATCAGGGTGACCACGGCAATTGGCCCGCTGCGCGGGTCCTTCATGATCAGCAAGGTGCGTTCGCGGTCGCCAAAACCACCTAACCAAGCATCCGCACTGTCAGCCAGGCCATCCAGGTGCAAAGCACCGCTAAGCAGCACCCACACCGTAAGCAGCAAAGCCGCGTGCAGCGGTGCCGGCGTGCCCTGCAGCAGATGGCTGGCCAGCCACAGCAACAGGCCGAACAGCAGCCCGACCAACGGGTAGCACAGCAGCGAGCGCCCCACCTCGCGCGGCGCCGGCATGCCCGGCAGGCTCACAGGCAGGCTGCTGAGAAACTGCAAGGCAATCCACAACGGCAACATCTCAGCGCACCTCGACCAGTTGGCCGTCGTCACCCGGTACCAACCGCATCAGCGCACCGTGGCCGACTTCGACCTGCAGCAACTGCGCCCGCGGCATGCCACGGGCGCGGGCCAGCAACAGGCGCATTACACCGCCATGGGTGACCAGCAGCACGCGCTTGCCGGCATGCTGAACGCTCAGGCGCTCGACCGCAGTCAGCACCCGCTCGGCAAAAGCCACGACCGGCTCGCCATTGGGCGGGGTGAAGGCGTAAGGGTCCGCCCAGAAGCGCCCCAGTGCATCCGCCTGGTCTTCCATGATCTGCGCCGCACTGCGGCCCTCCCAATCACCGAAATGCAGCTCCTGCAGGGCTGCTTCTCGCTGCACTGGCAGGTTCAGCCGCGCACCCAGTTCATCGGCAAAACGTGCACAGCGCTGCAGCGGCGAGCTGACCAGCACCTGCCACGGGCCGGCCTCGGCCACGGCGTTACGCATCTGCGCCCAGCCTTTATCGGTCAGGGCATCGTCGAGGCTGCCACGCAGGCCGCCCTGCTCCGTTTCACCGTGGCGCAGCAAGTCGAGGATCATGCCGGGCGGTCCGCCACCGCTGCTTCGGCAAAGGTCGCCATCTGCCCGTGCAGCGCACAGGCCAGGCGCAACAGAGGTACCGCCAAGGCTGCACCACTGCCCTCGCCCAAGCGCAGGCCCAAGGCTAGCAATGGCTCGGCTTGCAATGCGGCGAGCAAGGCCTTGTGCCCAGGTTCTGCGCCTTGGTGGGCGAACAGCAGCCAGGCGCGGCACTGCGGGTTGAGGCGCACCGCCACCAGCGCGGCGACACTGCAGATGAAACCATCCACCAGCACTGCAATGCCGGCCTGAGCGCAACCCATGTAGGCACCGGCCAAGGCCGCGATCTCGAAACCGCCAACACAACCCAGTGCCTGCAGTGGCGCTTCGGCGCGCAGACCGTGCAGGCGCAGCGCCCGCTCGATGACGTCGGCCTTGTGCCGCACCCCGACGTTGTCCAGCCCGGTGCCCGGACCGCTCAGCTCAGTGGCCGGGCAGCCCAGCAGCACGCTGGCCAAGGCTGCGGCGGCCGTGGTGTTGCCAATGCCCATCTCGCCCCCGATGAACAGCTGCGCACCCTGTTCGGCGGCGCGCAGGGCGCTATCGCGACCGACCTGCAGGGCGGCCTGCAGCTGGCCCTCGGTCATCGCCGGTTGGCGGGCGAAGTTGGCCGTGCCGGCGCCCAGGCGCAGGTGACGCACGCCGGGCAATTCCAGGTGCGGGTCGATGGTACCCAGGTCGACCACCTCCAGGCTGGCCTGCAGCTGGTGCGCCAGCACGCTGATCGCCGCGCCACCGCCGACGAAGTTGCGCAGCATCTGCCCGGTCACCGCCTGCGGGTAAGCCGAGATGCCCTCTTCGACCACGCCGTGGTCGCCGGCAAAAATGGTGATCGCGGTGTTATCGAGCGATGGTCGTTCCCGCCCCTGCAGGCCAGCCAGCTGAATGGCCAGGCCTTCCAGTTGGCCGAGCGAACCGGCAGGTTTGGTCAGCTGCTGCTGACGGGCGCGGGCCTGGTCCATGGCGGCGGTGTCGACGGGTTGGCAGGGGTTTTGCCACCAGGGTTGGGTCATGGTCAATGGGCCTGTTTGGGGTTGTTGGGTAATGGGGGTTGTTAGTGTGCGATGGGGCTGGTAGGTGTTCGCCATGACAGTTGCAGCGCCTGTGAGATCGAGCGCCGCCCGCGCGGCGCTTCGCGGCTAAAGCCGCTCCTACGTTTGTTTCGGGCCAATTATTCCTATGGGATTTGCGCGCGAACGCCTTGGCGCATGGCTCGACATCGCGTCGTACAGTGGCGCGCGAACGCCCTGGCGCATGCCTCGATATCGCGTCGTACAGACAAGGCGGTCGCGCGCGCCTGGCACAGGAGGGACTGGCCCGAAACAAACGTAGGAGCGGCTTTAGCCGCGAAGCGCCGCGCGGGCGGCGCTCG
>NZ_JBIVIF010000035.1:0-46104 GCF_044749595.1 Pseudomonas sp. NPDC089392
GGCCACTTGTGATGCTGATAATCTTTTTGACTATCAGTCCGTACTCACAAGCACCCACACGAATTGCTTGATTCGATTTGTTAAAGAGCGTTTGGCTAAGAGCTTTTCATCTCAACCGAGGCGCGCATTCTACGCTTTCCTCAGGGCCTGTCAAGCGTTTATTTTGAAGTTTATTTCGAGAAACTCGTTTAGCTTCAAACACTTGGCTCGCTGCGATCTCTCGTAGCGGGAGGCGAATTCTACAGCGATTTGAGGCGCTGTCAACCTTCTTCTCAACCGCTGGCGATCTGTTGATCGTAGCCCTTTCAGCTGCCTTCGAACTATTTAACTCTTTGAATTTCAAGGAGTTTGTTGTTCCGATGCCGCTGGAAGTGGGGCGCATTATAAGGGGATTCGGAAACCGGTCAACCTTTAATTTCATTTATTTGAAATATCCCCGGCGAAGGCCGTATCAAGGCCGACAAGTGCCTGCCACAACATCATCAGCGCCTATGAGATCGAGCGCCGCCCGCGCGGCGCTTCGCGGCTAAAGCCGCTCCTACGTTTGTTTCGGGCCAGTTATGCCTGGGGGATTTGCGCGCGGACGCCTGGGTGCCTGTCTTGATATCGCGTCGTACAACAAGGCGGTCGCGCGCGCTTGGCACAGGATGGACTGGCCCGAAACAAACGTAGGAGCGGCTTTAGCCGCGAAGCGCCGCGCGGGCGGCGCTCGATCTCATAGGCGCTGATGATGTTGCGTCGGACACCTCTCAATCCCAACACTATCTATAGACAGGCCCATCTATAGACAGGCCTATCGCCCAACCTGACACCGCAACAACCAAACCCAAACCCAAACCCCCAAAAACAAAACGGGGAGGCCTACCGGCCTCCCCGCTCCCACCTCACCCCTTACAAACTAGGAAACGCAAACTGCGACGCCTCATGGCTAGCCCGCTGCGGCCAGCGCTGGGTAATCGCCTTGCGACGGGTATAGAAACGTACCCCGTCCGGCCCATAAGCATGCAGGTCACCAAACAGCGATCGCTTCCAGCCACCAAAGCTGTGGTAAGCCACCGGTACCGGCAGCGGTACGTTAACACCCACCATGCCCACTTCGATCTCGTCGCAGAACAGGCGCGCCGCTTCACCGTCACGGGTAAAGATGCAGGTGCCGTTGCCATACTCGTGATCGTTGATCAGCTGCATGGCCTGCTCCAGGCTGTTCACCCGCACCACGCACAGCACCGGGCCGAAGATTTCTTCTTTATAGATGCGCATCTCCGGCGTCACCTTGTCGAACAGGGTGCCACCGACGAAGTAGCCATCTTCATTACCGGCTACACGGAAACCACGGCCATCGACCACCAGCTTGGCACCAGCGGCAACACCGTCATCGATGTAACCCACGACCTTGTCACGCGCAGCCGCAGTTACCAGCGGGCCCATGTCCAAGCCGCACGAGGTGCCAGCACCAATCTTCAGTGCCTTGATCTGCGGCTCCAGCTTGGCAATCAGTGCATCAGCCACCTGGTCGCCCACGCACACCGCCACCGAAATAGCCATGCAACGCTCACCACACGAACCGTAGGCTGCGCCCATCAGTGCGCTGACCGCGTTGTCCAGGTCGGCATCCGGCATCAGCACTGCGTGGTTCTTAGCACCACCCAGGGCCTGCACACGCTTGCCGCGCTTGGTGCCTTCGGCATAGATGTATTCGGCGATCGGGGTCGAACCAACGAAGCTCAGCGCTTTCACTTCTGGCGCTTCGATCAGCGCATCCACCGCTTCCTTGTCGCCGTGCACCACGTTGAGGATGCCCTTCGGCAGGCCGGCTTCCAGCAGCAGTTGGGCAATGAACAGGGTCGAGCTCGGGTCACGCTCGGAAGGCTTGAGGATGAAGGCGTTGCCGCAGGCGATGGCCAGCGGGTACATCCACAGCGGCACCATGGCCGGGAAGTTGAACGGGGTGATACCGGCAACCACGCCCAGCGGCTGGAAGTCGGACCAGGCGTCGATGTTCGGGCCGACGTTGCGGCTGTACTCACCTTTCAGCACTTCTGGCGCGGCGCAGGCGAACTCGACGTTCTCGATGCCACGCTTCAGTTCGCCGGCGGCGTCTTCCAGGGTCTTGCCGTGCTCTTCGCTGATCATCTGCGAGATACGCGCTTCGTTCTGCTCCAGCAGTTGCTTGAAGCGGAACATCACCTGGGCGCGCTTGGCCGGCGGGGTATTGCGCCAGGCCGGGAAGGCCGCCTTGGCGGAATCGATGGCTTCCTGCACGGTCGCGCGGCTGGCCAGCTCGACCTTGCGCACGGCCTGGCCAGTGGACGGGTTGAAGACATCGGCGGTGCGCTCACCCTTGGTAACCAGTTCGCCGTGGATCAGGTGCTGAACAATGCTCATGCATAACTCCAGATAAAGAAGGTAGAGGCAGGCGCGCGATGCGTTCACGCGCCTGGCATCAAATTCGGAACGATCAGTCGATCAGGTTCAGGGTTTCGCCCACTGCGTCGAACAGGCGGTCCAGCTCCTGCGGCGTGGTGTTGAAGGTTGGGCCGAACTGCAGGGTGTCGCCACCGAAGCGTACGTAGAAGCCAGCCTTCCACAGTTTCATCGCCGCTTCGTACGGACGGACGATGGCGTCACCGTCACGGGCAGCGATCTGGATGGCGCCGGCCAGGCCGTAGTTGCGGATATCGACGATATTCTTGGTGCCCTTCACGCCGTGCAGCAGCTTTTCGAAGTGCGGCGCCAGTTCGGCGGCGGACTGCACCAGGTTTTCCTTCTGCAGCAGGTCCAGCGCGGCGATACCGGCGGCACAGGCTACCGGGTGGGCCGAGTAGGTATAGCCGTGCGGGAATTCAACGGCGTAATCCGGGGTCGGCTGGTTCATGAAGGTCTGGTAGATCTCGCTGCTGGCGATTACCGCGCCCATCGGGATGGCGCCGTTGGTCACCTGCTTGGCGATGCACATCAGGTCCGGGGTAACGCCGAAGGCTTCGGAGCCAGTCATCGCGCCCATGCGGCCGAAACCAGTGATCACTTCGTCGAAAATCAGCAGGATGTTGTGCTGGGTACAGATTTCACGCAGGCGCTTCAGGTAACCCTTCGGCGGCGGCAATACACCGGCGGAACCCGCCAGCGGCTCGACGATCACCGCAGCGATGTTGGAGGCATCGTGCAGCTCGATGAGCTTGAGCATTTCGTCTGCCAGGGCGATACCGCCCTCTTCCGGCATGCCCTTGGAGAAGGCGTTCACCGGCAGTACGGTGTGAGGCAGGTGATCGACGTCCAGCAGCTGGCCGAACATCTTGCGGTTACCGTTGACGCCACCCAGGCTGGTACCGGCGATGTTCACCCCGTGGTAGCCACGGGCACGGCCGATGATCTTGGTCTTGGTCGCCTGGCCTTTCAGGCGCCAGTAGGCACGCACCATCTTCAGCGCAGTGTCGGCGCACTCGGAACCGGAGTTGGTATAGAAGACGTGGTTCAGATTGCCTGGCACCAGGTCAGCAATCTTCTCTGCCAGCTGGAACGACAGCGGGTGGCCGAACTGGAACGCCGGGGAGTAGTCCAGGGTAGCCAACTGACGGCTCACCGCGTCGGTGATTTCCTTGCGGGTATGCCCTGCGCCGCAGGTCCACAGGCCAGACAGGGCATCAAAAATCTTGCGCCCCTGGTCATCGACCAGGTAGTTGCCTTCGGCCGCCACGATCAGGCGTGGGTCGCGCTGGAAGTTACGGTTGGCGGTGTAGGGCATCCAGTGGGCATCCAGCTTGAGCTGGCTGGCGATACCGGCGGTAGCGGTTTCGGGCATGTTCATCGGCGGTTCCTCGAAAGACGATTAGGCAACGATGGATGTTGTTGCAGCTAAATTGGCACGGCGATAAAGTCTGAAAAAGCCTACATTTCTAATCTTCAGACAGGCCACGACTAAACTAATGAGCCGACGCCCCGATCCACTCGCCCAGGTCAGCGACTTCGACATACGCCTGCTGAAAATCTACCGCAGCGTAGTCGAGTGCGGCGGTTTCTCTGCCGCGGAGAACGTGCTGGGCATTGGCCGTTCGGCCATCAGCCAGCAGATGAACGACCTCGAGCAGCGCCTGGGCCTGCGCCTGTGCCAACGCGGCCGCGCCGGCTTCTCGCTGACCGAGGAAGGCCGCGAGGTCTACCATTCGGCACTGCAACTGCTCAGTGCCCTGGAAAGCTTCCGCACCGAGGTCAACGGCCTGCACCAGCATTTGCGGGGCGAGCTGAACATTGGCCTGACCGACAACCTGGTAACCCTGCCGCACATGCGCATTACCCATGCGTTGGCCGAACTCAAGGACCGCGGCCCCGATGTGCGCATCCAGATCCGTATGATCGCCCCCAGCCAGGTCGAACACGGCGTGCTCGATGGCAGCCTGCATGTCGGCGTGGTGCCGCAAACCAGCCCGCTGTCCGGCCTTGAGTACCAGCCGTTGTACAGCGAACGCTCGCTGTTGTACTGCGCGGTCGGCCACCCGCTGTTCTATGCCGATGACCAGCAGATCGACGACGACCGCCTCAACAGCCAGGAAGCCATCACCCCCACCTTCCGCCTGCCGGCGGATATCCAGGCGCATTACCAGGCGCTGAATTGCACGGCCAGTGCTTCGGACCGCGAGGGCATGGCGTTTCTCATCCTTACCGGGCGCTATATCGGCTACCTGCCCGACCACTACGCCACGTTCTGGGTACAACAAGGCCGCTTGCGTGCGCTCAAGCCACGGCAGCGCTTTTATGACCTGAGCCTGAGCTGGGTGACGCGTAAAGGCCGCCGACCCAATCTGGTGCTGGAAAGCTTCCTCGAAAGCCTGGCTGCGACACGTTGATGTCAGTCTCTGCCGCAAACGCTTGTCACTTCGGCACAGGCAGGTAATCTTGTCCGACAGCCGCAGCCACTGACCCGTACGGAATCGTCCATGACCCTAGAAGTCCCTGCGCACCTCCCCTCCACCTCGGGCAAGCCCGCGGGCCGCATCCGCCAGAAGAACGAACAGGCCATCATCCAGGCCGCCGAAGACGAGTTCGCCCGCCATGGCTTCAAGGGCACCAGCATGAACACCATCGCCCTCAAGGCGGGGCTGCCCAAGGCCAACCTGCATTACTACTTCACCAACAAGCTGGGCCTGTACATTGCCGTGCTCAGCAACATCATCGAGTTGTGGGACAGCACCTTCAACGCCTTGAGCGTCGACGACGACCCCGGTGAAGCCCTGAGCCAGTACATCCGCACCAAGATGGAGTTCTCGCGGCGCAACCCGCAAGCTTCGCGGATTTTCGCCATGGAAGTGATCAGCGGCGGCACCTGCCTGACCGAATACTTCAGTGCCGACTACCGCGAATGGTTCCGCGGCCGGGCTGCGGTGTTTCAGGCCTGGATGGATGCCGGCAAGATGGACCCGGTCGACCCGGTGCACCTGATCTTCCTGCTCTGGGGCAGCACCCAGCACTACGCCGACTTCGCCACCCAGATCTGCCAGGTCACCGGCCGCAGCCGCCTGACCAAGCAGGACATGGAAGACGCGAGCAGCAATCTTATCCACATCATTTTGAAGGGCTGCGGCATCAAGCCGGCTGCCTGACTGTCATTTATGCCTTCTACCCTGCTCGACCTCTGCGAATACCGCGAGGAAATTCGCAAAAGCCGCTTCATCACCCTCGCCGGGCCAATCAGCAGTGCCGCCGAAGCGATGAGCTTCATCGAACGCCACAGCGACCTGGCCGCCACCCACAACTGCTGGGCCTGGAAGCTTGGCGCGCAGTACCGCAGCAGCGATGACGGTGAACCTGGTGGTACTGCGGGGCGTCCGATCCTGGCGGCCATCGAAGCGCAGGACTGCGACCAGGTTGTGGTGCTGGTGATCCGCTGGTACGGCGGCATCCAGCTCGGTACCGGCGGCCTGGCCAGGGCCTATGGCGGCGGCGCCAACAAGTGCCTGCAACAGGCGCCCAAGCGGCTGCTGGTGCAGCGCAGCGAATTCACCTGCAGTTGCAGCTTTAGCGAACTGGCCCTGGTGAAGTTGCGCCTGGCAGAGGTTGATGGCCTGGTGCTGGATGAACAATTCACAGCCAATGGCGTAGACCTGCTGATTGCCTTGGGTGAGGCTCACCTGACGCCTCTGCAGCAGCAGCTGGCCGACCTGAGCCGCGGGCGTATTTTGCTCGAAGCACGCTGAACATTGCCCACAACAACTGTGGGCCGGCCTGTGGATAAGCTTGGGGCATTCTCTTGCAGGCTACTGTTTTCAAGGCCCGCAGAGCTTTGATCATATTTTGATCACTGTTTGATGACAGCTGCAAACTGCTGAAAGGTCAGGAGTTATCCCCAACACGAGGCTAAGCGAGCCTGCCGGCAAAGCGTTGTGCTTGCACACAATAACTGTGGACCAGCCTGTGGATAACCCGTGCGCCAACAGGCGAAGCGCCCGGTTACACAAGGGCGCGGCGCAGCTGATCATTTTTTAGCCAGCCTCAGGTAGGTGTTGAGCTTGCGTGCTGCGCATATCCTGTGGGAGCGGGTTTACCCGCGAAGAATTCCACGCGGTGGATGGCACCGGCTCGCCGGTGTTCGCGGCTAAAGCCGCTCCTACAGGTACTGCATCATGCTTGAAGGCTGTGCAGAAGCCGGGCAAATCGGCGCCAGTGCATTATCCTCAATACCCTTCTTTGCCAACCGATCATGGAGCGCATCCACATGGCTAATGCAAAAACCGCACTCATCATCGGCGCCTCGCGCGGGCTTGGCCTGGGCCTGGTGCAGCGCCTGCACGAAGACGGCTGGAATATCACCGCCACCGTGCGCAACCCGCAGCAGCCCGGCGCCCTGTCAGCGGTGCCCGGTGTGCGTATCGAGCAGCTGGAAATGAACGACACCGCCCAACTCGATGGCCTGCAGCAACGCCTGCAAGGCCATGTGTTCGACCTGGTGTTCGTCAACGCTGGCGTCATGGGCCCCCTGCCGCAAGATCTGGAGACAGTAAAAAACAAGGACATCGGTGACCTGTTCATGACCAACGCCGTGGCGCCGATTCGTGTGGCCCGCCGCCTGGTCGGCCAGGTACGCGAGGGCAGCGGTGTGCTGGCCTTCATGAGCTCGATCCTGGGCAGCGTGACCATCCCCGACGGCGGCGAAATCTGCCTGTACAAGGCCAGCAAGGCGGCGCTTAACTCGATGATCAACAGCTTCGTCGTCGAGCAGCAGCGCCCCGACCTGTGCGTGCTGGCCATGCACCCTGGCTGGGTGAAAACCGACATGGGCGGTGAAAACGCCGAGATCGACGTGCTCACCAGCACCCGTGGCATGCTCGACCAGATCAACGCACAAAGCGGCAACGGCGGCCTGCGTTTCATCAACTACAAGGGCGAACCCTTGGTCTGGTGATTCACCGGGTCGCAGCCTGGCCGGGCGCATTGCCCGGCCAGCCCCTGTAGAATGGCGGCAACCGTACCTGATTGAGATAAGCCCCTATGTATGACTGGTTGAACGCCCTGCCCAAGGCCGAACTGCACCTGCACCTGGAAGGCTCGCTGGAGCCCGAGCTGCTGTTCGCCCTGGCCGAGCGCAACAAGATCGCCCTGCCCTGGGCCGATGTGGAGACCTTGCGCAGTGCCTACGCCTTCAACAACCTGCAAGAGTTCCTCGACCTTTATTACCGGGGCGCCGACGTGCTGCGCACCGAGCAGGACTTCTACGACCTGACCTGGGCCTACCTGCAACGCTGCAAGGCGCAGAACGTTATCCACACCGAACCGTTCTTCGACCCGCAAACCCACACTGATCGCGGCATCCCTTTCGAAGTGGTGCTCAACGGCATCAACCAGGCGCTGAAGGACGGCCGCGAGCAACTGGGCATCAGCAGTGGCCTGATCCTCAGCTTCCTGCGCCACCTCAGCGAAGATGAGGCGCAAAAAACCCTCGACCAGGCCCTGCCGTTCCGCGATGCGTTCATCGCCGTTGGCCTGGACAGCTCGGAAATGGGCCACCCGCCGAGCAAATTCCAGCGCGTGTTCGACCGCGCCCGCAGCGAAGGCTTTGTCGCCGTTGCCCACGCTGGCGAAGAAGGCCCGCCCGAGTACATCTGGGAAGCCCTCGACCTGCTGCACATCAAGCGCATCGACCACGGCGTACGTGCCATCGAGGACGAACGCCTGATGCAGCGCATCATCGACGAGCAGATCCCGCTCACGGTGTGCCCGCTGTCGAACACCAAGCTCTGCGTGTTCGACCACATGAGCCAGCACAACATCCTCGACATGCTCGAACGCGGCGTGAAAGTCACGGTCAATTCGGATGACCCGGCGTACTTCGGCGGCTACGTGACCGAGAACTTCCACGCCCTGCACACCCACCTGGGCATGACCGAAGACCAGGCCCGTCGCCTGGCACAGAACAGCCTGGATGCCCGGCTGGTCTGATTGAACGGCGGCGTTGTGCTCAACCGACCTGCAACGCCGCTACGCGGGCTATGCGATTGATCTGCTGGATACCCAGCGCCGAGATATGCAATGCCCGCGTATCCTCGGCCTCGCGCATCCAGCCAGATTGCAGGAACAACCTGAACAAGGCCTGGCCCAGCACACCGCCCAAGTGCGGCGCCTGGTCATTCCACTCGGTGCAGCGGCAAATCACGCAACCTCGTTGCTGGTGTGGCGCCAGGGCATCGATGTACACCCCGACCTGGGCCAACTGCACCCGCCCCTCATCACTGACCATCAACTGTCGGCCACTGCCTTCCAGCCAGCCGGCCACCACCAGGCGGTGGTACAACTCACTGGCCAACTCCCCGCCCAGGTGATCACCACAACGGCGCGCCCGGCGCATCGACATGGGCAATGGTGATGCCGGCGACTTGGCCCGCTCCCCCCTGGCGCCTTCCAGTTGGACACTGGCCAGGGCCTCAACCGCCGCCCCGACCTGTGGGGTTGCCAGGCGAAAGTAGCGTTTGCGGCCCCTGGCTTCATGCCTCAGCAAACCGGCCGACGACAGCAACGAAAGATGCGCGCAGGCCGACGACGAAGTCAGCCCGGTCATTATCGCGAGTTCATTGGCAAGCCGTGGCGTGCCATCGATCAATGCCCACAACATGGCACTGCGCTTGGGGTCGGCCATCAGGCTGGCAATCTGGCTGATACTGCTGGCTGCGTTCATGTCCCTGTAACTCCCTGCAAGTTCACTCTGTGGATGCGATGGCCAACCCTGGCAGGGAAGCGCCTCTCGCTGGCACTGGCCTGCGTGGCCAGTATAAGCCGCATAAAACGCCATTCAGGCAGCCGCATGCCGTGGCCGATCCGCCAAAAATCCACTGGGTATGCCTACCCATGGCAAGCCGTGAAACAGCGTGGGCAGCCTGCCCGGAACCCCGTGAGCAGGCGCTCCGGCATACCCAGGCAGCGGCACAGGAACGTCATCAGGAAAAATACCTGCTGCAACTTCGGATGTGGCCGACAACCACCTTCCACAAGTAAGGCAAGCCAAAGCGAAGGTTCCACGTACTTGCAGGCATTGCGCCGCAAACTGGAAAAACGCTGTTCAAGATGCGCCTGTCGACCGTCAGTCAGGACACTGATACAGGCCATGGCAGGCAGGAGGGCGAGCGCTACACTTGACCCGCTCCCCACCTTTTGGAGGTATGCCGCGATGAAAATTGTCGTCAGTGCGTCGAGCCGAAACCCCACCTGCCCCTGGCAGGTCCAGCTCGATCAACACGTGGTCAGTTTCCGCAGCGAGGCCGAGGCGCGGGCCTTTGTCGCCACGCTGGAAACCCGCCTGCAGGCGCCTCACCCGCTCATGCGTGAGCCTTGGCCTGCAAGCGTCGGGTCAGCAGCGCGACACTGACCACCAGTGCCCCGCACAGGCTGATCACCAGCGCCATCGGCACCGCGCTGCCATCATGCAGCAAGCCGACCAGCGCCGCCGCGCCCGCAGCAACGCTGAACTGCACACAGCCCATCAGAGCCGAGGCACTGCCGGCCCGTGCACCCTGCCCGCTCATGGCGCAGGCAGAGGCGTTGGGGATGATGCAGCCCAGGCTGGCAATACACACGAACAACGGCACCAGCAGTGGCCACAACTGCGCTGGGCGCAGTGCCGCCACGCCCAGTAGCACCAGGCCGGCAACCAGGTACAGCCACACCGCACGCGCCAGCAGGAAGGCCGGACCACGCTTGGCCAGCAGGCGTGCATTCACCTGCGCTACCAGGATAAAGCCGGCGGCATTGGTGCCGAACAGCCAGCCGTAATGCTCGGCTGGCACGTCGTACAATTTGATGAACACGAAGGGCGAGCCGGCGATATAGGCAAACATACCGGCAATAGCGACCCCGCCGGTCAAGGCATGGCCGAGGAAAACCCGGTCTGCAAGCAGCCGCAGGTACTGGCGCAAGGCGCCAGACAGCGGCTGACGCGGCATGTGTTCGGGCAGGCTTTCCGGCAGGCCCAGGCTGACTGCCAGCAGGCAGCCGGCGCTGAACAGGCTCAAGGCGAGGAAGATCGACTGCCAGCCTGCCACGTTCACCAACACCCCGCCCAACATCGGTGCCAGGATCGGCGCCAGGCCCATGACCAGCATCAGTTGCGAGAACACTTTGGCCGAGGCCACCGGGTCGCACTTGTCGCTGACAATGGCCCGCGACAGCACCATGCCGGCGCAACCACCCAGGGCCTGGACAAAGCGCGCCAGCACCAGGGTGTCGAGGTTTGGGGCATAAGCACAAGCCAGTGACGCCAGGGTGAACAGGGTCACGCCGAACATCAGTGGTTTGCGTCGGCCAAAGCGGTCAGCCACCGGCCCGTAGGCCAGCTGGCCGATGGACAGGCCAAGGAAGTAGGCGGCCAAGGTGGCCTGGACGTGTTTTTCATCGGTGGCGAACGCCTGCGCCATGGCCGGGAAGGCGGGCAGGTAGAAGTCGATCGCCAAGGGCCCGAACGCACTGAGTGCGCCCAGGATGAGCACCATTCGCAGGTTCATCAGGAATCCATAGCAGGCTAAGCAAGTGATTGATTCTACCTGCTGTGGACCCTATCAATGTGAAAACATTTGCAACAAATCCAGTGGTCGGCGCGGTCCCTGTAGGAGCGGCCTTGTGTCGCGATGGGCCGCAAAGCGGCCCCCTGCAATTTATGCGTCTACCTCAAGAACCTGGGGCCGCGTTGCGGCCCATCGCGACGCAAGGCCGCTCCTACAGGGGATCAGCATATTGTCAGGCCACCTCAGCCTGATAACCCTCATCCCGAATAGCAGTAAGAATCTGCTCCTGCGCCAACTCACTCTGCACCCGCACCTGCTTTGCCGCCAAATCGATCTCGACCTTGGCCTCAGCATCCTGCTCCTGCACCGCCCGAGTCACGGCTTTTACGCAATGGCCGCAGGTCATGCCTTGTACGTTGAACACTTGCATGGGGTTGTCTCCTTCAGGTTTTCAGCGAGTCTCAAGCTTGCCATCAGGGCAAGGTCAAGCCCTGTCTGCAACACCTGGGGTGGAAATCCGCGCCCGCGTCGGCCAAGCTGCGCCTTTGGATGTCAGGCTAGCAGGAGATTTTTCATGTTCAGGGCAGCATTGGGCGTCGTCGGGCTATTGAGCACGCTGGCTGCGGTGCCACCGGCCAGCGCCGAGGGCAACTCGGACTACAGCGTACTGATCATTTCCCGCGAGCGCCTGGAAGTGGCCACCAGTTGCGAAATTGGCGTCTACCTCAATGATCAGCTCTCCGGGCGGGTGTTCCAGGAGCAGTCCACCTCGTTCAACTTGCCACCCGGCCCGGTGGACGTGCGCCTGCGCATACTGCCTGGGCAAGTGCCTGGCTGCGCAGCCGGTATCGAAGACCAGCGCAGCACGCGTTTGAATCTGCAGGCGGGCCAGATCAACAAATACCGCATCGCCATGGGGCACTATGGGCTGGAGTTGAAGCGCGCCGGCCTGGGCTATTGACCTTACCTGCGTGGCAAGGTTGATGCTGGAGGCCTGTCCAAGGAGGAGTGCCATGCCCGCATCCACTACATACGACCTGCCGATTTCCGGCATGACCTGCGCCAGCTGTGCCGGCCGGGTCGAGCGCGCCCTGCGCAAGGTCACCGGCGCTGAACACGTCAGCGTCAACCTCGCCACTGAACAGGCCCGGGTCCAGGCCCCGACCAACAGCCTGCCCGCCCTGGTCGACGCCGTGCGCGAAGCCGGCTACGGCGTGCCCACCCGCACCGTCGAACTGCAGATTGGCGGCATGACCTGCGCCAGCTGTGTGGGCCGTGTCGAGCGCGCCCTCGGCAAGCTACCCGGGGTCGAGCAGGTCAGCGTCAACCTGGCCAGCGAACGTGCACACCTTGAAGTGCTCACGGCCCTCGATGACAACCTGCTGATCGACGCCGTGCAAAAGGCCGGCTACAGCGCCAGCCTGCCGCAATCGGCCAAAGACGACCAGAACGCTGCCCAGCGGCGCTTGCGCAACGAGCGCCTGGCAGTCGGCGCGGCCTTGCTGCTGGCCCTGCCGCTGGTCCTTCCAATGCTGGTGCAACCGTTCGGCCTGCACTGGATGTTGCCCGCCTGGGCGCAGTTCCTGCTGGCAACGCCGGTGCAGTTCATTCTCGGCGCGCGCTTCTACGTGGCCGCCTGGAAGGCCGTGCGGGCCGGTGCCGGCAACATGGACCTGCTGGTAGCCCTGGGCACCAGCGCTGGCTATGGCCTGAGCCTGTACCAGTGGGCGCAGGCCCCCGCCGGCATGGCCCCACACCTGTACTTCGAAGCCTCGGCCGTGGTGATTGCCCTGGTGCTGCTGGGCAAGTACCTGGAAAGTCGCGCCAAGCGCCAGACCGCCAGTGCCATTCGTGCCCTTGAAGCCCTGCGCCCGGAACGCGCCCTGCGCGTGGTCGATGGCCTGGAAGAAGACGTGGCTATCGCCCAGCTGCGCCTGGGCGACCTGGTGCTGGTCAAGCCCGGCGAGCGCTTCCCGGTCGATGGCGTGGTCGAGGATGGCAGCAGCCATGCCGATGAAGCCCTGATCAGCGGCGAGAGCCTGCCAGTACCCAAGCAACCCGGCGACAGCGTTACCGGTGGCGCCATCAATGGCGAAGGCCGGTTGCTGGTACGCACCCAGGCACTAGGTACCGAGACCGTACTGGCACGCATCATCCGCCTGGTGGAAGACGCGCAGGCCGCCAAAGCGCCGATACAGAAACTGGTCGACCGGGTCAGCCAGGTGTTCGTCCCGGCCGTGCTGGTGCTGGCGCTGATCACCCTGGTCGGCTGGTGGCTGGCCGGCGCGCCGTTGGAAACCGCACTGATCAACGCCGTCGCTGTATTGGTCATCGCCTGCCCGTGTGCGCTCGGCCTTGCCACACCCGCAGCAATCATGGCCGGCACCGGCGTTGCCGCCCGCCACGGCATTCTGATCAAGGACGCCGAAGCCCTGGAGCGCGCCCATGCGGTCAACCGGGTGGTGTTCGACAAGACCGGCACCCTCACCTCCGGCAGCCCCCGGGTGGTCCATAGCCAGGCCCAGGCAGGCAGCAGCGCCGACCTGCACCGCCTGGCCGGTGCGCTGCAGCGTGGCAGTGAACACCCGCTGGCCAAGGCGGTGCTGGACGCTTGCACCGAACAAGGTCTCGACGTGCCTGGCGTCAGCGACAGCCAGTCGCTGACCGGGCGCGGCATCGCCGGGCGCGTGGAGGGCCGTGAGCTGGCCTTGGGCAACCGCCGCCTGCTCGATGAAAGCGGGCTGGCAGCCGGCGACCTGGCTGCCAAGGCTCAGGCCTGGGAAGCCGAGGGGCGAACTTTGTCGTGGCTGATCGAACGCGGCACCCAGCCCCGTGTGCTGGGCCTGTTCGCCTTTGGAGACAGCCTCAAACCCGGCGCCGCGCAGGCCATCGACACCCTGCACGCTCAGCACATCAGCAGCCACCTGCTGACCGGTGACAACCGCGGCAGCGCCAAAGTGGTTGCCGACGCCCTGGGCATCGACGATGTGCATGCCGAAGTGCTGCCAGCCGACAAAGCCGCGACCGTGGCCGCGCTCAAGCAGGATGGCGTGGTCGCCATGGTTGGCGATGGCATCAACGATGCGCCGGCCCTGGCCGCCGCCGATATCGGTATCGCCATGGGCGGTGGTACCGACGTGGCCATGCAGGCCGCCGGCATCACCTTGATGCGTGGTGACCCGCGCCTGGTGCCCGCCGCCCTGGAGATCAGCCGCAAGACCTACGCGAAAATCCGCCAGAACCTGTTCTGGGCATTCATCTATAACCTGATTGGCATCCCGTTGGCCGCGCTGGGTTACCTCAACCCGGTACTGGCTGGCGCCGCCATGGCCCTGTCCAGTGTCAGCGTGGTCAGCAACGCGCTGTGGCTCAAGGCCTGGAAACCCACCAGCAGCACCCAGGAGACGCCATGAACATCGGCCAGGCCGCCCGCCGCAGCGGGCTCAGCACCAAGATGATCCGTTATTACGAATCCATCGGCCTGCTCAAGCCTGCCACGCGCAGCGACAGCGGCTACCGCTTGTACCAGGCCGAGGACTTGCACAGCCTGGCCTTCATCAAGCGCTCCCGCGACCTGGGCTTTTCCCTTGAAGAGGTCGGCAAGCTGCTGACCCTGTGGCAGGACCGCGAGCGTGCCAGCGCCGATGTGAAAGCGCTGGCCATGCAGCACATCGATGAACTGAACCGGCGCATCGAGGAGTTGGTCAGCCTGCGCGACACCCTCGGCGAGCTGGTTTCGCACTGCCAGGGTGACGACCGCCCGGACTGCCCGATCCTCAAGGACCTGGCCAATGGTGCTGCTGGCAGCTGCTGTCATTAAGCCGTCACCAGCGTTTGCTACGCCATAAACGTCCAAACACGACCGAATAGTCACTAACCACGACTTTGCCCAATAAATACAGGCGTTTTGGCTACATAAAACCCGGATGGTGCCGATGCAGTTGCTACCTGCCTCGTGTGTCGACAATAAAAAATTCCGGGAGCGTCGATGAGCATCAAACAGAAACTGACCTGGGCATTCGCGGTCATCGCCGGCTTGCCCATTGTCCTTGTGGCCACCCTGGTGGTCCTCAACCTGCGTGGCGAAGCCCGCGACGGATTCCTCGACGGCAGCAGCCGGGAAATCCGCCAGGTCAGCAACGCGATGAACATCTTCTTCCAGGGTATCAACCAGAACGTCGAGTACCTGGCTGCGCAGCCGATGGTCGCCGCCGCCGGCAGCAACCTGAACAAGTTCATGAGCGCCAACCCGTCATACGAGCTGGGCGACCAGGACAAGCAACTGCTGGACTTCTTCACCCGGTTGGCAAATTCGCACCCGAACTATGCCTACGTTTCCTACGGTGTCAGTGACGGCGGCTACGTCGGCTGGCCGGCTGGGCAGAAGTTCGTCAACTACGACCCACGCCCGCGCCCGTGGTACCAGCTGGCCATGGCCAACCCCGGCAAGACCGTGCGTACTGGTGCCTACTATTGGGCCGCCGACGACGCCGTGCTGGTCAGTACCGTACGCGCCGTGGCCAACCAGCTGGGCAACCCCGGTGGCGTGGTCAACATCGATGTGTCGCTCAAGGGCCTGACCGAAATCGTCAAACAGATCAAGCTGGGTGAAAGTGGCTACCTGATGCTGGTGGAAAGCAACGGCAACGTGATGGTCGACCCACGCGAGGCCGGCCACAACTTCAAGCAGCTGGCGAGCTTTGGCGGCGGTTATGCCGACTTGGCCAAGGCCGGCAAGGGCCTGGTCGAGGTCGAGCTCAATGGCGTGCGCTACATGGCCAACGTCTACCCCGACGAGCAGCTGGGCTGGACCTTCATCGGCCTGATCGAGCAGAGCGAAGTGATGCAGACCACCACCCAGCTGACCTGGCTGATCGGCGTTATCGCCGTGGTGCTGGCCGCGCTGTTCGCCGTGGTCGGTGCAGCCTTTGCCAAGCTCATCGTGCGCCCGATCAACAGCGTCACCAATGGCCTGGAAGACATTGCCCAAGGTGAGGGCGACCTGACCCGCAACCTGGAAATCCGTGGCCGCGACGAAACTGCTCAGCTGGCCAGCTGGTTCAACCAGTTCCTCGGTGCCATCCGCAGCCTGATCCAGCACATCGGCGCTGCCGCCAGCAAAATCCTCAGCACCTCCAACAGTTCGACCCGGGTTTCCAGCGACATGGCAGAGGCTGCTGGCCGCCAGCGTGAAGCCGTGGACATGGTCTCCACCGCCTTCCACGAAATGGTCGCCACCGCCAACGAAGTGGCCCGCTCCTGCAGCCAGGCTGCGCAGTCGGCCGACAGCGGCCAGCAGCAGGCCCGCGAAGGCCAGCAGCAGATCGATGCGGCAGTTAACAGCGTCGACCGCCTGAGCCAGGAGATCGAGCAGTCGGCCCAGTCGATCCAGCAGCTGGAGCGTGACAGCAACGCCATCCAGTCAATCCTCGGCACCATCCGCTCGATTGCCGAACAAACCAACCTGCTGGCCCTCAACGCCGCCATCGAAGCCGCCCGTGCCGGTGAGCAGGGCCGTGGCTTTGCCGTGGTGGCTGACGAAGTGCGCGCCCTGGCCAAGCGTACTGCCGACTCCACCGCCGAAATTGACGGCCTGCTGGGCAACCTGGCCAGCCGCACCGCCGAAGTTGCCGAGCAGATGCATGCCAGCCTGGAGGTTTCGCAACAATCGGTCAGCCGCATTGGCCTGGCCCGTGACAGCTTTGGGCAGATCCGTGAGTCGGTGGACGTGATCCGCGACATGAACACCCAGATCGCCACGGCGGCCGAGGAACAGCACCAGGTAGCCGAGGACATCAACCGGCACATCAGCCAGATTCACGGCGATGCGCAGCTGGTGGCCGAGCTGGCCCAGGCGGCGCGCCAGGACTCGGAGAGCCTGGCTGGGTTGTCCAATGAGCTGGATGCGCTGGTGCGCAGGTTCCGTACCTGATGTGTGGCCTGTGCCGGCCTCTTCGCGGCTAAAGCCGCTCCTACAAGGGTAACGCGCCCCATGCAGGAGCGGCTTTAGCCGCGAAGAGGCCAGCACAGGCCACCAACCACTAAAGCTTCAACTCCCCCGGCGTCGCCCCAAACAACTGCTTGAACGCCGCAATATAGGCCGAAGTGGAGTCATACCCACACCCCAACGCCGCCTCGGTCACATTCTCCCCCGCCTCCAGCAACGCCAGCGAGGACAACAACCGCATACGTTGGCGCCAGTTGCGAAAACTCAAGCCCGTCTCACGCTGGAACAAGCGCATCAGCGTCTTCTCCGAGCACCCCAGCTCCCGCGCCCATTGCTGCAAGGTCTGCGGCTGGTCGGGTGCGGCGATCAGCCCATTGCACAGCGCCAGCAACCGCGGGTGCCGTGGTAATGGCAGCGAAAAGCCCACCTCCGGCAAGGTGCGCAACTGGTCGAGCAACACCGCCACCAGGCGCGCCTCGGCGCTGTCAGCTTCGGGATAGTCCGCCGGGAACAGGCAAAACTGCTTGATCAACTCGCGCGCCAACGGGGTCACTTCCAGCACCCGGCATTGCTCTGGCGCCCACGGGCAGGCATCGCGGCGCACATACAGGCTGCGCATTTCGGCCTGCATCGAGGTCACCACTTCGTGCTCGGCATCGGCAGGTATCCACACCCCCCACTGCGGCGGGGCAAAGTAGCTGCCTTCGTCGGTGTACACCCCGAGTACGCCGCTGATGGCGTAGGAGAACTGCACCCAGTCGTGCTGGTGGCGGGTGGTCCAGGAACCGGCGCCGAGGCTTTCGGCACGGGCGTAAAGCGGCCTGGGCAGGTGGTCCAGTTCAGGGATGGGACGGGGCTGTCCGATGATCGGCATGATGGTTTCTTGTAGTTCTGACCAGACAAGCCTAACAGCAGTAGGCCAACACGGTCAGTTGTAGGAGCGGCCTTGTGTCGCGATAGGGCTGCGAAGCAGCCCCAGGATATCTGCGCAGATGCGGAAATTGCCGGGGCTGCTTCGCAGCCCTATCGCGACACAAGGCCGCTCCTACAAAGACCGCACAGGTCTCTGAGGCAGTGCGGTAAGGAAGCAAATCACCGCTCGACGATGACGGTAACGCCTTGCCCACCCGCCGCACAGATCGAAATCAGCCCCCGCCCCTTCCCCGCCGTCGCCAGCAACTTCGCCAAATTGGCCAGTATCCGCCCCCCGGTCGCTGCAAACGGGTGCCCGGCCGCCAGCGAGCTGCCTTTCACGTTGAGCTTGCTGCGGTCGATTACCCCAAGCGGTGCATTCAGCCCCAATCGCTCCCGGCAAAAATCAGCATCCTCCCAGGCCGTGAGCGTGTACAGCACCTGGGCAGCAAAGGCTTCGTGGATCTCGTAGTAGTCAAAGTCCTGCAGCGTCAGGCCATTGCGCGCCAACAACCGCGGCACGGCATACACCGGCGCCATCAACAGCCCTTCGCGGCCAGTGACGAAATCCACCGCAGCGGTTTCGCCATCGACCAGGTAAGCCAGCACCGAAAGCCCCTGCTGCGCGGCCCATTGCTCGGTACCCAGCAACACCAGCGAAGCACCATCGGTCAGCGGCGTGGAGTTGCCCGCCGTCAGCGTGCCCTGGCCACTGCGGTCAAACGCCGGCTTGAGCTTGGCCAGTTGCTCAAGCGTCAGGTCCGGGCGCAGGTTGTTGTCCCGTGTCAGCGTCATGAACGGCGTCAGCAGGTCATCCTGCCAACCTTCGGCATACGCCGCGGCCAGCTTCTGATGGCTGTGCAGCGCCAGTTCGTCCTGTTCAGTACGGCCAATGCGCCAGGCCTGGGCCATGCGTTCGCAATGTTCGCCCATCGACAACCCCGTGCGCGGTTCGCCATTGCGCGGCAACTCGGGTTTCAGGTGGTGAGGGCGCAGCTTGAGAAATGGCTTGAGCCGCTCCCCCAGGCTTTTGCCACGGTTGGCCTGCAGCAGGATGTGGCGCAGGCCTTCGTTGACCGCAATCGGCACATCGGAGGTGGTGTCCACACCGCCAGCGATGCCGCATTCGATCTGCCCCAGGGCAATCTTGTTGGCCACCAGCAGCGCTGCCTCCAGCCCGGTGCCACAGGCTTGCTGGATGTCATAGGCCGGGGTCTGCGGCGACAGGCGCGAACCCAGCACACATTCGCGGGTCAGGTTCATGTCACGCGAGTGCTTGAGCACTGCACCAGCCACCACCTCACCCAAGCGCAGCCCATGCAGGCGATAACGCTCGATCAGCCCTTCGAGGGCGACGGTAAGCATCGCCTGGTTGCTGGCCGTGGCGTAGGCGCCATTGGAGCGGGCGAAGGGGATTCGGTTGCCGCCCAATATCGCGACCCGGCGAGGTGAACGCATGCGTTTGTTCCTCCTGAAACAATTTGATCCGTACAGCCTAGGTGTTTTTACCGCATTCGAACGACCTTGCCACAAAGTTGGTCCACACTTTCAAGCTTGCCTCCCGGGAGACCCACTCATGAGTGATCGCTACTTCGGTTTTGCCAACTCCAACCTCGGCCGCCGGCTCGTGGATGCCCTTGGCCTGCCACGCCCGGCGCCGCTGGAGCGCTGGCAGGCCGGCCGCCTGCGCCCGGTTGAAGGGGCGCTGGTATTGGGCGGCGGGCCACTGGCGAGCAAGGTCGAAGCCATTGCCCCGCGCCTGACCGACGAGGTTTACAGCTTCAATGCCGACCACCTGCAGGCTGAAGCCTGGGTGGCTGGACTGGGGCCGAAAATCAAGGCCGTGGTATTCGATGCCAGTCACTTGTCCGACAGCGATGCCCTTAAGCAGTTGCGCGAATTTTTCCAGCCGCTGCTGCGCAGCCTGGCCCCGTGCGCCCATGTACTGGTGCTGGGCCGTGCACCGGAAAGCCTCGACGACCCATTGGCCAGCATCGCTCAGCGCGCCCTTGAAGGCTTCAGCCGCTCGCTGGCCAAGGAATTGCGCAATGGCGCAACCGCCCAGCTGTTATATGTTGGCGCTGGCGCGCAAGAGCAGCTGGAAGGCGCCTTGCGCTTCTTCCTGTCGCCCAAAAGCGCATTCATCTCCGGCCAGGTACTGCGCCTTGAGGCATGTGCCAGCCAGGTAGAGGACTGGACCCGCCCACTGGCTGGCCGCCGCGCCCTGGTCACCGGTGCCGCGCGCGGTATCGGCGCAGCCATCGCGGAAACCCTGGCGCGTGATGGCGCCGACGTGTTGTTACTGGACGTACCGCAGGCCAGCCAGGACCTCGACGCCCTCGCAGCGCGCCTTGGCGGCAAGGCATTGCCACTGGACATCTGCGCCAGCGACGCGGCTGCGCAGCTGCTCGCCGCCCTGCCCGACGGCCTCGACATCGTCGTGCACAACGCCGGTATCACTCGCGACAAGACCCTGGCCAACATGACCCCGGAATACTGGGACGCGGTGCTGGCGGTCAACCTCAAGGCACCCCAGGTGCTGACCCAGGCGCTGTATGACAGCGGCGCGCTGGGGGAGAACGCGCGGATCACCCTGCTGGCCTCGGTCAGCGGTATCGCCGGCAACCGCGGGCAGTCCAACTATGCCGCGAGCAAGGCCGGGCTGATCGGCCTGGCCCAGGCCTGGGCGCCTCGGCTCGCCGAACACGGCGGCAGCATCAATGCCGTGGCACCCGGCTTCATCGAAACCCACATGACTGCGGCAATGCCCATGGGCCTGCGCGAGGCCGGGCGGCGCTTGAGTTCACTAGGCCAGGGTGGCCGCCCACAGGACGTGGCCGAGGCCATTGCCTGGCTTAGCCAGCCAGGCACCGGAGCGGTCAACGGCCAGGTGCTGCGAGTGTGCGGCCAGGCATTGATGGGGGCCTGAACATGAACCGACACTGGCACGACCTGCACAGCCCGGCGGCCCGCGCCAACCTGTACCTGCGTGCGGCCAGCAAGCGCAAGGTCAGCGGCGACCGCTTGCCGGACGATGGCCTGCGCTGTTTCATCCGGGTCCAGCAGGACAACCTGGGCGCCTATCGCAGGCTTTGTCACTTTCCCGACGACGGCCGTCTACCGGCTACCTATCCACATGTCATGGCGTTCACCCTGCAATTGCAGTTGATGACTGCCGATGATTTCCCCTTCCCGCTGCTGGGGCTAGTGCACCTGCACAACCGCATCGAAGTGCTGCGCCCGCTTGGCGCTATCGAAGGGCTGCGCTTTGCGGTGCATGCGCACAATCTGCAACCGCATGCCAAGGGCGGCACTTTCGACCTGGTTACCGAGGCCGAAGACGGCATTGGCCTGCTCTGGCGCGAAACCAGCCGCATGCTGGTGCGTGGGCTGAAGCTGGATGGCGAGGCCAGTGAGCGTGCTGACGATGAGCCCGAGACATTGCCCGAGGCCACCCGCTGGTACGCCGACAGTGATATCGGCCGGCGTTATGCCAAGGTTTGCGGGGATTACAACCCTATCCACCTCAGCGCTGCCAGTGCGCGGCTGTTCGGCTTCCCCACGGCCATCGCCCACGGCATGTGGAGCAAGGCCATGGCCTTGGCCGCGTTGCGTGGGCACCTGCCGCACAGTGGCTATGCCTTTGAAGTGGACTTTCGCAAGCCGGTAAGGTTGCCGTCGGAGGTGGTGCTCAGTGCCAGTGAGGCGGTGCCTGTGGGGGAGTTGAGGCTGGATGGGCATGGCGGCGTGCTGCATATGCTCGGGCGCTGGGCCCCCCTGTAGGAGCGGCCTTGTGTCGCGATAGGGCCGCAAAGCGGCCCCGGCGCTATCAGCGGCGAAGCTGACAATGTGGGGCCGCTTCGCGCCCCGATCGCGACACAAGGCCGCTCCTACAGGGATCGCGCCCGTCTTGGTGGCAGGCGCTTGCTTTGCATCGGGCCTGCGCGGAAGCTATGCAGCATTAGGAGACCCCCGATGAACCTGCAAGAACTCACCCAACGCCTGCACCAGATCCGCGACAACAACGACTGGCGCGGCTTCCACAGCCCAAAGAACCTGGCCATGGCCGCCAGTGTCGAAATGGCCGAGCTGGTGGAAATCTTCCAATGGCTGAGCGAAGACCAATCGCGCCAGCTACCCGCCGACAAACTGGCCCACGCCGGCCAGGAAGTCGGTGATGTGGTGCTCTACCTGTTGCTGCTGTGCAGCGAGCTGGGCTTGGACATGGACCAGGTAGTGCGGGCCAAGCTGGCCGACAGCGAGAGGCGCTTCGCCCGATGAACGACCGTCACTTCGATGAACTGGCCACCCGCTTTGCCGAGAAGATCTACGGCGGCGCCAAGGGTGCGATTCGCCTGGCTGTACTACAGGCCGACCTGGCCGAGGCCCTGCCCGACCGCCCGTTGCGTATCCTCGACATTGGCGCCGGGCTGGGCCACATGGCCTTGTGGCTGGCCCAGCGCGGCCACCAACTGACCCTGGCCGAACCGGCTGCGCCCATGCTCGACGGCGCACGGGCGCGTTTTGCCGAAGCGGGCCAGACAGCCACCTTCATCCAGGCCCCCTGGCAAGACCTGCTCGGCCAGTTGACCGAACCCTACGACCTGGTGCTGTGCCACGCGGTGCTCGAATGGCTGGCCGAACCGGAAAGCATCCTGCCCGTGCTGCACCAGCTCACGGCGCCCTCCGGGTGGTTGTCGCTGGCCTTCTACAACCGCGACGCGCTGGTCTATCGCAACCTGCTCAAGGGCCATTTCCGCAAGTTGCGCAGCAACCGGCTGGAAGGTGAAAAGCAAAGCCTGACCCCACAGAAACCGCTTGATCCACGTGAGCTCAAGGTGCAACTTGATCCTATGTGGCAGGTTGAAAGCGAAAGTGGCGTGCGGGTGTTCCACGACTACATGCCCAAGGAGTTCCAGGGCAAGGCCGAGCTGCTCGACCTGCTGGAAATGGAACTGGCCTACCGTCGCCACCCCAGCTTCGCCGGGCTCGGCCGCTACCTGCACTGGGTGTGCCGCCCCCGCTGACCCGCCCGCCGGGAGGAATACATGCCGTACCGACTGTTGTGCCTGGCCCTGCTGCCGCTTGCCCTGGCTGCCTGCCAGGCCAGCAACCCGTATGTGGCCAGCAGCCGCCCGTTACCACCGGCCCCTGCCCAGGCGGCCACCACCTTCGACGCCAGTGCCTACCCGGCCCCCGCCCGTGATTACGGGCACTATCGCAGCTGGAGCTGGCGCGACGGCCAGTTACCCAGCGCTTCGGTGGATGCCGACCCAGGGCAACTGGCCGATGCCGTCAGCGGTGCGCTCGACCAGCATGGACTGCGCCCCGCCCGGGGTGGCCCCGGCGATTTGCTGGTGAGCGCCGACATACGCCTGGAAAAGCGCTTGCGCCAGGTGCGTGACTACGACACTTACGACCCCTACTACGGACCCTACCCTTACGGCGGTGTTGGCTATGGCGGTTACCGCAACGGCTATGGGGCCTATGCCAGCGTACCCATCGTGCGCACCTACGAGGTGGAAGTGATGGTGGTGCGTATTGACCTGTACGACGCCCGCAGCGGCCAGCCGGTATGGAGCGCCAGCGCCGAAAGCGGCAGCGACAAGGACTCGCCGCGCGAACGCGAAAGTGCCTTGCGCGATTCTGTGCACAAGGCGCTCAGCGGCTATCCTCCCAGTTAATGCTTAACGGAGAACCATCATGTTGCGCCGTCTCGTTTTACTGTCATTTGCGTTATTGCTCACCGCCTGCTCCAGCAATAACGTCCAGCAGGATTTCGATGCCAGCCGCGATTTTGCCGCTTACCGCAGCTGGGCATGGCAGGAACCGGGCCTGCAGTACCGTCCGGATGACCCGCGGATCAAGAGCGACCTTACCGAGCAGCGCATTCGCCAGGCGGTCGCCGACCAGCTCGACCAACGCGGCCTGCGCCCGGTGCAAGGTGGCGCGCGGCCTGACCTGGGCATGCGCGCGTACCTGATCGTCGAGCAGCGCCAGCAACAGATCACCACCAACTACGGCGGGGGCTGGGGTGGCTACTGGGGGGGTTACTGGGGTGGCCCGATGTACAACGAAACCCGCAGTGTCGATTACAAGGTGGCCACCATTCAGATCGACATGTTCGATGGTCATGACGGCAAACTGGTATGGCGCGGCAGTGCCGAGCAGATCATGAACAACTACCCGCCAAGCCCTGAGGAGCGCAACAGCGCTATCCACAACACCGTGTCCAAAGTGCTGGCCAACTACCCGCCGGGTAGCAAGAAATAACCCCTCAGCCCAAATATGGACTTGGATTGTGGTTGTAGGAGCGGCCTTGTGTCGCGAAAGGGCCGCGAAGCGGCCCCAGCGGTTTATGCATTTACGCTGACATCCTGGGGCCGCTTCGCGGCCCTTTCGCGACACAAGGCCGCTCCTACACTTGAACGGTGTCAGGAACGACAAAATCGATTTCGACCACGCCTTTTTCAGTTGTAAGCCCCACTCCCCCACACGTTCCCGTCTATCTTCACATAAGGAAACCTGACTGACCGGGTAGAAGTGTTCAACATTTGGAAAGGGCGACCTGCCAATGCAAAGCATTGTTCTCCTGCTGTGGCTTGCCTTGTGCTCCGAACAGGATGTGCGTCAACGCCAGATCTCCAACCTGCTTACACTGGGCGTGGCCACGTGTGCGCTGCTTTGGTTGTTCGCCACCGGCCACACCTGGATCGGCGCCGATGCCAGCGATGCTGGTTGGGCGCTGGCCATCGTCATGCTGCTGACCCTGCCTGGCTACATGCTCGGCCGTTTCGGCGCCGATGACGTCAAGCTGATGGGCGCCCTGGCCCTGGCCACCAGCCCGCAATATGTGCTCGGCACCTTCATTGGTGCCGGTGTCAGTGTGCTGGTGTGGCTACTCACCCGCCGGCGCCTGTGGACCCTGCTAAAGCCCAAGGTAAAGAAACGACTGCAGGCCCTGACCGAAGAAATGGGCGACAAGCAGGCGTTTGTCCCTTATGTGCTCACTGGTTTTCTATTGACTGCGGTATGGATCCAATAGACATCCCTGTGGTCCGATTCCTTGTACAGGCCTTGTACATAATCGCCGAGTGCGTCTATTTTTAAGCTGCCAGAGCGTCTGGCACGGGAGCAGGGCCGTATACGAACAGGGAGTTGATCGTGTCCAGACCAGTGAATGAAGTGAAGGTGTTGGTGGTTGATGACCAGCCGGTCATTGTCGAGCAACTGTGTGAATTCTTCCAAACCAAGGGCTATGCCTGTACACCCGCCCATTCCACTGACGAAGCCATCGAGCGCTACCTGGCAGACCCGGCTATTGGCCTTGTCATCTGCGACCTGCACATGCCGGAGCGGGATGGCATCGAACTGGTGCGTGCCTTGAAGGAGGTCGATGGCAGCCAGCGCATGTTCGAAGCCATCATGTTGACCGGGCGTGCCGAGAAACAGGACGTGATCCGCGCACTGCGCGAAGGCTTTGCCGATTATTACCAAAAGCCGATGGACCTTGATGAATTGCTCGAAGGTGTACGCCGGCAGGAACAAGCGTTACTGGAGCGCCAGCGCAACTTCCGTGACCTGGGCGGGCTGAACCAACGGCTGCAGGAGCTGGCCGAGTCAGTGGACGAGCTGTATCAGGACCTGGAGAAAGCCCGGGGCCAAGGTGTTCACCGACGTGCCAGTGATGTGGAAGAAAGCGAAAGCGAACTGCCAGCGGCGTTCGAGAAACTGTCGCCACGCCAGCTGGAAGTGGCGCGCCTGGTGAGCAAGGGCAAGACCAACTACCAGATCGCCTGTGAATTGGGCATTACCGAAAATACCGTGAAACTGTATGTGTCGCAGGTGTTGCGCCTGACGCACATGCACAATCGTACCCAGTTGGCGCTGGCGTTGACGCCAAGCTCATCGCCGGTGCATCAGCGGTTTACTACCCATTGAGGGGTTGGCTTCAGGATTTTGGGGCTGCTTTGCAGCCCATCGCGACACAAGGCCGCTCCTACAAGAGACCGTGTATATCCTGTAGGAGCGGCCTTGTGTCGCGATCGGGGCGCAACGCGCCCCCTTACATTTGAACGGCAAAACTCAAAGTCAGCCGAGGCCCACGGTCCAGGCTATCCAGCGCCACATCCGCCAACGGCTTGGCTACCTCCAGCGCCACATTGAACCAGCGCCCGTCCCCCAGCCGTACACCAAGCGCCGCCGACGCCAAATGGGCATCCTCCACCGGCCCCCGGTTGTGCCAGGCCTGCGCCGTATCCACTAGCGCATAAGGCTGAACCAGCGCCAGCCTGCTACCCCGCATGCTGTAGTTCAACTCGTAAGCCACACCCCAGCCCTTGTCCCCGTCCGCCTGGTCACGCGGGTAGCCACGGCCGAAGTTCTGCCCGCCAAACCCGGCCCGCTCGCTGTCGGGCAGACGGTCATCGCTCCAGTACAACGCCCCGGACATCACCCCTTGCCAGTTCTCGAACAGTGGGTCGCTCTGCAACCCGGAAAGCCGCAGCCGCAGGAAATCCAGGTCGTAGTCGGCATCGCTGCGTGCGCCCAGGTAGTCCAGGCCCTGATAGACCCCGGCGCTGACCATACGCAAACGCCCCTTCTCCTCCTTGCGCCAGTTGCCTTCGAACGATAGAGCACGCACGTAGGTGTCATAGCCCCGTGCCGATGCCAGTCCGTCTTCGTAGTGCTCGCTTACCCAATACAAATACCCCTGCACCGCCATCCACTCACCTGACCTGACGATCACCGGCTGGCGCAAGCCGATCGCATAGCGCTCGCTGTCGCGCTTGCGGGTGACGTCACGGCCATCATTCAGGCGAATACGCGTACCGGGCTCGCTGCGGTAGCGCGAGGCCGACAGCAGCGCCTGGCTGCCGGCGGCGTCCAGGTACTGGCTGTAGTCCAGGCGTTGGTAGTGAACCTGGTCATCTCCCGGGGGCAACAGCAGGCTGGCCTGGAACTGTTCGGCAAAGCGGGTCTGGGCATGGCTGGTTGCCGTCAGCAACGCCTGCGCATCATCGCGATTGGAATCGGCCACGGTGACAGCGGCGCTGAACGGTTTGCGCCGCGCATGCACCGTTAGCTGGGCGGCACCATCAGCAGGCTGCGCCACGGCCAGTTCCGCCTCCATGGTCACACCGGGTATGCGCTCAGCCAGGCCCAGGTAACGCTCCAGCGTTTCCCGGGTCAGCGGGCGCTCGGCCTCAAGCTGCACCAGCAACTGCTGCAGATAGTCGCGGGCCGGGCCGATATCGCCATCAATGCGGTAATCATGGATATAACCTTCGACCAACACCACAGTGACCCGGCCTTCAGCCACATCCTGAGGCGGCAGGTAAGCGTAAGACAGCAGGTAACCCTCTTGCTGGTAGCGCTGGGTCAGGCGCGCGGTGTACTGCTGCAGTTCACCCAAGGTGGTCTGGCGCCCGATCAATGGCTGGTAGTGCTCGCGCAGGTCGCTCAAGGGGAACACTGTGCCGCCCTCGAAGCGCACTTTATGCAGCACCAGCCGGGTATCTGCAGGCGCCCAGCCAGGGCTGTCAGCATTCGGGTCGGCCAGCCGCAGGCCAGGGCTGACAGGGCGATAGGCGTCTATCGGCAGGTTGGCGCTGGGCAGGCGCCGTTCGTATTCGTGGCTGTCGAGAAAACCCGGCAACGGCTCGGCGTGGGCCGCGAGCGCCCAAGGCAGCAATAACAGGGGCACGGCCAGAGGACGCATAGGGCGCTCCATGTTCCCTTGGTTCGCGGGGCACCAGCCGGTCACACCCGTCACTTGCAAGCGTAGGTGCTGGCCCGGCCGCCGTCGAACCGCTACTCGCTGACCTGGAACGCCACCCGCGCCGTCTCGCCGCTTTCATCCAGCGCACTGATTTCGGCCTGCCCGACCTGCGGCAGGCGCACCAGCAAGCTGTCCTGCCCCTGGGTTTCACCCAATGGCTGGCCGTTGAGGAACCACCAGCGCCGCCCGCCACCGCCCAAGGCCGACACATGCAGTTGCAGCGGCTCGCTGCTGGTGGCTGGGCGGCGCAGGTTGTCGCCTGGGCGCACACCAACGATCGACAGCGGTGGCGCGCTGGCCGGTACCTGTGGCGGGCAGGTCGGGTCGATGGCCGGCAGGCGTGCCGCGCGCCGCTCTGTCCGGGGCAGCCAAGGCTCCAGCGGCGCCGGCCACAGGGCAATATCGCGGGCCTTGGCGCCCGGGCAACTGCCATCCACGCGCAACCCCAGGTCGTTGACCCACACGCTTTCGCGCAAGCCCAGGCCTAGTGGTTGGTCGGCGGCCTGCAGGGTCGGCGGCGTGGTGCCGTCCAGGGTCCAGGCGAAGCGCTGACGGCGGCAGTTGGGGTCTTGCTTGTTCAGCGGCTGGCCCAACGGCCAACAGATTGCTGCTACCCCCACATTCGCCGGCACCCGCTGCACCGGTACGTTGATGCCGCGCTGGCTGTCGCGGTTGCTCAGCAGGTCGTGCACCTGCAGCATCAGCGGCGCCGCCGAGGCCAGGCCGAACTGCCCGGGTACCGGCGTGCCATCGGGGCGGCCGATCCATACGCCAATCAGGTAGCGCGGCCCCACACCGATCGACCAGGCATCGCGAAAGCCATAGCTGGTGCCGGTCTTCCAGGCCAGTAGCGGGCGCTGCACCAGTTCGGCATGCGGATCGCGGTCGGGGCGCGCCTGGCCGCTGAGGATGCGCCGAATGATCCACGCCGCCCCTGGCGACAGCAGGCGACGCTCCACCAGCGGGTCCTGCGGCTGCAAGCGCACCCGCGCACTGTTACCGCCGCGTGCCAGCGCTGCGTAACCACCCACCAGGTCTTCCAGGCGGCTGCCGGCGCCACCCAGGATCAACGACAGGTTGGGCTCGGCCAAGGGCGGCAGTATCAGCGGCATGCCCGCCATGCGCAGCTGCGCGGCAAAGCGTTTCGGGCCGTATGCCTCCAGCAACTGCACTGCCGGCAGGTTGAGTGACAGGGCCAGTGCCGAACTGGCCGACACCGGCCCACTGAAGCCCATGGAGAAGTTGCCGGGGCGGTAGTCGCCATAGCGGCGCGGCACATCCTGCAGCAGCGATTCGGAATGGATCAGACCATCGTCCAGCGCCATGCCGTAGAGGAACGGCTTGAGCGTGGAGCCCGGCGAACGTAGCGAGCGCACCATGTCCACATGCCCGAAGCGGCGCTCATCGGCCAGGTCGATCGACCCCAGGTAAGCACGCACCGCCATGGTCTGCGCCTCGACCACCAGGATGGCAGCAGAGGTGCGCTCTGGCAGCCGAGCGCGCCAGCCCAGCAGCAAGTCTTCCAGGCGCCGTTGCAAAGCAGCGTCGAGGGTGGTGCGGATCAGCGGTGGGCTGTCGGCGCTGTTCAGGCGCCGGGCCAACAGCGGCGCCAACGCCGGCTCCTGGCGTGGCGCCAGCACCAGTGGCTCCTCGGCTGCCTCGCGAATTTGCTGTGCCGGCCACACTTGGTATTCCGCCAGCCGTTGCAGCACCTTGTCCCTGGCGCGCTGGGCCCGTTCGGGGTGGCGGTCCGGGCGCAGGCGGCTGGGCGCCTGGGGCAGCACCGCCAGCAGCGCCGCTTCGGCCGGGGTCAGGTGCATCGGCGACTTGCCCAGGTAAGCCCAGCTGGCGGCCGCCACACCCTGCAAGGTGCCACCGAAGGGCGCGCGGTTCAGGTAGACCTGCAGGATTTCGCGCTTGGACAAATGCCATTCCAGCTGCGCCGTACGCCACAACTGGCGCAGTTTGCCGGCCAGGGTACGGTCATGCGGGTCGAGCAGGCGTGCCACCTGCATCGACAGCGTGCTGCCGCCCGACACCACGCGCCCGCCGCGCAGGTTCAGCCAGGCAGCGCGAACAAGGGCCAGCGGGTTGACTCCGGGGTGTTGGTAGAACCAGCGGTCCTCGTACGTCAGCAAGGCCTGCAGGTACAACGGCGATACCTGGTCAGGGCTGACCGGGTAGCGCCACACGCCATCGGCATCGGCAAAGCGCCACAACGGCGTGCCGTCCTCGGCCAGCACCACCCGGGCCAGGTCATCGCCTGGCATGGGTAACGGCCAGATACGGTCGGCCAGCCACAGCAGGCCGCACAGCACCAGCAGGCCCACCAGCGTGGTGCGCAACAACCTGCCCGCACGGCTGCGTGGCCGCGCTAAGCTAGGCATCGGGAACCGACCCGGCCAGGTGATGGCCAAAGGCTTTGGGACGGCAACCTCGCCGATTTGTTCATCAGGAAGCAACTATGCATGTAGAAGGTTTTTTCGAGTGGCTGGGCCAGGCACTAGGGTCGTTGATCCGCTTCATCGTCGACGCATTGAGCGGGCTGTTCAACCTGCTGGCCAATGCCGGTGGCAATTTCATCGACGGCCTGGCGCGTACCCTGGGCATGGACACCTCGCTGCTCAGCATCCTGGCCCTGATCATCGGCCTGATGCTGCTGTACTCGGCTATCCGCGCGTTCATGCGCGCCTCGATCATCCTCGGGATCATCTGGCTGGTGCTGGGGTTGTGGGTGATGAGCTGGGTGATTCACTAAATGCTCGAGCAGCCTTACGCGGTCCTTGTAGGAGCGGCCTTGTGTCGCGATCGGGCCGCGTAGCGGCCCCAGCCATTCAAGCGGCGGAGCTGAAACCTGGGGCCGCTTTGCGGCCCGATCGCGACACAAGGCCGCTCCTACAACAGACCGCGTCGCTTTAGCGGGCTTTCACGGTCATCTCCCCTTGCCCATCCCCCACCGCCTGCAGGTTCGGCCGGTACATCGACTCAACCTGCGGCGGCGGCACGCGGTAGGTGCCTGGGGTCACCGCCCGCGCCAGGTACAGCAGGTGGGTGGTGCCGTAGCCGTCGAGCTTGAGCGCGGCTACATAACGGTCATCACGGTACTCCTGGTGCACCACGCTGGCGTTCTGCATCGACTCGCGCCACGCCTTCACCGCGCTGCTGGCGTTGTCCAGGCTGGCAGCACTCTGCGCCAGGTTCTGGTTTTCCAGCTCCAGGCCGGCCGGCAGCAAGTCCACTACCAGCGCATCCGGCACCCGGTCTTCGGCCTTGAGCGCCAGGTGCACCAGCACCAGGTCGCCACTGCGCAGGTTGTGCAGGTCCAGCGGCTGGCCATTCATGCCCAGGTACTCACGGCGAATCTGCATGCCGTTGCCACCGGCCGACGGCGCCTGGCGCGGGTAACCGGACAACGTCAGTTGCTGGTACAGGGTCTCGCTGCCTTGGTTCTGCACACTCAGCGGCGAGGCCAGCAGCGGGCCTTCGAGCTTCATGCCGGACTCGGCATTGTTGAAGTCGCGCACTTCGCCAGCGCTGTCCAGGCGCGCCTGCCATTTGCCTTCCGGCTTGCCCAGCAGGCCACGGCCGGCGAGGAACAGCGCGTTGCGTTCCTGGGTCGACAGCCAGCGGTTGGCCGCCAGTTCATCCGACAAGGCGAACAGGCGCTGGTCGACCTGGCTGCTGGCCAGGTTGCTTTCCTGCAGCAGCGCCAGGATCAGCGCCTGGTCGCGCAGGGCGCTGCCGTAATCGGCCATCCAGCCTTTACCCCGGCTGATGCCCAGGCCCGCCTGCAAGGCTTGCTCGGCCCGCGGCTTGTCGCCCATCTTGTCCAGCGCCACCGCCAGTTGGACCAACGGCAGACCGGAACGGGCATCGGCGCGGCGTTCAAACAGGCCACGCAGGGCACCCAACGGCGCCTGCTGGCTGCGCGACAGCACCAAGGCCGCATAGGCCTGCACGGCAAAGCGGGTATGGTCGGCGTTCTCGCTGTAGTCGACTTCGATCAGGTTGCGCTCCTGCAGGTAACGCAGCAGGCGCTCGCTGGCCTTCTTCAGCGCTTCGGCCGGCACGCCGTAACCTTGGTCGCGGGCACGCAGGAGGAAGTCGGTGACGTAGGCGGTCAGCCAGTATTCTTCTTCGCTGTCCGAGCTCCACAGGCCAAAGCTGCCGTTGTAGCGCTGCATGCCCAACAGGTGCTCGATGCCCATTTCGATCTTGCGCTTGCGCACATCGGCCGGCTCGCCCTTGATGCCCAGGCGCTTGAGGCTGTCGGCATCGGCGTACAGCGACGGGTACAAGCCGCTGGTGGTCTGCTCCAGGCAACCGTAGGGGTAGGCTTCAAGGGCGCGGATCTGCTCGGCCAGGTTCAGCGGCGGCCGGCTCGACAAGGCCAGGCTGGCTTCCAGGCCGGCGGGTTCTAAGGCGGCCAGGTCTGCTTCAGGCAGGGTCCACGGCTGGTCCTTCAAGGCCACGCGGTAGTGCTTGAGCATTGCCGGGTAGGCCGGGCGCACGCCCAGCGTCCACTCACGTTCGAATGCGGTGGTCGGCTCGTTCGGCAGTTGCAGGCCGGTGACCCGTACATGCACCTTGCCCTGCCCCAGGCCACCCAGGGCCTGCACCGGGATCATCAGCGTCGAACGTTGTCCTTCGGCCAAGGCAACGGTCTGCACGGCACTGGCTGCCAGGCTCAGTTGCCCTTCGGTGCTGATTTCAACATTCAGTTGCTGGGCACGGCCCGACAGGTTGGCCAGGTCCAGCGCCAGGCTGGTGCGGTCGCCACCGGCGAGGAAGCGCGGCGCCGAAAGCTCGGCAATCAGCGGCGCCGCAACCACGGTCTTGCCTTCGGCCATGCCGAAGTGTTCCTCGGTCCAGGCCTGGGCCATCAGCCGCAGCTCGCCGTTGAAATCGGGAATATCGACGGTCGCCTGGCCCTCACCCTTGTCGTCCAGGGTCACCGGCAGGCTCTGCTGGGCGACGATGGTCACGGTGGTGTTGGGGCGCTTGCCGCCCTTGGCCATTGCCGCGTCACCACCGAACGCCAGGCTGGCCAGGCGGCCCTGCCCGGCTTCGATCAGCTGGCCGTAGATGTCCAGTTGGTCGGCACCGTAGGCCTTGCGCCCGAACAGGCTGGCAAACGGGTCGGGGGTTTTGAAATCGGTGATGTTGAGGATACCCACGTCCACCGCCGACAACAGCACATGCACCTGCTTAGGGATGCTGCCATCGGCATTGGCGGCCTTGACCTTTACAGTCAGTGGTTGTTTCGGGCGCATTTTCTCGGGTGCTTGCAGGCTCACCGCCAACTTGCGCTCGGCACGGTCCAGCGGCAGGTGCAGTACGCCTACCGAACGCTTGGGCGTGGCGTTGGCCTTGCGCTCACCGGGACGAATCACCAGCGCGCTGATATACAGGTCGTGCCGTGCCCAGGCCTTGTCCAGCTGCACATCGAAGGTCTTGCCCTCGGCGGGTACATCGATCTCCTGCCACCACAGCGGGCCATCGCTGGACTCGATCATCAGGTAGCCACTGCCGGCGGCAGGCGGGGTAACGGTAACCTTGGCCGTGGCGCCGTCGGCGTAGGACGGTTTGTCCAGCGCCAGCTTGACCTGATCGGGGCGCACTGCGCCGCCTTCGGCGTTGTCCTGGGCGCGGTAGCCGGCCCAGAAGCGCTCGCTGGATACCAGGCCGGTCTGCGGGTCTTCCACCTCGACGCGGTACGGGCCCCATTCAACCTGGAAGCTCAGCTTGGCGGTGGAGCCGGCCTTGACGCTGACGGTCTCCTCATTCTGGGTCAGGAACTTCTCGTTATAGGCGTAGCTCCAGCCGTCGTTCTGCGAGTAGTTCCAGTAGTAGTCGCGGCGCTCACGAATCAGCCGCACCTTCAGCTCGTTGGCTGCCAGCTTGTTGCCGTCGCGGTCGGCCACCAGGAGCTCGAACTCGACCGGGCCGTCGCTATCCGTTTCCTCGCCATCGAACAGGCCACGCAGGCCCGGCAGGCGCTCGGCCGGCCAGATCGGTTGTTCCAGGCGCCGGGTGATCGGCCGACCGCCGGACTCCTGCAGGCTGGCCTGCACGGTCAGTTGCAACGGCGAGCGGGCTTCAGTCCAGCGGCTTTCGATATCGACCACGGCCTTGCCGGTCTGGTCGAGGGTGACTTCGTCCAGTTCCAGGTCCTGGTTCAGTTCGGTTTCGGTGACCGAGCCGAACTGGTAGCCCGGCAACGCCGGTACGGCCTCACGCAGCGGGCGCACATAAGCCTGGCCACTCAGGCGGTTGCCGGCAGCCGGGGCACCGTACAGGTAACGGCCATTGACCTGGATGCGAGCATTTTCGTCCGGCGACAGTGGTTTGCTGCTGCCCTTCAGCTCCAGCGCCAAGCGCTCGGGCAAGAAATCTTCAACGAGGAACTCATAGACCTGCTTGCGCCCACCGCCCAGGTCGAGCAGCAGTTGCCAGCGGCCGGTCGGGGCCTCGGTAGCCAACTGCAATTGGTACTGGAACAGGCCGTTGCTGTCGGCTTCCCAGACGAACTTGCGGCTGACTTGTTCATCCGGGCGGCGCACCTCCACGCTCACCGGCTGGGCCTTGACCGGCTTGCCGTCCTGGTCACGCAGCAGGCCGTTGAGCAACACCGTCTCCCCCGGGCGATACAAGTCGCGCGGGCCGAAGATAAAGAACTGCAACGGGTTGGCCTGGGGCCCGGTGATGTCGAACTCGGCCAGGTCCAGCGCTGCGGTGTTCAGGCGCAGCAGCGTGGTGTGTACGCCCTGGGTGGCGATGAGGGTGTCAGCCTTGGGCGTGATCGGCAGTTGGGCGTGGCCCTTGCCATCGGTCGTGGCCTGGGCCAGCAGCTTGCCCTTGTCGTCATGGATTTCCAGGTTGACGCCGTTCATTGCCTTGCCGCCTTCCAGCGCCTGGGCGAACACGTCGAGGCGGTCGCGGTAGCGGTGTGCGGACACACCGATGTCGCTGAGGGTGAACAAGGTTGCCGGCTGCGAGTAGTCGTAGGTGCCCGAGGCACGCATCACCGCCAGGTACACGCCTGGTTCCTGCAGCGGCTTGATGCCGGCAATTGGCAGCAGCACGGTCTCGCGGGTGTTGCGCGCCGGGTTGAGGTCGAAGCGGCCGCTGTAGACCAGTTCGGCCATGTCCAGGGTTTCCTTGGACTGGTAGTAGTACAGGCTGCTGTTGCGCCCCCAGTTGGCCAGGAAGCTTGAGAGCATGTCCGGCTTCACGCGGAAAAACTCGACATCGACCTTATCGACATTGAGGGCGATGACCGGCAGGCCTTCGGCCAGGCGCGTGGGCAGCAGCGAACCGCGGCTGGCAAAGCCGATGGTCGGCTGCATGTCGCGGGTTTCCAGGCGGGTGATCGACTCGCTGTCCAGTTGCTTGCCGTTGACCGCCAGCAGGCCCTTGTCGACGGTCAGTACCAGCTTGCGCTGAGGTTCCAGATGACGCAGGCGCAGCTCCATTTGGTTGTCGGAGAGTTCCCAGGCGCCGTCGAGCTTGCCTTTGACGGTATCGACCAGGTGCACCTTGGTGGCGAAGTCCTGCTTGGCATCCAGCGGTGCGGAGAAGCTGATCGACAGCGTTGCGGCGCCGTCGAGCTGCACTTCAGAGACGTCGAGCACCGTGAGTTCACGGCCCTCGTAGCGCTTGGCGAGCACGGCCGGGTCCTCGCGCTTGGGGGCCGGAGCTTCGGCGGGCGCGGTGGCGGCCGGCTTTTCGACGGGCACCGGTTTATCCGGTGTGGAAGAGTCACAGGCACTGAGCAACGCCAGCGCGCAGGCCAGCAACAATCCTTTGTTGAACATGGAGTAGGAACTCTTTGGCAGCGGGTACTTGAGGGCAGCAACTATAGCGCAATGTGGCGCTTCAGCTCGGACCATGGTCGCGCGGTTTGGTTGCCTGGCCGTTACACTGTGGCCATTCAGAAAAGCGGGGGCGCTTTGCGCCCCTTTCGCGACGCAAGGCCGCTCCTACAGGGACCGCGTTCCCCCTGTAGGAGCGGCCTTGCGTCGCGATAGGGCTGCGCAGCAGCCCCAGATTCCCAAGGACACCCGATGACTGCACTGACCACCGACTGGCGCCACCGCCCCACCCACCACAAGGTCTGGGCCCTGGCGGCGCCGATGATCCTGTCCAACATTTCCGTACCCTTGGTCGCCCTGGTCGACAGCACCGTCATCGGCCACCTGCCCCACGCCCACCAGCTGGGCGCCGTGGCCGTGGGCGCCACGCTGTTCACCTTCATGGTCGGCCTGATGGGCTTCCTGCGCATGGGCTCCACCGGCTTTGCTGCCCAGGCCGCCGGCCGTGGCGACGGCGCGGCGCTGCGCCAGGTGCTGGTGCAAGGGCTGTTGCTGGCGGTCGGCTTTGCCCTGCTGATCGGCCTGTTGGCCATCCCCTTCAGCCAGCTCGCACTACATGCCATGCAACCCAGTGCCGCCTTGCAGCAATCCACCGAGGACTTCTTCCATACCCGCCTGTTAGGCCTGCCTGCGGCACTGGCCAGCTACGCGCTGGTCGGCTGGTTCCTTGGCACACAGAACGCCAGGGCACCGCTGGCCATACTGCTGACCACCAACCTGTTGAACATCGCCTTGAACCTGTGGTTCGTACTGGGCCTGAACTGGGGCGTGCTGGGTTCGGCGCGGGCGTCGGTGATTGCCGAATGGAGTGCTGCCCTGCTCGGCCTGGCCCTGACCCGCCCGGCCCTGCGCGCTTACCCGGGGCAAATCGTATGGGCGGCACTCAAGCGCTGGCAGGCCTGGCGGCCGCTGCTGGCGGTGAACCGCGATATCTTCCTGCGCAGCCTGGCGCTGCAACTGGTGTTCCTCCTGATTACCGTGCAAGGCGCGCGCCTGGGTGAGGCCACGGTGGCGGCCAACGCCTTGCTGCTCAATGGCCTGTTGCTGACGGCCTATGCGCTGGACGGGCTGGCGCATGCGGTCGAGGCCTTGTGCGGCCATGCCATCGGTGCTCGTGACCGCGACACCTTGCGCCGTTCGCTGGTGGTGGCCTGTGGCTGGTCGCTGATTACCAGCGTGGGGTTTGCCGGGTTGTTCCTGCTGGGCGGGCATCTGTTCATTGATTTGCAGACCGACATCGACAGTGTGCGGGTGGCGGCTTATCCGTACCTGCCATACCTGGCGCTGCTGCCGTTGATTGCGGTGTGGAGTTATTTGCTGGACGGGTTGTTCATCGGTGCGACGCGGGCGCGGGAAATGCGCAATGCGATGCTGGTTTCGGTGCTGATTGCACTGCCGGTGGCGGTGGCCATGAGCGGGTTTGGCAACCATGGGTTGTGGTTGGCGTTTCTCGGGTTCATGGGTTTGCGGGCGGTGACGCTGGGGTGGGTTGGGTGGCGGTTGCAGCAGAGAGGTGAATGGATCCGGTAATGCCGGGGCCGCGTTGCGGCCCATCGCGACGCAAGGCCGCTCCTACATCGATCGGCGTATGCCGTGTAGGAGCGGCCTTGTGTCGCGAAATGAGGGCGAAGCCCTCACCTGCGGCCTCACAGCCACACACAATCCCAATGTGGATACTCGCCAGCCCGCCGCACCAGACCAGCCCGAATCGGGTTGGCGATGATGTAGCGGGCAGCGGCCCTGACATCGTCTTCCTTGCGCAACGCCCGGTCATAAAAGCCAGGCTGCCAGATGCGCTTTCGCTCGGCACCTTTACGGTAAAGCGCACAGCTGCTTCGCGACTTGAAGGCACACATGAGTTTGTCCAGGCTGGTTGGCCCAAGCTCGATCAGCCAATGCAGGTGGTCTGGCATCAGAACCCAGGCAAGAGAGCGGCAGTTCCCTTCTTGATCACTCAGGCGCAATTGATGGATGGCCGCTCGTGCAAACCAGAGGTTCTGGAACAGGGGTAGGCGCTGGCGGGTAATGGTAGTTAGCAGGTAGAGCCTGCCTGGCTCTGAATAGCGCCCTTGGCGCAAGCGATGATTGCCGTGACGGTCCATGTCGACATCCTTTGAACATTGCATTCGCAGGATAGGTGTCGTGACGAGGGATGGCGTGGGTGGATCATTACCGGGTATGACGCGGTGAGGGCTGTGCCCTCAGATCGCGACACAAGGCCGCTCCTACAAGGGAATCGCGTACGGCAAATATTGCGCGTTCACCTGTAGAAGCGGCTCCGGCAATTACGACGACAGGTACGAAGACCGGGTCAACCCAAGCCGCAAGGCATCCAGGTACTGGGTCCGCTCACGCGCAGTGATCTTGGCGCTGGCCACCTTGTCGCGGTAATGGGTCATCAACTCCTCCGGCGACAGGTGCACGTAACGCAGCATGTCTTCGATGGTGTCGTGGGTCTCGATGCCGGCGTGGTACACGCTGCCATCGGCGTTCTGGTAGATGTTCACCGAGTCGGTGTCACCGAACAGGTTGTGCATGTCACCGAGGATTTCCTGGTAGGCACCGACCAGGAACACGCCCAGCAGGTAGTCCTCGCCTTCCTTCACCGCATGCACCGGCATGCTGGTCTCGATGCTCTGCTCGTCGACGTACTGGTTGATCTTGCCGTCAGAGTCGCAGGTCAGGTCCTGCAAGACCGCACGACGCATCGGCTCTTCATCCAGGCGGTGCAGCGGGATGATCGGCAGTACCTGGCCGATGGCCCAGGTGTCTGGCAGGCTCTGGAACACCGAGAAGTTGCAGATGTACTTGTCGGCCAGCTTGTCGTTCAGCTCGTCCAGCACCTGGCGGTGCGAGCGCTGGCGGGCTTTCAGCGAGTTGTGCAGGCGGCGGCACACGGCAAAGTAGCACTGCTCGGCCAGGGCCTTCTCGCCCAGGCTGATCTTGCCATCGGCATACTGCGCGGCCACGTCACCCATGTAGTGGGTGGCGCGCCAGTAGGTCTCGGTGACCATCTCGATGTCGGTCGGGCCAAGCAGGTCGACCAGCCACTGCACGGTCTCGGGCAGGGCTTCCTTGTTTTCGATGGTCGGCACGTCGTCGTTATGTTTCTCGACGTCGGTCACCTGAATCACCAGCATGGCGTGGTGCGCGGTCAGCGAGCGGCCGCTCTCGGAGAAGATGTGCGGGTGCGGCAGGCCCTGCGCGTCGCAGAACTCCTTGAGCATGCCCACCACCACGCCGGCGTAGTCGTCCATGTCGTAGTTGATCGAGCTGGCATTGCGCGAGTGGGTACCGTCGTAGTCCACGCCCAGGCCACCGCCCACGTCGATGTGGTCGACCGGCAGGCCCAGCGCACGCAGCTCGCCGTAATAACGGATGGCTTCCTTGAAGCCGTGCTGATAGTCGGCAAGGTTGGCGATCTGCGAGCCCATGTGGAAGTGCAGCAGGCGGATGCCCTGGTCCAGGCCGGCATCGCGGAAGCGCTGCACCACCGAGATCAGCTGGGCGGCAGACAAGCCGAACTTGGACTTCTCGCCACCGGTATCTGCCCACTTGCTCGAAGCCAGCGACGACAAGCGTACGCGCAGGCCGACCTGCGGTTTCACCTTGAGCTCGGCGGCTTCGTCGATCACCAGGGCCACTTCCGACTCTTTCTCGATGACGATGAACACGTTGTGGCCGAGCTTCTGGCCCATCAGCGCCAGGCGAATGAACTCACGGTCCTTGTAGCCGTTGCAGACGATGGTGCCGCCCTTCGGCGCCAGTGCCAGTACCGCCAGCAGCTCGGGCTTGGAGCCGGCTTCCAGGCCAATGGACACGTTTTGCGTGGCGATGATGTTTTCCACCACCGCTTCTTGCTGGTTGACCTTGATCGGGTACAGCGCGGTGTACTGGCTCTGGTATTCCAGGCGCGCGATGTTGGCGTCGAAGGCGCCGGTCAGCTGGCGTACGCGGTCCTGCAGAATGTCGGGGAAGCGCACCAGCAAGGGCAGCGACAGGCCGCTCTGGCGCAGTTCATCGACCTGTTCGAACAGGTCGATCGGTGCGCTTTTGGGGCCGTTGGGGCGTACTTCGACGCGCCCGGCTTCATTGATGGCGAAATAACCAGCGCCCCAATGGCGGATGCCATAAACACTGCGGCTGTCGGCCACGGTCCATTGGCTACCATCGTCTTTGCGTGTGCGTCGTACGGACATTCAAGTCCCCTATAGATAAGTCGAAGACACTGCCCCGCAAGGAGGCGGGCGCAGTGTAAAAGCCAAAAATGACGATTCGCCGTGCCCAGTGATAGACCCTGGCCACGGCAACGAGTTTAGAAAGCACTGGGCAAAAAAGCGCGCGGGCGAATCAGCCGCCGGACTTTTTCGCCTTGAAGCCCTGCTTGATCAGCTCGGCGATCAGCAGCTCGACATGGTCGCCCTGGATTTCGATGACCCCATCCTTCAGCGCGCCACCGGTACCACAGCGACGCTTGAGGGTGGTGGCCAGCTCCTTGAGCTGGTCGAGCGGCAGCGGCACGCCGGTGACGGTAGTCACGGTCTTGCCGCCACGGCCTTTGCTTTCACGGCGCACACGGGCAATGCCATCGCCTTCGGGGATGACCTGCTGCTTGCAGGTACAGGCATCCACCGGCTGGCCACAGTCGGGGCAGTGCCGACCGGCGTCGGTGGAGTAAACGAGACCGCCAAGGGCGGCGAAGGAAGAAGCTTTCTTGGCCACTTTTGTTCCTCTGTGCTGAGGACAAAAACTGGTCGTGCCTTGGGGTTGAGGCCGACCGCGAAGCCCCACTCTGGCAGGGGCGGCGCTACTGCTGCATGAATTGCGGCAGCCCGAAAAGGGCGCGCAGTGTAACGATAAATGCGGCGGTTGTGTAGGAGCGGGTTTACCCGCGAACAAGGGCAAAGCCCTTGCCATGCAACGCGGGTGTCTGGGTCAGTATTTCGCGGGTAAGCCCGCCCCTACAAAGTAGCCTTGTAGCGCTGCAACGCCGCCAGCGAGTCCGGGCAATATGGCTTGCTCAGGCTTTCCTGCTCAGCCTGTTCCAGCCCAATGAAGCGCGCTTCAATCACCTCTTCCGGCTGCAACCGCAACGGCGCATCCGACACCGCCGAATACACCGCACACCACAAGCGGTTATCCGGCTGGTCAAAGTAGAACCGCTCATGAAAGCGCAGCTCGGCACCCTCAATCCCCAGTTCTTCGGCCAGCTCACGCGCCGCAGAGTCGGCATACGCCTCCCCGGCCGTGACCATGCCGCCCGCCGCCACATCCCAGTAGCCCGGGTACAGCGCCTTGCTCAGGGTCCGCCGGTGCACACACAACTCACCGGCACTGTTGAACAGCAGAATGAACGTGCAACGGCCAATCAGGCCGCGCTCGCGCAGTTCGGCACGGGGCAAGGCCCCGAGCACCTGGTCGGTTTCGTCCACCCAGGTGACCAGTTCACGGTCGGAAGCCGCCCGGTGGGCGGCCTCGTTTGGGCTGATAGCCATCATCAACCCTGCGACAGCAGCTGACGCAGGTCGATGACCGCAGCGTTGGCCCGGGAAATGTAGTTGGCCATGACCAGCGAGTGGTTGGCCCACATGCCGAAGCCACTGCCGTTGAGCACCATCGGGCTCCACAGCGGCTCTTGCGAGGCCTCCAGCTCACGGATGATCTGGCGCACGCTGACCGTGGCGTTCTTCTTCGCCAGCACGTCGGCAAAGTCCACCTCGATGGCGCGCAGCAGGTGCGACAACGCCCAGGCCTGGCCACGGGCTTCGTAGAACACGTTGTCGATCTGCAGCCATGGGGTTTCCACCAGCTCTTCGTCCACCTGCGGCGCCTGGCCGGCGACCACCGACTCGGTCTTCAATGTGCTGTTGAGCTTGACCCGGCCAACGCTGGCCGAAAGGCGCTGCGACAGCGAGCCCAGGCGGGTAGCCACGTCACCCAGCCAGTTGTTCAGGTTGTCGGCACGGGTGTAGAAGATCGCACCTTTATCACCGGCCGCCAGACGGGTCTGGTAGCGGGTCAGCGACTTGATGCCCTCTTCGAACTCCGATTCGCTCGATGGCAGGATCCAGCTCTTGTTGTCGAAGTTGAAGCGCGGCTCGGCCTTGGCCAGGTCGGCGTCTTCAGTGGACTGCGACTGCGAGCGGGCGAAGTCCTTGCGCAGGGCGCGGGACAGGTCGCGCACCTGGACCAGCACGCCGTATTCCCAGCTCGGCATGTTGTCCATCCACAGCCCAGGTGGGAAGCGGTCGTTGGAAATGTAGCCACCCGGCTTGTTGAGCAAGGTGCCGGCCACGGTCTTGAGGGTTTCGATGGTGGTATAGCCCACCACCATCTGCTGGCCGGTGCGCTCGGCCGCGGCCTGAGCGCTCTGCTGCACCGGGAACAGGTTGGGCTCCTGGCTCCAGTACCAGCCCAGGCCGATACACACCAGCAGGTACAACCCGATCAGGGTGCCCAGGGCACGGCTCCAAAGGCCACCAAGGTAGCTACGGGCGGCGGCGCCTCGGCCGTCGACACGCTCACGGGGCTCGGCTTTGGCCTCGCGGTTTTTCCAGTCCAGCATGGCTTTGTCCTTAATCAGTCACGACGGTTCAGGGGCTTGGACCACAGGCCTGCGCCAGGGTGCCACGGCAAGCCCGGGTGGCAGCACTATAAAGCAGACACCGCCTTACGCATAAGCGACCAATCGGTCAGCAACTGAATATTCATTCCAGCCGCTTTGTTGATGCAGGGCACTCACGCCTGCGGAAAGAGCTGCTAGCATAGGGCCATCATTGCCCCTGCACACCCCAACCTACAAGTAGCCAGGACATGAGCAAAGCAGTCGAGCAGAGCCCGCAGTGCCCCGCCCAACCGCTGACGCGCAGCGGCCTGCGCAAGGACGACCCGCTTGACCAGGTGCTGCTGCCGCCCTTGCGCAAGCCGGTGTACATCCTGCTGCAGGATCACGAGCGCGCCCAACGCCTGGCCCAGCAACTGGAGTTTTTTGGCCTGGTGGTGCAGGCGCTGGCCAATGCCCCCGCGTTTCACGCCTCGATCAGCGAATGCCCGCCCTCAGCCATCATCATGGATGTCGACTTCACCGGCGCCGGCCAGGGCCTGTTGCTGGCTGCCCAGGCTCAGCAGGGGTTGGCGCAACCTATCCCGCTGCTGTTCTTCAGCCACCACGAAGCCGACACCCCTACCCGCCTGGCCGCCGTGCGCGCCGGTGGGCAGGACTTCCTCACCGGCAGCCTGGAGGCTTCCAGCCTGCTGGAAAAGGTCGAACTGCTGACCAACGCCACGCCGCACGACCCGTTGCGTGTGCTGATCATCGACGACTCGCGCACCCAGGCCTTGTACACCGAGCGCGTCCTGGCCGGTGCCGGGATGGTCACCCGCAGCCTGACCGACCCGGTCCGTACCATGGCCGAACTGGCCGACTTCCAGCCCGACCTGATCATCCTCGACCTGTACATGCCGGCCTGCACCGGCCCGGAGCTGGCCAAGGTCATCCGCCACAGCGACCGCTATGTGAGCGTGCCGATCATCTACCTGTCTGCCGAGGACGACCTGGATAAGCAGCTGGATGCCATGAGCGAAGGCGGTGATGATTTTTTGACCAAGCCGTTTCGCTCACGCCACCTGGTCACTACCGTGCGCAACCGCGCCGCCCGTGCCCGCCACCTGAAGGCGCGCATGGTGCGAGACAGCCTGACCGGACTGTACAACCACACCCACATCCTGCAACTGCTGGAGGACTGCAGCTTCCGCGCCCGCCGCGAGCAGCAGCCATTGAGCTTTGCCATGCTCGACATCGATCATTTCAAGAAGATCAACGACCGCCACGGCCACCCCATGGGCGACCGGGTGATCAAGAGCCTGGCGCTGTTCCTCAAGCAACGCTTGCGCAAGACCGACTTCATTGGCCGTTATGGCGGTGAAGAGTTCGCCGTCGTCATGCCCGATACTGCGCTGGAGGCGGCGCATAAGGTGCTGGACGAGATCCGCCGGCGCTTTGCCGAGATTCTCTACCCGGCGCAGCCGCGCGACTTGCAGTGCACTTTCAGTGCCGGGGTGGTGCAGCTGGATGAGGGGCTGGATGCGCTGACCATGGCCAGTGCGGCAGATGAGGCGCTGTACCGGGCCAAGCATGCCGGGCGTAATTGTGTGGTGCGTGTGGAGCCCTGAAATTCGCACTGCCTGTGCCGGCCTCTTCGCGGGTGAACCCGCTCCCACAGGTACTGCGCTGCCTTCAAGTTGGCGCTGTCCCTGTGGGAACGGCTTTAGCCGCGAAGAGGCCGGCATGGGCAAAACAGATAGCGGCACTGTGCCAGTTTTTCTGACGCCAACCTCCTGTCGTCATCACCCGGTCACAAAATCGCAATAACTTCAGCCGCCTACCCCCACTCCCCTCCGCAGGAAGCTCGCGGCTATGCGCCTGAAGTGGCTGACCAATTTCAACACCCTGTTGCTGGTAACCGTGTGCCTCGCCCTGGGCGCCACCCTGTGGTGGTCGCAGCGAGCGCTGGAGCGCCCCTACCAGATGATGGAGCGCTACCTGGGCCTGTCCCAGCAGTTCCAGAACCAGACGGCAGGCAATATCCAGGCGTACCTGGGCAGCGGCGATGCCCTGCGCCACGCTGCCGCCATGGAGGCCAACCAGCAATTGCAGGCCGCCCTGGCCGACTGGCCCGTCGCGCTGGCCGACAAACTGCGCCCCAGCCTGGACAGCCTGCAGGGCTTCACCGCCAATGAGCTGCTGGCCGCCGGCAAGCTGGCCGGCGACCCGCAAGCCCTGCTGCAGCAAGCCGAGCGGGAACTGGGGGCCAACTTCGAACAATTGGCCGGCTACGCCCGCGACAGCGGCAGCGCCGACGCCAACCAGTACATGCTGCCGTTGCTCGACGCCACCGTGCACCTGAGCCGGCTGTCGTTGGCCCGGGACAAGCTGGTCAGCAGCGGCCGCCCGGAGCTGGCCGACGAAGTGGAGCGCGAGTTGCAACTGATCCGCGCCCAGGCCCAGGCCATCGACAGCCTGCCATTGCTGGGCGTAACCCGCGCCGCCGAATCCGGTGCCGACGACTTCGCCGCCATGATGGGCCTGGAAACCCAGGCCAGCGCCCAGCAGGAAGACATTGCCGTGGGCCTGAAGCGTGAACTGCAGAGCCTGCTCAGCCGCTACCCGGCCGAGCTGCAACGCACCCGCGAACAGATCGAGCGCCGCGCCGCCCTGGCCGCCAGCACCGGCCAGCGCCTGGCGGCGGTACAGCAGGCCATTGCTGCGCTGGAGCCCGAAGTACGTGGCCAGCACGGGAAAATTGCCGGCGAGGTGCGCATTATCCAGGGCCTCATGATCGGCCTGATCCTGCTTATCGCCCTGCTGATCGACACTTTGCAGCGGCGCCTGGCGCGCACCCTGACCGGCCTGGCACCGGCGCTGTCGCACTGGGCAGAGGGTGACTTCGCCAAGGGCATCACCCTGGGCAAGACCAATCGCGAGCTGCATGACATCGAGGAATCGCTGAACCGCCTGCGCCAGTACCTGGTGGAGCTGGTCGATACCATCCGCCACAACGCCGAGCAGGTGGCTGGCAGCAGCCACGCCCTGGCCGGCATGAGTGCCGCCCTGCACGATGGTGCCGAGCGCCAGGCCGGCGATACTGGGCAGATCCGCGATGCCTTGGGCGAACTGGAAGCGACCATCCAGCAGGTGGCCGGCGATGCCAGCGCCGCCGCCGATGCCAGCCGCGATGCCGGGCGTGCGGCGGAACAGGGCCAGGCGGTGATTGGCCAGAGCCTGTCGGGCTTGCGCGAACTGGTTGATGAAGTGCAGGGCAATGCCCGTGTGATCGAACAACTGGCGGAAGAGTCGGCCACCATTGGTGGGGTGCTGACGGTGATCCGCTCGATTGCCGAGCAGACCAACCTGCTGGCGCTCAATGCCGCGATCGAAGCCGCCCGTGCCGGCGAGATGGGCCGTGGTTTTGCCGTGGTGGCCGATGAGGTGCGTTCGCTGGCGCAGCGCACCACGGGGGCTACCGGCGAGATTCAGGCATTGATCGACCGCTTGCAGCAGGCCGCCAGAAGCTCGGTGGCGGGAATGCGTGCGCAGCTTGAGCATGCCGAAGCCACGGCCAACCAGGCTCAGGCGGCGGATGGGGCGCTGGATGAGATTGTTTATGCCATTCGGACGATCTCGGATACGGCTGTGCGGATTGCCGATGTCACGGCGCAGCAGAGTGGCGCGGTGAGTGAGATTCGTGACCATAGCGAGCGGATTCATGAGCTGGGTGAGGATAACTTGCAGCGTATTGGTGAAGGGCGTGAGCAAGGGGAGCAGTTGCTGAGTTTGGGGGGGGAGCTGAACCGGGCGGTGCGGGCGTTCAGGGTTTGAGCCGGGGAGTGTTCGCCGTGACAGGTGCAGCGCCTGGGAAGTGTTCGCCATGACAGGTGCAGCGCCTGGGAAGTGTTCGCCATGACAGGTGCAGCGCCTGGGAAGTGTTCGCCATGACAGGTGCAGCGCCTGGGAGGTGTTCGCCATGACAGGTGCAGCGCCTGGGAGGTGTTCGCCATGACAGGTGCAGCGCCTGGGAGGTGTTCGCCATGACAGGTGCAGCGCCTGGGAGA
>NZ_JBIVIF010000035.1:46202-73899 GCF_044749595.1 Pseudomonas sp. NPDC089392
GATCGAGCGCCGCCCGCGCGGCGCTTCGCGGCTAAAGCCGGTCCTACGTTTGTTTCGGGCCAATTATTCCTGTGGGATTCGCGCGCGAACGTCTTGGCGCATGTCTCGATATCGCGTCGTACAAACAAGGCGGTCGCGCGCGCCTGGCACAGAAGGGACTGGCCCGAAACAAACGTAGGAGCGGCTTTAGCCGCGAAGCGCCGCGCGGGCGGCGCTCGATCTCCCAGGCGCTGCACCTGTCACGGCGAACACCTCCCAGGCGCTGCACCTGTCACGGCAAACACCTCCCAGGCGCTGAATATGTCATGACGAACGCCGGCCCCACCCCCAACCAACTCCGCTATCATGCCCAGCACGTTCCACCTCGCGAGTCCGCCATGCACCGCCTGTTTTTCCTGCTGTTCCTGCTGCTGGCCAGCCCTGCCTTCGCCACGGGCCTGCTCGACAACCGCCCCAGCGCCACCCTCGGCGCCGCGTCGCTCTCCAACAACGCCGACTTCCTGCCGGTGCATGAGGCCTTCAAGCTCAACCTGGTCCGGGCCGATGCGCAAACCATCAAGCTGCGCTTCGTCGCCACCGATGGCTACTACCTCTACCGCCACCGCTTCCAGTTCCGCACGGAACCTGCCGACATCGCCCTGGGCACACCCAACATCCCCAAGGGCGAGGCCAAGCACGATGAGTTCTTTGGCGACGTCGAGGTCTACCACGGCGTGCTCGACATCGAGCTGCCACGCAACGATCCGCGCGCCTTCACCCTGTTGGTGGGCTACCAGGGTTGCGCCGACAAGGGCCTGTGCTACCCGCCGGAAACCGCACGCCTGAGCATCGATGGCGAAGGCGGCGCAAGCACGCCGGCCACCGCCGAGCACGGCTGGAACTGGAAATCGCTGCTGCTGTTCTTCCTCGCCGGGGTCGGCCTGACCTTCACCCCCTGCGTGCTGCCGATGCTGCCGATCCTCTCTGGCGTGGTATTGCGCGGTCAGGTCGGTGGCCTGCGCGGGCTGGCGCTGTCGCTGGCTTACGTGCTGCCGATGGCGGCCAGCTTCGCAGCGCTCGGCGCCCTCATGGGCTTGTTCGGCGCCGGCCTGAACCTGCAGGCGCGCCTGCAGTCGGCCTGGGTGCTGGTGCCCTTTGCGCTGTTCTTCGTGGTGTTCGCCCTGGCCATGTTCGGCCTGTTCGAACTGAAGCTGCCACAGGCCCTGAACAACCGCCTGAACAATGTCGCCAACCACACCAGAGGCGGATCGCTGCTGGGTGCGGCGGTGCTGGGCGTGCTATCCAGCCTGCTGGTATCGCCGTGCGTGTCGGCCCCCCTGGCCGGTGCCTTGCTGTACATCAGCGCCAGCGGCGACGCCCTGGGCGGTGCGCTGAAGCTGTTCGCCCTGGGCCTTGGCATGGGGGCGCCATTGCTGCTGGTGGCCACCGGTGGTGCGGCCTGGCTGCCGAAAAGCGGCCCTTGGCTGAACACGGTGAAAAACGCCATCGGCGTGCTGCTGCTGGGGCTGGCCATCGGCCTGCTCAGCCGGGTGCTGCCGGGTCCGGTGAACTTGCTGCTGGTCGGTTTCCTCGCTGCGGGCGTGGCACTGTTCCTCGGCGCGCTGGAGTTTGTCGTCAAAACCGCGCGCCAGCGCCTGGCACAACTGCTCGGCCTGGCCTTGCTGGTATACGCCCTGGCCTGCTGGTACGGTGCCCTCAGTGGCCAAGGCGACCCGCTGCGCCCGCTGCCCGTTGCAACACTTGCGGCCACCGGCAGCAACCCGGCAGAAAAGGCGAATGCCTGGCAAACCATTACCACCCCTGACGCACTGGACGCGGCCCTTGCCCAGGCCAAGGCGGCCGGCCAGCCGGTGTTGCTGGACTGGTACGCCGACTGGTGCATCAGTTGCAAGGTAATCGAGCGCGAAGTGCTTACCGCGCCGCAGGTGCAAACGCAGCTGGCCGGCTTCCAGCTGCTGCGTTTCGACATCACCGAGAGCAATGCCGAGCAACGCAAACTGCTCGACCGCTACCAGCTGTTCGGCCCGCCGGCCCTGTTGTTCTTTGCCGCGAACGGCAGCGAAATAACCGCCGATCGGGTGATTGGCGAGATAAACGCCGGTGAATTTGCGCGAATTCTTACACGCGTACGCGGCAAAGTCGGTCTATAACTTCCCGCGAGCCGTAAAAAAACCTCGATTCAGTGACCAGATTTAATTATTTGGTCACATACTTCGCGCGAACCTCGGACATCGTGTTGGCTATTGCCGGGAACTGGACACTTGCCGTCGCTTTACGGCACACTCGCCGCGCTGTGTCGAATTGCCCTACAAATCCAAGGAATCCGCAGATGGCAACGCTACTGGTGCTCCACGGCCCCAACCTCAACCTGCTCGGTACCCGCGAGCCTGGCCACTACGGCGCCGTGACCCTGGCCCAGATCAACCAGGACCTGGAGCAACGTGCCCGCGCCGCAGGCCACCATCTGCAGTACCTGCAGAGCAACGCCGAATACGAACTGATCGACCGCATTCACGCCGCACGCAACGAGGGTGTGGACTTCATCCTGATCAATCCGGCTGCTTTCACCCACACAAGCGTCGCATTACGTGACGCATTGCTTGCGGTGAGCATCCCATTCATCGAAGTGCACTTGTCCAACGTGCACAAACGCGAACCGTTCCGTCATCACTCCTACTTTTCCGATGTTGCCGTAGGGGTGATCTGCGGCCTGGGCGCCAGCGGTTATCGCCTGGCCCTGGAGTCCGCACTGGAACAACTGGCTGCCAACGCACAGCCCAAATGATGAAAACCCTGGCCTAAGTGGGCCGGGGTTCGAGAGAAACGTTTCAGATACGTTTTTTGTATTTCGCCCCCTGACCGAACCTTTGGGAGTTGATGATTAATGGATATCCGTAAAGTCAAGAAACTGATCGAGCTGCTGGAAGAATCTGGCATCGACGAACTGGAGATCAAGGAAGGCGAAGAGTCGGTCCGTATCAGCCGTCACAGCAAGACCCCAGCTGCCCAGCAGTTCTACGCACCAGCTCCAATGGCTGCCGCCCCGGTTGCTGCGCCAGTTGCCGCCGCTGCCCCTGCTGCCGAAGCTGCCGCTGCCGCCCCGGCCCTGAAAGGCACCGTGGTTCGCTCGCCAATGGTCGGTACCTTCTACCGTAAGCCGTCGCCGACCTCGCCGAACTTCGCTGAAGTTGGCCAGAGCGTGAAGAAGGGCGACACTCTGTGCATCGTCGAAGCCATGAAGATGATGAACCACATCGAAGCCGAGATCGGCGGTGTCATCGACGCCATCCTGGTAGAAGACGGCCAGCCGGTTGAGTTCGACCAGCCGCTGTTCACCATCGTTTGAATCGCGGAGAGCCAACGATGTCTGGGAAGCTCGAAAAAGTCCTGATCGCCAACCGCGGGGAAATTGCCCTGCGGATCCTGCGTGCCTGCAAAGAGCTGGGTATCAAGACCGTCGCCGTGCACTCCACCGCCGACCGTGAACTGATGCACCTGGGCCTGGCAGACGAGTCGGTCTGCATCGGCCCTGCATCGTCCAAGGATTCCTACCTGCATATCCCGGCGATCATCGCTGCCGCCGAAGTAACCGGCGCCACCGCGATTCACCCGGGTTACGGCTTCCTGGCGGAAAACGCCGATTTCGCCGAGCAGGTGGAAAAATCCGGTTTCGCCTTCATCGGCCCGAAAGCCGACACCATTCGCCTGATGGGCGACAAGGTTTCGGCCAAGGACGCGATGATCAAGACCGGCGTACCGACCGTACCGGGCTCCGATGGCCCGCTGCCAGAAGACGAAGAAGTCGCTCTGGCGATTGCCCGTGACGTCGGCTACCCGGTGATCATCAAGGCCGCCGGTGGCGGTGGTGGTCGCGGCATGCGTGTGGTGCACAAGGAAGAGGACCTGATCGCCTCGGCCAAGCTCACCCGTACCGAAGCCGGTGCTGCCTTCGGCAACCCGATGGTCTACCTGGAGAAGTTCCTGACCAACCCACGTCACGTGGAAGTGCAGGTGCTGTCCGACGGCCAGGGCAACGCCATCCACCTGGGCGACCGTGACTGCTCGCTGCAGCGCCGTCACCAGAAGGTGCTGGAAGAAGCACCAGCACCGGGCATCGATGAAAAAGCCCGTCAGGAAGTATTCAAGCGTTGCGTCGATGCGTGCATCGAGATCGGCTACCGTGGTGCCGGTACTTTCGAGTTCCTGTACGAGAACGGCCGCTTCTACTTCATCGAGATGAACACCCGCGTGCAGGTTGAGCACCCGGTGTCCGAGATGGTCACTGGCATCGACATCGTCAAGGAGATGCTGAGCATCGCCGCTGGCAACAAGCTGTCGTTCCGCCAGGAAGACGTAGTGATCCGTGGCCACTCGCTGGAGTGCCGGATCAACGCCGAAGACCCGAAGAAGTTCATCCCGAGCCCAGGCAAGGTGAAGCACTTCCACGCCCCGGGCGGCAACGGCGTACGCGTCGATTCGCACCTGTACAGCGGTTATTCGGTTCCGCCGAACTACGACTCGCTAATCGGCAAGCTGATCACCTACGGCAAGGACCGCGACGAAGCCATGGCGCGCATGCGCAATGCCCTGGACGAGATTGTCGTCGACGGCATCAAGACCAACATCCCGCTGCACCGCGACCTGGTGCGTGATGAAGGTTTCTGCAAAGGCGGCGTCAACATTCACTACCTCGAGCACAAATTGGCTAACGAAGCGTGATCGAGTAGTGTGATGTACCGAAAACCCCGGACTTGTTCCGGGGTTTTTTATTGCCTGCCAGGGCCTCATCGCGGTCCCTGTAGGAGCGGCCTTGTGTCGCGATGGGCCGCGCAGCGGCCCCAGGATTTCAGCTTTGCCGCAGATATTGCCGGGGCCGCTGCGCGCCCCATCGCGACACAAGGCCGCTCCTACAGGGACCGCGAAGAGGCTTATCCTTTCATCCGCGGCATGTCGATGCGGTGCTCATGCACCCGCCGATACAGGGTCGCCCGTGAAATACCCAGTGCCCGCGCCGCATCGGCCGGCTTCCAGCGATGGCGGATCAGCGCATCCAGCAACAGCTGCCGGGCCGGGCACGACACGCCGCTTTCACCCGAAACAATCGTCTCGCCCCGCACTTCCTGCGGCAGGTCCTGCACCCGCACCTGCCCGCCCTCACTCACCGCACAGCCATAGCGCAACACTTGCCGCAGCTGGCGCAAGTTCCCCGGCCAGCGGTACACCAGCAGCGCCTGCAAGGCATCATCCGCCAACACCACCTCAACCCCGCAGGCCTCGGCCTCCTCGGCCAGCAACTGGTGAATCAGCCCCAACCGGTCCTCGCGCTCGCGCAGGGGCGGCAGCTCAAAGCGGGCATTGGCCAGGCGGAAATACAAGTCCTCACGAAAACGCCCATCCTCCACCATCGCCGCCAAATCACGATGGGTGGCGCAGATCACCTGGATATCCACCCGCTCCCGCCGCGCCGCGCCCAGCGGCGCCACTTCACCCTCGGCCAGCACCCGCAGCAACCGGGTTTGCAGGTTCAGCGGCATGTCGCCGATCTCATCAAGGAATAGCGTGCCGCCATCAGCCTGCTGCAACAGCCCTTGCATGCCTTTGCTGGAAGCCCCGGTAAAAGCCCCGGCTACATAGCCGAACAGCTCGCTCTCGATCAGGCTTTCCGGAATGGCCGCGCAATTCAGCGTGACAAACGGGCCATCGCAACGCTGGCTGTGCTGGTGCAACTGACGGGCGAACACCTCTTTGCCAGCCCCGGTCTCACCTTGCACCAATACCGCCAGGTTACAGTCCTTGACCCGCGTGGCCAGCCGCAGGTGCTGCTCGATGCGGGCGTCCTGCGCCTGGCGCAACGGCTGCGCGCGCTGGCGCTGCTGCGGTGCGCTGACCCGGCCATACAGCCCGCCCAACCCTGGCAGGCGCTGGGCGGACGATGCGTTCACCCGGCGCAGTTGGTCCATGTCGAACAGCTCGCCAATATGCTCGGGCAAGCGCCCCAGACGCTCCACCAGGCGTTGCCGCGCCAGGCTGTTGATCGCCTGCAGGCGGCCATCGGCGTCCCAGGCCAGCAAGTAGTCGGGCTGGCTTTCCACATAGCCAGGCGTGCCATGGGCGCGCATCACCCAGTGGCCCTGGGCGCTGTGCATGAAGAAGGCATTTTCGATTTCGCGAGCAGTCTGCTCGACCAACTGGCGAATCAGGTGCTGGCTGCGGCGGTCGTCCGGTGACTGCAAGGCCGACACGTCGACCACGCCCAGCAACGCGCCCAGCGGGTCGAACACGGGCGCTGCGGTGCAGGTCAGGCCGATGAACGCAGCGCGGAAGTGGTCGCGCTTGTGCACCGTGACCGGGGCCTTGCTGGTCAGCACCGCCGCCACACCGCAGGTGCCCTCCTCGCCCTCCGACCAGCAGGTGCCCAGGTACAGCCCGGCCTTGCGGCAATCATTGCGAATGGCCGACTCGACTCGGTAGTCGATGGTGCGCCCCTGGGCATCGGTCAGCAGCACGCAGTAGTCGGCGCCACGCACGCGCTCGTGCAGGCGCGCCACGGCATCGCTAGCGATGCGCAGGAACAGTTCGGCGCGTTCGCGGCATTCATTGAGCAGGCTTTGGGAAAGGATGCGCGGCCCCTGCTGGGACCCTGGGTCGAGGCGGTACAGCTCCATGGAACGGCGCCATGAATCGAGGATCAGCGGTGGCACCGGCGCCTGCGGCAGGCGGTCGGCATTCTTCAGCACCCTGCTGACGCAGTCCACATGGGCTCGGGAGTTCGCGGCAAGCATTCAGGCCCTCCGGTTCTCGTTGCTGTTTTTATCGTTGTCCGACCATTAAGCGCTTCCCGGCATGCCCCGACAAGCACTGTGTGATTGCCGGCTGGCTTGAGACGCAGCGTCTCAGCGTTTCGGCCATGCCGGCCCTGCGCTGGCACCCGGCGTCTCGCCAGCGCCGCCATGGGGGCGTGCCTTTATGCCAGCAAACCGCTCTAGCGCAGCCATCTCGCCCACCCGAAAGAAAGCTGGCACCGCGCTTGCTCCTGCCCTGGCAAACAAAAATACGAGGTGCGCCATGCCGCTACCCGCCCCGATTGTCGGGATCATTGCCAACCCTGCCTCTGGCCGCGACCTGCGCCGCCTGACCGCCAATGCCGGGCTCTATTCGAGCACCGACAAGGCCTCGGCGATCCAGCGCCTGCTTGCTGCCTTCGGCGCCACCGGCATCGGCCAGGTGCTGCTGCCCAGCGACATGACCGGCATCGCCGCCGCCGTGCTCAAGGCCAGCCAAGGCCCGGGCGCCCGTGACCAACACTGGCCGGCCATCGAAATACTCGACCTGCCGCTGACCCAGACCGTGGCCGATACCCGCCTGGCCACCCGGCGCATGGTCGAGCGCGGTGTGGCGATGATCGCCGTGCTCGGCGGCGATGGCACCCACAAGGCAGTGGCTGCCGAGGCAGGTGACGTGCCGTTGCTGACCTTGTCCACCGGCACCAACAATGCCTTCCCCGAACTGCGTGAAGCTACCAGCGCCGGGCTGGCCGGCGGCCTGCTCGCCAGCGGCCGGGTACCGGCCAGCATCGGCCTGCGCCGCAACAAGCGCCTGCTGGTGAAAGTACCTGAGCAGCAACTTGCCGAATGGGCCCTGGTGGAAGTAGCGGTGTCGCCGCAGCGCTTCATCGGTGCCCGTGCGCTCAGCCGCAGCGAGGACCTTTGCGAAGTCTTCGCCTGTTTCGCCGAACCCCATGCCATTGGCCTGTCGGCCCTGTGCGGCCTGTGGTGCCCGGTTTCACGCCAGGACCCGCACGGCGCCTGGGTACGCCTGAACCCCGGCGCCGAGCAGGCGCTGCTGGCACCCCTGGCGCCCGGCCTGCTGCAAGGTTGCGGCATCACCGCCAGCGGCCAGCTGACACCCGGCGTTGCCCATCGCCTGAGCCTGGCCAGCGGCACCCTGGCGCTGGACGGCGAACGCGAAATCGAATTTGCCACGCACGACACTCCCACCATCACCCTCGACCACCAAGGCCCTTTGAGCGTGGACGTCGAGGCCGTGCTGGCGCATGCCGCCCGCCATCACCTGCTGGCCGTGCCACGCGGCCACCGGCTGCACCCTGCAAACCCGTGTTGAGACAACCCTGGAGAACAACAAGATGTCCAATCAACTGAGTACCGAACAACTGCTGCATGCCTATGAAGTGATGCGCACCATCCGCGCCTTCGAAGAACGCCTGCATGTGGAATTCGCCACTGGCGAGATCCCCGGGTTCGTCCACCTGTATGCCGGTGAAGAGGCCTCTGCCGCCGGGGTCATGGCCCACCTGCGCGACAGCGACTGCATCGCCTCGACCCACCGCGGCCACGGCCACTGCATCGCCAAGGGCGTGGACGTGTACGGCATGATGGCCGAAATCTACGGCAAGAAGACTGGTGTGTGTGGCGGCAAGGGCGGTTCGATGCACATCGCCGACCTGGAAAAAGGCATGCTCGGCGCCAACGGCATTGTCGGCGCCGGCGCACCGCTGGTGGCTGGGGCAGCGTTGGCAGCCAAGCTCAAGGGCCGTGATGACGTGTCGGTGGCCTTCTTCGGCGACGGCGCCTCCAACGAAGGCGCGGTGTTCGAAGCCATGAACATGGCGTCGATCATGAACCTGCCGTGCATCTTCGTCGCCGAGAACAACGGCTACGCCGAGGCCACCGCCTCCAACTGGTCGGTGGCCTGCGACCACATTGCCGACCGCGCTGCCGGCTTCGGCATGCCCGGGGTGACCATCGACGGCTTCGACTTCTTTGCCGTGTACGAGGCGGCCGGCGCCGCCATCGAACGCGCCCGTTCCGGGCAAGGCCCGTCGCTGATCGAGGTCAAGCTCAGCCGCTACTACGGCCACTTCGAAGGCGATGCGCAAACCTACCGCGCCCCCGATGAAGTGAAGAACCTGCGCGAATCGCGCGACTGCCTGATGCAGTTCCGCAACAAGACTACCCGCGCCGGCCTGCTCACTGCCGAGCAACTGGATGCCATCGACGCCCGTGTCGAGGACCTGATCGAAGACGCCGTGCGCCGCGCCAAATCCGATCCCAAGCCACAGCCCGCCGACCTGCTCACCGACGTCTACGTCGCCTACCCCTGAGCCGCGGATTACAAGAACAACAGGAGAACCACCATGGCAAGAAAGATCAGCTACCAGCAGGCCATCAACGAAGCCCTGGCCCAGGAAATGCGCCGCGACAACAGCGTATTCATCATTGGCGAAGACGTCGCCGGCGGTGCCGGGGCCCCCGGCGAAGATGATGCCTGGGGTGGCGTGCTGGGCGTGACCAAGGGCCTGTACCACCAGTTCCCCGGGCGCGTGCTCGACGCGCCGCTGTCGGAAATCGGCTACGTCGGCGCCGCTGTCGGTGCCGCCACCCAGGGCCTGCGCCCGGTGTGCGAGCTGATGTTCGTCGACTTTGCCGGCTGCTGCCTGGACCAGATCCTCAACCAGGCTGCCAAGTTCCGCTACATGTTCGGCGGCAAGGCGGTCACCCCGCTGGTGATGCGCACCATGTATGGCGCCGGCCTGCGGGCAGCGGCCCAGCACTCGCAGATGCTCACCTCACTATGGACACACATCCCCGGGCTGAAAGTGGTGTGCCCTTCCTCGCCCTATGACGCCAAAGGCCTGTTGATCCAGGCAATCCGCGACAACGACCCGGTGATTTTCTGCGAGCACAAGCTGCTGTACAGCATGCAGGGTGAGGTGCCGGAAGAGGTGTACACCGTGCCGTTTGGCGAAGCCAACTTCCTGCGTGATGGCGACGACGTGACCCTGGTCACCTACGGGCGCATGGTGCATGTGGCGCTGGAGGCCGCCAACAACCTGGCCCGCCAGGGCATCGACTGCGAAGTGCTGGACCTGCGCACCACCAGCCCGCTGGACGAAGACAGCATTCTGGAAAGCGTGGAAAAAACCGGCCGCCTGGTGGTGATCGACGAAGCCAACCCGCGTTGCTCCATGGCAACCGACATCAGCGCACTGGTGGCGCAGAAAGCCTTTGGCTCACTCAAGGGCCCGATCGAAATGGTCACCGCGCCGCACACCCCGGTGCCGTTCTCCGATGCCCTGGAAGACCTTTACATCCCTGACGCGGCGAAGATCGAGGCCGCCGTGCGCAAGGTGATCGAAGCCGCAAGGAGTGCCGCATGAGCCAGATCCATACCCTGACCATGCCCAAGTGGGGCCTGTCGATGACCGAAGGCCGGGTGGACACCTGGTTGAAGCAGGAAGGTGACGAGATCAACAAGGGCGACGAGGTGCTGGACGTCGAGACCGACAAGATCAGCAGCAGCGTCGAGGCGCCGTTCAGCGGCGTGTTGCGCCGCCAGGTGGCCAAGCCCGATGAAACGCTGCCGGTGGGCGCGCTGTTGGCGGTGGTCGTGGAGGGCGAAGCCGAAGAGTCCGAGATCGATGCCGTGGTGCAGCGCTTCCAGGCCGAGTTCGTCGCCGCAGGTGGCGGCGACCAGCCCCAGGGCCCGGCCCCGCAAAAGGCGGAAGTGGGCGGCCGCCTGCTGCGCTGGTTCGAGCAGGGTGAAGGCGGCACGCCACTGGTGCTGGTGCACGGTTTTGGTGGCGACCTCAACAACTGGCTGTTCAACCACCCGGCGCTGGCAGCCGAGCGCCGGGTGATCGCCCTTGATTTGCCGGGGCATGGGGAGTCGGCCAAGGCCCTGCAACGCGGCGATCTGGATGAACTGAGCGAAACCGTGCTGGCGCTGCTCGACCACCTGGACATCGCCAAGGCGCACCTGGCCGGGCATTCGATGGGTGGTGCAGTCAGCTTGAACGTGGCGCGCCTGGCGCCGCAGCGGGTGGCCAGCTTGAGCCTGGTGGCCAGCGCCGGGCTGGGCGAGGCGATCAACGGGCAGTACCTGCAAGGTTTCGTCAGTGCTGCCAACCGCAATGCGCTCAAGCCACAGATGGTGCAGCTGTTTGCCGAGCCGGCGCTGGTCACCCGGCAAATGCTGGAAGACATGCTCAAGTTCAAGCGCCTGGAAGGCGTCGATCAGGCCCTGCAACAACTGGCAGCGGCGCTGGCCAACGGTGACCAGCAGCGCCACGACTTGCGCGGGGTATTGGGGCAGCACCCGGCACTGGTGGTGTGGGGCGGCAAGGACGCGATCATCCCGGCCAGCCATGCCGAAGGGCTGGAGGCTGAAGTGCTGGTGCTGCCCGAGGCAGGGCATATGGTGCAGATGGAGGCGGCTGACGAGGTGAACCGGAGGATGGTGGAGTTTTTGCGGGGGCGTTGAGGGCAAAGAATCAAGGGGTGCATGCCTTGGTGCAGCATTAGGGCATGGAAGTGCATGCCTTGGGTCTTTCAGCGCCTGTGAGATCGAGCGCCGCCCGCGCGGCGCTTCGCGGCTAAAGCCGCTCCTACGTTTGTTTCCGGCCAATTATGCCTGTGCCATTTGCGCGCGAACGCCTTGGCGCACGCCTCGATATCGCGACGTACAAACAAGGCGGTCGCGCGCGCCAGGCACAGGATGGACTGGCCCGAAACAAACGTAGGAGCGGCTTTAGCCGCGAAGCGCCGCGCGGGCGGCGCTCGATCTCACAGGCGCAGACCAACTCAAGGCATGCACCTGTCAGCCTCCACCCAATCCCTCGACACACACCTCGCCGCCATCGCGGAACCTGTGGGAGCGGGTTCACCCGCGAAAAAGGTCACGCGGTGCATGGCACCGACTTCGCCGGTGTTCGCGGGTAAACCCGCTCCCACAGGGACCGCGCCAGCTTCATGCCATCCTGCAAGATTGCCGGGGCTGCTGCGCAGCCCTATCGCGACACAAGGCCGCTCCTACAGGGGTATGCGTCAGCACATGCGTTCGCTGTTTCAGGATCCCATTCTGCGTCATACTCGGCAGACCTATTGCCCGGTCCTCGCCATGCGTCCACTGCTCCCTATTACCCTGGTCCTGCTGCTCGCCGCCTGTGGCGATGGCGAATCGCTACTTCCGCCGGACGCGCGCCTGCCTGACGGTGGGCGTTATCGGGGCCAGGTGGTCGACGGCCTGCTGCAGGGCGAGGGGCGTATCGACTACCCCAACGGCAGCTGGTACGCCGGCAGCTTCAAGGACGGCCAGTGGCACGGCCAGGGCGAATGGCATGGCCAGAACGGCGAGGTGTACCGTGGCCAGTTCGCCGAGGGGCTGTTCCAGGGGCTGGGTGACCTGACCACACCGGGCAGCCACTATGGCGGCACCTTCAAGCATGGCCGCCGCGACGGCGAAGGCACCCTCAAGCAAGCCGACCAGACCTACCGCGGCCAGTTCAAGAACGACCTGTACGACGGTGCTGGCGAGCTGGAGCTGGCCGACGGCAGCCGCTACCAGGGCCTGTTCGCCAAGGGCAAGCCCAACGGCGCCGGGGTACGCAGCGATGCCAGCGGCAACCAGTTCAGCGGCCACTTCATCAACGGCCAGCTGCAAGGCAGCGGCACCTACGACAGCATCGACGGCGAGCAGTACATTGGTGAGTTCAAGGACAACCGCCTGGAGGGCCGTGGCCGCTATGAAAACGCCGATGGCGATGTGTGGATCGGTGAATTCAAGGACGGCTCGCTGATTGGCGAAGGCGAACTGCTGGGCAGCGATGGCAGCCACTACAAAGGTACCTTCGCCGACTGGCGCCTGTCGGGCCAGGGCAGCCTGCAACTGGCTGACGGCAGCAAGTACATCGGCGGCTTCCTCAACGACGCCTACCATGGCCATGGGCGGCTGATCCTGGCCAGCGGCCAGATTGAAGGCGGCACCTGGGCCAACGGCGTGCGCGTACGCGATCAGAAGGGCAAGCTGCTGCCTGACCCGCTGGACCTGGCTCTGCTCAACCAGGGCCGGCTGTTGGACGAGGCGCTGGCCCGGGTACCGCAATCGGCACCGCCGATCCAGCTGTACAGCCTGGTGGTAGCCGGCGACGGCCAGCAAAGCGTTTTTCTGCGCGAAGCCGACTACGTCAGCAACATGCTCAAGGTGCGCTTTGGCGCCCGTGGCCAGGTAACCCTGGTCAATCACCGCGACCACATGGCCACCCGCCCCATGGCCACCCGCGAGACCCTCACCCGCGCCGCCCGTACCCTGGCCGAACGCAGCGGCCCCGAAGACCTGGTGTTCATCTACCTCACCAGCCATGGCAGCGCGGACCATCAACTGGTGCTCGACCAGCCACGCCTGCAACTGGCCGACCTCTCCGCCGACGAACTGGCCACCGCCCTGGCGCCGCTGAAGGACCGCGACAAGGTAATCGTCATCTCGGCCTGCTATTCAGGGGGCTATATCGCCCCGCTCAAGGATGAGCGCACGCTGATCATGACCGCCGCCCGGGCCGACCGCGTTTCCTTCGGTTGCTCGGAAGAAGCCGACTTCACCTACTTTGGCGATGCCCTGTTCGCCGAAGCACTGAACCAGACCGACGACCTGAAACAGGCGTTTGAACTGGCGCGTGCCAGCGTTGCCGAAAGAGAACAAAGGGAAGGCTTCGAGGCCTCGGAGCCGCAACTGTGGGCGCCGCCGAGCGTGCTTGAACATTGGCAGCACCTGCGCCGGCAACAGGCCGAAGAAGCGTTGCGTAACGCTGCACAAGCCAAGGTGGGGGCACAGGCAGAAATGCCTGCCAACCACTAGACTTGTGTGTAACAAGGGAGAGACATCATGTATTTGACGCCTCAGCATGTCCTGCTTGCCGGTGCTACGGGTCTGACGGGTGAACACCTGCTCGACCGCCTGCTCAACGAGCCCACCATCACCCGCGTGCTGGCGCCTACCCGCCGGCCGCTGGCCGAGCACCCGCACCTGGAAAACCCAGTGGGTGACCCGGCGGTATTCCTGCCGCAACTGGCCGGGCGGGTGGATATTGCCTATTGCTGCCTGGGCACCACGCTGAAACAGGCCGGCTCGGAATCGGCCTTCCGCGCGGTGGACCTGGACATGGTGGTGGCGTTCAGCAAGCGTGCCCGTGAGCTGGGTGCGCGGCATCTGCTGGTGGTCAGTGCGCTGGGCGCCGATCCCAAGTCGTCGATTTTCTACAATCGGGTCAAGGGCGAGATGGAAGAAGCGCTCAAGGCCCAGGACTGGCCACAGCTGACCATCGTGCGGCCTTCGTTACTGCTAGGTGAGCGGATCGAGCCGCGGCTAAGTGAACAGATGGTTTCGCCGTTTTCCAGGTTGATACCTGGCAAGTACCGGGGGATCGAAGCTTGTACCTTGGCCCGTGCGCTGTGGCGCCTGGCGTTGGAGGAAGAGGACGGGGTGCGGGTTGTGGAGTCGGATGAGTTGCGTAGGTTGGGCAAGAAATAGGCTCTACTTGTCAGGGCCTCTTCGCGGGTGAACCCGCTCCCACAGGTACTGTGATCGCCTGAAGATGCACAAATCCTGTGGGAGCGGGTTTACCCGCGAAAGGGCCATCACAGGCCACAAGTGGCCTGGAAGCCTCCCACAGGTACTGTGATCGCCTGAAGATTGCACAAATCCTGTAGGAGCGGGTTTACCCGCGAAAGGGCCCTCACAGACCACCGGTGGCCTGGAACCCTACACCGGCTGCAGTCAGCAACGACAACGGCAGCAGCAAGGTATCGAGCAGCATGCTGCCAGGCAGGTCCAGCCCTGGGTACGCTGGCGCTTCAGCCCCGTAACGATCCCGCGGGCAGCACCCCCCATTGATCACATACAAATCCAACCGGGTTCCGGCATACACCACCGGCGCCCCCGGCTTGTTGGCATCCAACGTGCGCACCGTGGCACAGCCACTGAGCAGCCCCAGCGCCAGCAAGCCCGCCAGCGTTCGCTTCAATCATCCACCCCGAAATGGTGCTCGCCCCAACGCGGCAACATGTCCTGGGGAATGTTCAACAGGTTGAGAATGCGCGCCACGACAAAGTCGACCAGGTCGTCGATGGTCTGTGGCTGGTGATAGAAGCCCGGCGCCGCCGGCAGGATCACCGCGCCCATCTGCGACAACTTGAGCATGTTCTCCAAATGAATGGTGGAGAACGGTGCTTCGCGTGGTACCAGAATCAGCTGGCGGCGCTCCTTGAGGGTAACGTCGGCAGCACGTTCGATCAGGTTGTTGCAGGCACCGGTAGCAATTGCCGACAAGGTGCCAGTGGAACAGGGCACCACCACCATCGCTGCCGGGGCGCCGGAGCCCGAGGCTACCGGCGACATCCAGTCTTCCTTGCCATACACACGGATCTGCCCGTCGGCAGCACCGGTGTATTCGGTAAGAAAGGCCTGCATCGCCTGGGGCTTGGCCGGCAGCACCACGTCGGTCTCGGTGGCCATTACCAACTGCGCGGCCTTGGAGATCAGGAAGTGCACTTCACGGTCTTCACGCACCAGGCAATCGAGCAGGCGCAGGCCATACTGGGCGCCTGAGGCGCCCGTCATGGCCAGGGTGATGCGTTCCGGCCCGCTCACTGCAGCGCCTCGGCCAGCTTGCCGTGCAGGCCGCCGAAGCCGCCGTTGCTCATGATCACCACGTGGGTGCCCGGGCGAGCCTGGCCCTTGACCCGTTCGATGATCGCTTCGAGGCTGTCGGCCACCACGCTAGGCACCTTGCATTGCGCGGCAGTGCCGGCCAGGTCCCAGCCGAGGTTGGCCGGGGCGTACCAGATCACCTGGTCGGCATCGTTGACGCTTTCTGGCAGGCCATCACGATGGGCACCCAGCTTCATCGAGTTGGAGCGTGGCTCGATCACCGCAATCACCGGCGCCTCGCCAACGCGCTTGCGCAGGCCATCGAGGGTGGTAGCGATGGCGGTCGGGTGGTGGGCGAAGTCATCGTAGATGGTCACGCCCTGTACCTCGGCGACCTTCTCCATGCGCCGCTTCACGCTCTTGAAGGCGCTCAGGCCCTCGATGCCCATGGCCGGCACCACGCCGACATGGCGGGCGGCTGCCAGGGTAGCCAGGGCGTTGGCGACGTTGTGCTGGCCGGTCAGCGCCCAGTCCACCACGCCTTGCGCTTCACCGTCGAACAGCACTTCGAAGCGCGAGCCGTCGGGGCTGAGCAGGCGGGCTTGCCACTGGCCGCCTTCGCCGGTGGTTTGCACCGGGGTCCAGCAGCCCATGCCGATCACCCGCTCCAATGCTTGCTCGGTGGTCGGGTGAATGACCAGGCCCTCGCTGGGGATGGTGCGCACCAGATGGTGGAACTGCCGCTCGATCGAGGCCAGGTCCGGGAAGATGTCCGCATGGTCGAACTCAAGGTTATTGAGGATCGCGGTGCGTGGGTGGTAATGCACAAACTTCGAGCGCTTGTCGAAGAAGGCGCTGTCGTACTCGTCGGCCTCGACCACGAAGAACGGCGTATCGCCCAAACGGGCCGACACCGAGAAGTTCTGCGGCACACCGCCGATCAGGAAGCCTGGGCTCATGCCGGCGTGCTCCAGCACCCAGGCCAGCATGCTGCTGGTGGTGGTCTTGCCGTGGGTACCGGCAACGGCCAGCACCCAGCGGCCTTGCAGTACGTGGTCAGCCAGCCACTGCGGGCCGGATACATAGGGCAGGCCCTTGTTCAGCACGTACTCCACCGCCGGGTTGCCGCGCGACATGGCGTTGCCGATGACCACCAGGTCGGGTGCCGGGTCCAGTTGGGCCGGGTCATAGCCTTGGGTCAGCTCGATGCCCTGGGCTTCAAGCTGGGTGCTCATCGGTGGATAGACGTTGGCGTCCGAGCCGGTGACGCGGTGGCCAAGTTCCTTGGCCAGCACCGCCAGCGAACCCATGAAAGTGCCGCAAATACCGAGAATGTGAATATGCATGGTCGACCTCGCAAAACATCGAGGCAGGGTAGCCCAGGGCGCGACAAATCGCACCCGCTGTTTCGCTCAGTCGGCCCTGGTGATGCCGTGTTTGCGCAGTTTTCGATACAAGGTATTGCGGCTGATGCCCAAGTGCTCGGCGACGCGGGTGAGGTGCCAGTGTTTTGCCTGCAGAATGGCCAGCAAGGCATCGCGCTCGGCATCCTGTAGGAGCGGCCTTGTGTCGCGATCGGGCTGCGCAGCAGCCCCGGCAATTTGAGCTGCGCGGCTGAGATCCTGGGGCCGCTCCGCGACCCTTTCGCGACACAAGGCCGCTCCTACAGGGGCGGGGTTGTTGCGGATGATGGTGGGGAGATCCGTGAAGGTAATACGGGCATCTTCGCAAAGCGCCACCAGGGTACGCAGCACGTTGCGCATCTGCCGCACGTTGCCCGGCCAGGCAAAGTCGAGCAGTGCCTGGCGCGCCTTGGGCTCGATGTCGATCAACTGCCCCTGCGCCTCCTGGCGCAGCAAAAAGTCCAGCAACTGCGCCTTGTCACTGCGCTCGCGCACCGCTGGCAAGGCCACTTCCAGGCCATTGAGGCGGTAATACAGGTCCTCGCGGAAACTGCCCTGCTCCACTCGTTCCAGCAGGTCACGGTGGGTAGCGCTGACAATGCGCACGTCGACCGCCTGCGGCTCGCCACCGATCGGCACTACCTGGCGCTCTTCCAGTACCCGCAGCAGGCGGGTTTGCAAGGCCAACGGCATGTCGCCGATTTCGTCCAGCAGCAAGGTGCCGCCGTCGGCCTGCAACAGCTTGCCGCGCATGCCTTCCTTGCGCGCACCGGTAAAACTGCCGCCGCGGTAACCGAACAGCTCGCTCTCGATCAGGCTTTCCGGGATCGAGGCACAGTTGATGGCGACGAACGGTTTGGCGCGACGCTCACTGGCCTGATGCACGGCTTGTGCAAAAGCCTCCTTGCCGCAGCCAGTCTCGCCGCGTAGCAACAATGGCACATCGCGTTCGAATACCCGCACGCTGCGACGGAAATCGTTTTGCAATGCCGGATCGAGCAGGCACACCAGCGGCTCCACTTCGCGCGCAGGCCGCGGCTGGGCGGCGGGCACCGACCACACCGGCGCCCGCGCCTGGCCCCGCAGGCTGGCGAACACCTGGCGGCCGTCCAGGGTCCGCAGCGGCCAGGCGGTGCTGCCACCGGGCGTGGCGCGGCTGAACAGTTCGTCGTGGCTGCAGGCAAAGAAGCGCTCCAGCGGTTTACCCAGCACGCCACCGCGCACAGTGCCCAACAGGTTCAGCGCGCTCTGGTTGGCAGCGCAGATGCGCCCGTCGCCGTCGAATGCCAGCAGGCCTTCACTGAACAGGCCGACCGACTCGGCCTGCAAGTGGAAACGCAGCAACCACTGCTGCTCGAAATGGCGCAGGAAATAACAGCTTTCAATCATCTTCGCCGACAGGTTGACCAGGGCCATGGTGTGGAACTGGCTTTGCCGGGAAACGTCGGGCCGTGCCGAGGACACATCCAGCACCGCCAGCAGTTCGCCATGCGGGTCGAACACCGGGCTGGCCGAGCAGGTCAGCCCGGTGTGGCGGCCACGGAAGTGTTCGTTCTGGTGGATGGTCAGCGCCTGGCGCTCGACCAGGCAGGTGCCGATGCCGTTGGTGCCCTCGCGTGCCTCGCTCCAGTCAGCACCCAGCCATAGCCCGGCACGTTCGAAGCTACGCCGCTCGGTGGGCGCACTCACGCAGTTGAGGATCACCCCGCGGGCGTCGGTCAGCAACACCGCGTGGCCAGCCCCGGAAAGCTGCTGGTGCAGGCTGTTCATTTCATGGTCGGCAATTTGCAGCACCTGGCGCAGGCGCTCACGGCTTTCCAGCAGGCGCCCATGTTCGAGCACCACCGGCGCCTCGATCACCGCAGGGTCGAGGTGGTAGTCCTCCAGGCAGCGCAGCCAGGAACGGGCGATGGACGGGTCACTGCCGCCCTCCCCGGCCCCACCGTGGGCCACGCTGTGGACTTGCTGGGCATGGCGACTGAAATGATTGCTCTGCATTGTTGTAGTTCTCCGCAGATAGAGAGTCTCGCCAGCATCCTCCACCCGGGAAGGCTTTGCAATGCACCCGCCTGTGACGTGTCGCAAATGGCACAAAGTGTCACCCCCGCGCGTACCGGCGCCGGTACAGCGGCCGTTGGCCAGGCCTGAAAAACTGCCCCAAGTGATTGATTTGCCTGGTGCCGCCAACGCTGGCCCAACCTTTGCTCTACGCTTTTCAACTCCCTAACAAACACAATAGCCAGGAGACACACCATGCGTTACGCACATCCGGGTACCGAAGGCGCGAAGGTTTCCTTCAAGAGCCGCTACGGCAACTACATCGGTGGTGAGTTCGTTCCTCCGGTAAAGGGCCAGTATTTCGAAAATACCTCCCCGGTGAATGGCAAGCTGATCGCTGAATTCCCCCGCTCTACTGCCGAAGACATCGATAAAGCGCTCGACGCCGCCCACGCCGCTGCCGACGCCTGGGGCCGCACCTCGGTGCAGGACCGCTCCAACGTGCTGCTGAAGATCGCCGACCGTATCGAACAGAACCTTGAACTGCTGGCCATTACCGAGACCTGGGACAACGGCAAGCCGATCCGCGAAACTCTCAATGCCGACATCCCGCTGGCGGTCGACCACTTCCGCTACTTCGCTGGCTGCATCCGCGCCCAGGAAGGCGGCGCCGCCGAAATCAACGAAGGCACCGTGGCCTACCACATCCACGAGCCGCTGGGCGTGGTCGGGCAGATCATCCCGTGGAACTTCCCGATCCTGATGGCCGCCTGGAAGCTTGCCCCGGCCCTGGCCGCCGGCAACTGCGTGGTGCTCAAACCGGCCGAACAAACCCCGCTGGGCATCACCGTGCTGCTGGAAGTGATCGGTGACCTGCTGCCAAAAGGCGTGCTCAACGTGGTGCAAGGTTATGGTCGCGAGGCCGGTGAAGCGCTGGCCACCAGCAAGCGCATCGCCAAGATCGCATTTACCGGCTCGACCCCGGTGGGCTCGCACATCATGAAATGCGCCGCCGAGAACATCATCCCGTCCACCGTGGAGCTGGGTGGCAAGTCGCCAAACGTGTACTTCGAAGACATCATGCAAGCCGAGCCGAGCTTCATCGAGAAAGCCGCCGAAGGCATGGTGCTGGCGTTCTTCAACCAGGGCGAAGTGTGCACCTGCCCATCGCGGGCGCTGGTACAGGAGTCGATCTACCCGCAGTTCATGGAAGTGGTGATGAAGAAGGTGCTGCAGATCAAGCGCGGCGACCCGCTGGACACCGAAACCATGGTCGGCGCCCAGGCCTCGCAGCAGCAGTTCGAGAAGATCCTGTCATACCTCGACATCGCCCAGAAGGAAGGCGCCGAGCTGCTGACCGGCGGCAAGGTGGAAAAACTCGAAGGCTCGCTGGCTACCGGGTACTACATCCAGCCGACCCTGCTCAAGGGCAACAACCGCATGCGCGTGTTCCAGGAGGAAATCTTCGGGCCAGTGGTCAGCGTTACCACCTTCAAGGATGAAGCGGAAGCGCTGGCGATTGCCAACGACACCGAGTTCGGCCTGGGTGCCGGCGTATGGACCCGCGACATCAACCGTGCCTACCGCATGGGCCGCGGGATCAAGGCTGGCCGCGTGTGGACCAACTGCTACCACCTGTACCCGGCGCATGCCGCGTTCGGTGGCTACAAGAAGTCCGGGGTTGGCCGTGAAACCCACAAGATGATGCTGGATCACTATCAGCAGACCAAGAACCTGCTGGTGAGCTACGACATCAATCCGTTGGGCTTCTTCTAAACCGCGTCGCGGCCTTCGCGGGTAAACCCGCTCCTACAGGTATCGCACAACCTTTGTAGGAGCGGGTTCACCCGCGAAGAGGCCAGACCTGCAAACACAAAACCCAGGGCGGCAACCGTGCACCAGCCGCTCTGGCTCGCTTCCTGCAGTACCCATCACCATCGGCCCGGAACCCTTCCGGCCACCAAGAAAAACAACAGGTGAAACTATGCCAAGCGATCATTCCGCCGGCTCGCCGGCAGGCTCTTCTGTCGACTTCGAAAAAGTCGGCTCGGACTATTTCCAGCAACGTGAACTGAAGAAAGGCGCCGCCGGATGGGTGCTGCTGGTCGGCCTGGGTGTGGCCTACGTCATCTCCGGCGACTACGCCGGCTGGAACTTCGGCCTGGCCCAGGGCGGCTGGGGCGGCATGTTCCTCGCCACCTTGCTGATGGCCACCATGTACCTGTGCATGTGCTTCTCGCTGGCCGAACTGTCGTCGATGATCCCTACCGCAGGCGGCGGCTACGGCTTTGCCCGCAGCGCCTTCGGCCCGTGGGGCGGCTTTCTTACCGGCACGGCGATCCTGATCGAATACGCCATCGCCCCCGCGGCCATCGCCACCTTCATCGGCGCTTATTGCCAGTCGTTGTTCGGCATCGGCGGCTGGATGATCTACCTGGCGTTCTATGTGGTGTTCATCGGTATCCACATTTTCGGCGTGGGTGAAGCACTGAAGCTGATGTTCATCATCACCGCCATCGCCGCCATTGCCCTGGGCGTGTTCCTGGTGGCCATGGTGCCCCATTTTGATGCAGCCAACCTGTTCGACATCGCCAAAACGGACGCCGCCGGCGCCAGCAGCTTCCTGCCATTCGGCTATGTCGGGGTGTGGGCGGCGATCCCGTACGCCATCTGGTTCTTCCTCGCCGTCGAAGGCGTGCCGCTGGCCGCCGAAGAAACCAAGAACCCCAAGCGTGACCTGCCACGCGGCCTGATCGGCGCCATGCTGGTGCTGGTGGCTTTCGCCCTGCTGATCCTGGTGGTCGGCCCGGGCGGCGCCGGCTCGGAAGCGCTGAAAGCCTCCGGCAACCCACTGGTCGAAGCACTGGCCAAGGCCTACGGTGGCTCCACCTGGATGGGCAGCTTCGTCAACCTGGTCGGCCTGGCCGGGCTGATCGCCAGCTTCTTCTCGATCATCTACGCCTATTCCCGGCAGATTTTTGCCCTGTCCCGCGCCGGCTACCTACCGCGCAAGCTGTCGGAGACCAACAAGAGCAAGGCGCCGGTACTGGCCCTGGTCATCCCCGGCATCATCGGTTTTGCCCTGTCGCTGACCGGCCAGGGCGACCTGCTGATCCTGGTGGCAGTGTTCGGCGCTACCCTGTCGTATGTGCTGATGATGGCCGCGCACATCACCCTGCGCATCCGCCGGCCGAAGATGGAGCGCCCGTATCGCACCCCAGGCGGCATCTTCACCTCGGGCCTGGCCCTGGTGCTGGCGTGCATTGCCGTGGTCGCCGGCTTCCTGGTCGACCCGCGGGTGGTAATTGGCGCCGCAGTGATCTATGCGGTATTAATTGCCTACTTTGCTTTCTACAGCCGCCACCACCTGGTCGCGGGCACACCGGAAGAGGAATTCGCCGCGATCCAGAAGGCCGAAGAGGCTCTGCACTGATCGCCGCCACCCGCCGCGGGGCAGCCCGCGGCTCTGGAGATTCTGTATGGCAAGTTTCGTACACACGGTAGGCCACCTGGTCTACCGCTTCGACAGCCTCAAGGACGTGATGGCCAAGGCCAGCCCGGCACGCTCCGGGGATTACCTGGCAGGCGTCGCGGCCAGCAATGACGGCGAGCGCGTCGCTGCGCAAATGGCCTTGGCCAATATTCCGCTGACGCATTTCCTCAACGAAGCGCTGATCCCTTACGAAGCCGATGAAGTCACCCGGCTGATCATCGACAGCCACGATGCCCAGGCTTTCGCCCCGGTCAGCCACCTGACCGTAGGCGGCCTGCGCGACTGGCTGCTCAGCGAGGAAGCCAACGAAGACAGCCTGCGCGCCCTGGCACCTGGGCTGACCCCGGAAATGGCCGCGGCGGTGTCAAAGATCATGCGCGTGCAAGACCTGGTGCTGGTTGCGCAGAAGATCCGCGTGGTCACGCGTTTTCGCGGCACCATGGGCCTGCGCGGGCGCCTGTCGACCCGGCTGCAGCCCAACCACCCGACTGACGAGCCAGCCGGTATCGCCGCCAGCATTCTCGACGGCCTGCTGTACGGCAACGGCGACGCCATGATCGGCATCAACCCCGCCACCGACAGCATCGCCTCGATCTGCACGCTGCTGGAAATGCTCGACGCCATTATCCAGCGCTACGACATTCCCACCCAGGCCTGCGTGCTGACCCACGTCACCACCTCGATTGAAGCGATCAACCGGGGCGTGCCACTGGACTTGGTGTTCCAGTCCATTGCCGGCACCGAGGCTGCCAACGCCGGCTTCGGCATCAACCTGAACGTGTTGCAAGAGGGCTACGAAGCGGGCCTGTCGCTCAAGCGCGGCACCCTCGGGCAAAACCTGATGTACTTCGAAACCGGCCAGGGCAGCGCACTGTCAGCCAACGCCCACCATGGCGTCGACCAGCAAACCTGCGAAACCCGCGCCTATGCTGTGGCCCGCCATTTCAAGCCGTTCCTGGTCAACACCGTGGTCGGTTTCATCGGCCCGGAGTACCTGTACAACGGCAAGCAGATCATCCGCGCCGGCCTCGAAGACCACTTCTGCGGCAAGCTGCTGGGCGTGGCCGGGATCAACTTCATCATGGGCATCCCCGGCTCCGACGACATCATGCTCAACTACCAGACCACCTCGTTCCACGACGCGCTGTACGCGCGCCAGACCCTGGGGCTGAAGCCCGGGCCGGAATTCGAGGCCTGGCTGGCCCGCACCGGCATCTTCACCCAGGCCGATGGCCGGGTACGCTTTGGTGACAACCTGCCGCCGGCCTTCCGCCAGGCCTTGGCACAGCTTGCATAGGGATGACCATGGACCACCGCACGCCTACCCCCGACAACCCTTGGCTGGCCCTGCGCAACCTGACCCCGGCGCGCATCGCCCTGGGCCGCGTCGGCACCAGCCTGCCGACCGGGGCGCAGCTGGACTTCCAGTTCGCCCACGCCCAGGCCCGTGATGCCGTGCACCTGGCCTTCGACCATGCCGGCCTGGCTGCCCAGCTGGGTGACCGCGGGCGCGAAAGCCTGGTGCTGCACAGCGCTGCCAGCGACCGCGACCAATACCTGCAGCGCCCGGACCTTGGCCGGCGCCTGAACGAAGCTTCGATTGCCACCCTGCGCCAGCACGCCCAGGCCAACCCCGGTGGGGTGGACCTGGCCATCGTGGTCGCCGATGGCCTGTCGGCCCTGGCCGTTCATCGCCACACCTTGCCATTCCTGGCCCGCTTCGAGGAGCAGGCCGCTGCCGACGGCTGGACCAGCGCCCCGGTGGTGCTGGTGCAGCAGGGCCGCGTGGCGGTAGCCGACGAGGTTGGCGAGTTGCTGGGCGCGCGCATGACGGTGATGTTGATCGGCGAACGCCCGGGGCTCAGCTCGCCCGACAGCCTCGGCCTGTATTTCACCTACGCGCCAAAGGTCGGCCTGACCGATGCCTACCGCAACTGCATTTCCAACATTCGCCTGGAGGGCCTGAGCTATGGCATGGCGGCGCATCGCCTGCTGTACTTGATGCGCGAAGCCTGCCGGCGCCAGCTTTCCGGCGTGAATTTGAAGGACGAAGCCGAGGTCCATAGCATCGACAGTGAAAATGCCCCCACCCAGCGCGGTAACTTTCTGCTCGGCGAAGGTTAAAGAACATGTCACGGAAGGCGGATTGCGCTGATGGCCAGCATTGGGGCAGCATTGCCTTGAAGCTGCAGGCATTCCGCCGTTTCCCCAAATGGACTCTGAGGGCCGCACATGCGCATCATCAAGGCAACCCTGGAACACCTCGACCTGCTCACGCCGTTGTTCGTCAAATACCGTGAGTTCTACGGGCAGCTGCCCTACCCCGACAGCTCGCGCAGCTTTTTGGAAAAGCGCCTGAAGCGGGATGAATCGGTGATCTACCTGGCGCTGCCGGAAGATGACGATTCCAAGTTGATGGGCTTTTGCCAGCTATACCCCAGCTATTCTTCGCTGTCGCTCAAGCGGGTATGGATTCTCAACGATATCTACGTAGCCGAGGATTCGCGGCGCATGCTGGTGGCCGACCACCTGATGCGCGAGGCGAAGAAAATGGCCAAGGAAACCAACGCCGTGCGCATGCGGGTTTCGACCAGTGCCGGTAACGAAGCCGCGCGCAAGACCTATGAGTCCATTGGCTTTCGCAAGGACACCGAGTTCGAGAACTACATCCTGCCGATCAGCCAGGATTGACCTGTACCGGCCTCTTCGCGGGCACGCCCGCTCCCACAGGATAACGCCGCCCTGTGTAGGAGCGGGTTTATCGAGGCGTCGAACCGCCGCGAAGAGGCCAGCACAGGAATTCCCCTTTGCCGTAACCCGCCGCTACAAACTCCCCGGGCATGTTCCCGACTTAGCCGTATAATGGCCCACCTGTCATGTGTGAAAATTTACCCATCCCCAGGTAACCGAGCCTACGCCCAAGAACACAGGTGCTGTACATGGATTTCAACCCGCTGGACCTTATCCTGCATCTCGATGCCTACCTCGATCTGCTGGTCACCAATTACGGTCCCTGGATCTACGCCATCCTGTTCACCGTGATCTTCTGTGAAACCGGGCTGGTGGTAATGCCCTTCCTGCCTGGCGACTCACTGCTGTTCATCGCCGGCGCCGTGGCCGCAGGTGGCGGCATGGACCCGGTACTGCTGGCCGGCTTGCTGATGGCTGCCGCAATCCTGGGCGACAGCACCAATTATGTGATCGGCCGAACGGCCGGCGAGCGGTTGTTCAACAACCCCAAATCGAAAATTTTCCGCCGCGACTACCTGCAGCGCACCCACGATTTCTATGATCGCCATGGCGGCAAGACCGTGACCCTGGCGCGCTTCCTGCCCATCCTGCGTACCTTCGCGCCGTTCGTCGCCGGCATCGCCCACATGCACTACCCGCGTTTCCTCGGCTTCAGCGTTGCCGGTTCGCTGCTGTGGGTCGGCGGGCTGGTCACCCTCGGCTATTTCTTCGGCAATGTGCCATTCATCAAGCAGCACCTGTCGCTGATGGTGGTAGGCATCATCATCCTGTCGCTGGTGCCAATGCTCCTCGGCTTGCTGCGTGGCCGCCTGGGCCGTGCGGCCAAGGCACACTGAACGACAAACATGTGGTCATTCAGCGCCTGGCGGCGCAAGCGCACCCTGGCACGCTACCCGATCGCACCACAGCAATGGCAGGCCGTACGCGAGCGCCTGCCGATGCTGGACGGTATCAGTGATGCAGAAGACCGCTGGCTGCGCGAAGCCTGCATCCTGTTCCTGCTCGACAAGCACCTCTCCTGCCTGCCCGGCGTCGAACTGGACGACGAGCAGCGCCTGTTGCTGGCCGCCCAGGCCCAGCTGCCGCTGCTGCACCTGGGCGAGCTGAACTGGTACCAGGGCTTTCACGAAATCATCCTGTACCCCGACGACTTCAAGAGCCCGCAACGCCACCGCGATGCCAGCGGCGTGGAGCACGTGTGGGACGGCGAGCACAGTGGCGAGGCCTGGCAACAGGGCCCGATCATCCTGGCCTGGAACGGCGTGCTGGCCAGTGGTGGCTGGGAGGCCTACAACCTGGTCATCCATGAGCTGGCGCACAAGCTCGACATGCTCAATGGCGACGCCAACGGCCTGCCGCCGCTGCACAGCGGCATGCCGGTGGATGAGTGGGCAACGGCCATGCAGCAGGCCTACGACGACCTCAACCGACAGCTGGACGCCAACCCCGACGCCGAAACCGCCATCGACCCGTATGCCGCGGAGAATCCGGCAGAGTTCTTTGCGGTTACCAGCGAGTACTTCTTTAGTGCCCCCGACCTGCTGCAACAGGCTTATCCACAGGTCTACCGCCAGTTGTCGCTGTTCTACCGCCAGGACCCGCTGGCGCGCCTGCTGCGGCTGCAGGCCGAACACCCCGAATACCGCGAAAGCCACGCCTGACGGGGCCGCACATCAGGCCAGGCGTGGCATGCCCCGGCAGAATGTGCCTATAATCGCCGCCACTTTTTTGGTCAAACACGGGGGCACTGCCCAATGAGCTACAGCAAGATTCCGGCGGGCAAAGACCTGCCGAACGACATCTACGTCGCCATCGAGATCCCGGCCAACCACGCGCCGATCAAATACGAGATCGACAAGGACAGCGACACCCTGTTCGTCGACCGTTTCATGGCTACCCCAATGTTCTACCCAGCCAACTACGGCTTCATCCCGAACACCCTGGCTGACGACGGTGACCCGCTGGACGTGCTGGTGGTTACCCCTTACCCGGTAGCCCCAGGTTCGGTTATCCGCGCCCGTCCGGTTGGCGTGCTGAACATGACCGACGACGGCGGCGGCGACGCCAAGGTCATCGCTGTTCCTCACGACAAGCTGTCGCAGCTGTACGTTGACGTGAAGGAATACACCGACCTGCCCGCCCTGCTGATCCAGCAGATCGAGCACTTCTTTGCCAACTACAAAGATCTCGAGAAGGGCAAGTGGGTCAAGATCGAAGGCTGGGACGGCGCCGACGCCGCCCGTGCCGCGATCACCAAATCGGTTGCTGCCTACAAGGGCTGATACCGGTTGCAGGAAAAACCCCGCCTTGGCGGGGTTTTTTTATGCCTGAAGAAATGACCTGCCATCCTGCCCCAGCTCCAGGCCGGCTTACCGTCGCGGCCCACTTCCCGAATGGCCTGCCGTCGCGGTCCCTGTAGGAGCGGCCTTGTGTCGCGATCGGGCGCGAAGCGGCCGCAAACCATCCACGCAATGTACTTGAAAGAACGCGTTTGCTGATTTTTACGGCCGCTTCGCGCCCGATCGCGACACAAGGCCGCTCCTACACAGGCTGTGTGAAAACCTGAAATTTTGAGCCAGCTCCTGCAAAATGCCCCGCATCAACGATGCGG
>NZ_JBIVIF010000036.1:0-68912 GCF_044749595.1 Pseudomonas sp. NPDC089392
AGGCGTTCGCGCGCAAATGCCACAGGCATAATTGGCCAGAAACAAACGTAGGAGCGGCTTTAGCCGCGAAGCGCCGCGCGGGCGGCGCTCGATCTATGCATCAACCAAAATCCCAAGACATGCACCTGGAAGCCCTCACCCCACCTCCCGACGGGCAAATCGCAGCCGCTCTTCCCCTGTTTTCCGTGAAAACCCTATTATACCTATGAAAACCCTTCGGGCATTCAGCCTCCGTGCTTGCCTATGTCATCCTCAAGTGCACTGATTGTCAGCTGCGCGCACAAACCTTTGTCCACATTGCAAAGGCGCCATGTGCGAGGCGGTAGCGGCGGTTGACTAAGGGCAAACTGCAGGTGATGTTCCATCATGCGATAGGCGTCGGGCCCGGAGAACATGAATGTGATGGGCTCGTCATGCTTCGCCAGTCTGGCTTCGCTGGCGCTTTCGGGCGAAGCTGATGTCGTCGGTATTTCCGCATCATCGTATGCAGAATGGTTTGGCAGCGGGCTGTAGAACGACTTGTAATTGAAGTTGAGCGTCAGGAAGAATAGCGCCGTCAAAAAGAACGGAAAACCCACCAGAAACCAGGTATAGAGCTTCTGGCTGGACTCGCTGAGAAACGGCAGTGTCGCAAGGGCAGAGGCTTCGATTATTCCCGCGAAGATGGCAATGATCGTCAGCGGGGCGACAGGTTGTGCTTTAGGCATAGGGGCCGTCTCCAGCGGTTTTGCCCATCTTTACCTTACGGCTGCATTCAACTAAAGACTGGACCGTTTCCCCGGTGAGGAAAAGTCAGCGTAATTTGTTGCTGCCCTGTCTTTTCAGCGTATTTGAATCGGCTTTGTCTCCAGGTGAAGGTCAGTTTTCAGCTGTTAAGCTTTTGCGAGTAGCTGATACCGTTAGTTTCGCTAATAAGGAATTTGGTTGTTACAACTAGAGCTGTTATGTGTAGGAAATTTCTGTAAGTGCTGTAGGTTTCTTCTGCTCTTGAGTTTCGTCGCCAAATCGCCGCGCCATCATGCACCCCGTCGGTTATCTTGGCGTGCCAAAGCAACAACAATGAATGGATATCGCATGAATAAAGTGCTTGTCGTGGATGATCATCCGGTCATACGCTTGGCCGTACGCATGCTGATGGAGCGGCATGGGTATGACGTCGTAGCGGAGACCGACAATGGGGTGGCTGCACTGCAGCTGACTCGGCAATACCTGCCAGACATCGTGGTGCTGGATATCGGCATCCCGAAACTGGATGGCCTGGAGGTGATCGCCCGCATGGCGACTTTCAGCCCAAGCAGCAAGGTGCTGGTGCTGACGTCGCAGGCCCCCGGCAACTTCTCGATGCGCTGTATGCAGGCGGGGGCGGCGGGATACGTGTGCAAGCAGCAGGAGCTCACTGAGCTTCTGAGCGCCATCAAAGCCGTGTTGTCGGGCTACAGCTATTTTCCCAATCAGGCCCTGCATACGTCACGAGGCCGGGGCGGGGGTAGTGAGACGGATATGGTCAACCGCCTCTCCGCACGCGAGATGACAGTGTTGCAACAGCTGGCACGCGGGCGCTCGAACAAGGAGATTGCCGACAGCATGTTCCTCAGCAACAAGACGGTCAGTACCTACAAGTCCCGCCTGTTGCTCAAGCTCAATGCACGGTCGCTGGTCGACCTGATCGAGTTGGCGCAACGGCAAGGGTTGAGCTGACCGCCAGGCTGTAAAGCCTCCACCCAGGAGGCTTTGCCAGGGTTGCAGGCCAAAGCTACAGGTCGTAGTCGAAATCGGCCAACTGCTTCTGCAGGCGCCGTTCTTCCAGCATGTTGTCGATGGTGCGGCGTTTGCTCAGGTTGGTCTTTGCGGTTTCCACCTGGGGCTCCGCGTCATCTTCTGTGGCAACAAAATCATCTTCGATCGACAGGTCGTCTTTATCGGTGCTCATGAGTCGCTCCAAGCCAAGGGGCCATTGGCCGTCCTTATAACCAGAAAGCAGACGCTGGTAAAAAAGATTTTTTCAATCGCAAAGCGTGGTTTCCAGCTATCGACTCAATCGTCGGAGGTCTTGTGCTTGTACTCGCACAAATCTTCGATCCGGCAGCTACCGCACCTTGGCTTGCGTGCCTGGCACACATAGCGCCCGTGCAGGATCAGCCAGTGGTGGGCGTCGAGCAGGTAATCCTTGGGCACGAACTTGATCAGCTTTTTCTCCACTTCCAGTACCGTCTTGCCTGGCGCAATGCCGGTGCGGTTGCTGACCCGGAAGATATGGGTATCCACTGCCATGGTCGGCTGGCGGAATGCCGTGTTGAGCACCACGTTGGCGGTCTTGCGGCCCACGCCAGGCAGCGCCTCCAGGGCTTCGCGGGTTTGCGGCACCTGGCTGTCGTGGTGCTCGATCAGCAGGCGGCAGGCTTCAATGACGTTCTTGGCTTTGCTGTTGTACAGCCCGATGGTCTTGATGTATTCGCTCAGGCCGTCAACGCCCAAGGCGTAGATGGCCTCGGGAGTGTTGGCGACGGGAAACAGGCGAGCGGTGGCCTTGTTGACGCCGACGTCGGTGGATTGCGCAGACAGTGTCACGGCGACCAGCAGTTCAAATGGGGTGGTGTAGGCCAGTTCGGTCTTCGGGTCGGGGTTGTCTTCGTGCAGCCTGCGAAAGATCTCCAGGCGTTTGGCGGCATTCATGAAATCAGAGCTTTCCTTGACGACGAGGGTGGGCAGGGCCCGGACGCAGGCGATTGTACAAGGCCAACAGCAGTCCGAGCAGTAGCAGGGCGCCGGGGGCCAGGTTGGCCAGGTGTACATCGGCCAGGTCGGCCAGCCATTGGCGGCTGGCGCCGAGCAGCAGGCAAGTGGCAAGCACCGCGGCAAGGTGCCTGGCGAGCAGGCGCCAGCGACCTTGGTTAGGCAGCAGGTGGTCGGTGGCCAGGCATTGCAGGCACAGCAGTGCGGGATAATGGCCGAGGGCAATGGCCAATGGCAGCAGCCAAGCCCGCAGCGCCAGTTGCAGGCAGCTGGCCAGTGCGGCCAGCAGTAGCAGGCTGGCCAGCACATACGCCCAGCTGCTCAGGTGCTGGCGCAGGGGCGCCATCAGCAGTTGGTGCAGGAGGCTCATCACTACCGCACACAGGCCGATAGCCGTGCCTTCGCGGAGTGTGTGGGTGGCGCCCAGCAGGGGTACAAGCGCTACAGCCAGCAGGTAGAACCTATTCATGTGTGGCGCCCTCCAGCAGTGCGCTGCGCTGCTCGTCGAAATAGCTCAGGGCCTCCTGCAATGCTGCGATCACTGCCCGCGAGGTCACGGTGGCGCCGGCCAATTGGTCAAAGTCACCCTGGTCGCGCTTCAGGGCCCAGTGATCGCCCAAAAGCCGGTTGGCAAATTGCCCCAACCAGTTCACGCGTGGGTCAGCCAGGCGTGCGCCAAGCCCGGGGCTTTCCTGTTGCTCGACCACCTGGCTACCAATCAGGTGGCCATCAGCGGCGATGGCGATGCTCAGCACGATCGGCCCGGCGTAGCCCTGGGTCTGGGTGACGAGGATGATCGCGGTAGGTTTGCCTGCCAGCGTGGCCCGGTAAGCCGCCAGGATACGGCTGCTTGGCCGCTGTGGCGCGGGTCTTGATAGCGGGGTGTCGAGTGGCTGGTTGTCGTAACTGCCTTCGGGCAGCACCGCCAACCGCTGGCGGCTTTGCAGTTGTTTCTCGGCGTCGGCAATCGCCGTGCTGGTCCAATGTCGCCATGCCAGGGTGGCGGACAAGGCGAGTGCCGCAGTCAGCATCAGCAGGCACGTATCACGCACCAGGCGGTTCATCGAGTGGCCTGCTGGTGTTGCAAGGCCAGGCGCTCAAGGCTCGGCGCCACGAGGTTCATCAGCAGGATGGCGAACGCCGTGCCATCCGGGTAGCTACCCCAAGTGCGAATCAGGTAGATCAGCAGCCCCGCCCCCAGGCCGAACCACAGTCTCGCCCACTCGTGCCGGGGGCCAGACACTGGCTCGGTGGCGATGAAGAACGCCGCCAGCATGGTCGAGCCGGAGAACAGGTGCAACAAGGGCGAGCCGTTGGAGTCCGAGCCCGAGCCGTTCCAGGCTAGCAGGCTGAACAACAACAGCCCTGCCAGTAGCCCAACCGGCGTATGCCAGCTAATCACCTTGCGCTGTAGCAGGAACAATCCGCCCAGCAGGAATGCCAGGTTGGCCCATTCGCTGCCGCGCCCGCCGACGCTGCCGAAGCCTGGGTGGCTGGCGAACAGCTCATCGATGGTCAGGCTGCGGTTGTGGCGCAGGCCGTCGAGTAGTGTTGGCCGCGCCCAGGCATCGATCTGATCACCGCCGGCGAACACCTGTTGCAGGCTGTCGAGCAGGCCAGGTGCTGGCCCTGGCCAGTGGTTCATCTGCAGCGGGAAACTCAGCAATACGAAGGCATACCCAACCATGGCCGGGTTAAACAGGTTGCGCCCGACACCGCCAAAGGCCTGCTTGCCGATGCCAATGGCAACGCTTGCGGCGACTACAGGCAACCACCAGGGGGCAAGTGGGGGCAGGGCAGCGGTGAGCAGCACGGCAGTCACCAGCGCGCTGCCATCATTTAACGCCGCGCCCAGCGGTTGTGCGCGTAACGCCAGCAGCAGTGCTTCGCAAGCCAGCGCGGCACTGGCGCAAAGCAACAGGTTCAACAGCAACCCCCAGCCGTGCAGCCATAGCAGCGTCAGCAGGCCAGGCGCGCAGGCCAGCAAAACCAGGCCCATGCTGGTGCGTAACCGCGGGTCAGGTTTGCTTTTCATTGGCTGAATAACCCGTTGAAACCGGAAAACGCCATGGCCATGATTCCGGCACCGATCAACTCGATGGGCAGGCCGCGCAGCACGCCGGGGACGTCGGCGTCAGCAATGCGCTGTCGCAAGTCGGCGAACAAGGCCAGCGCCAGCCAGAAACCGGCTCCAGCCAGCAGGGCTTGCAGCAGCGAGGATGACCAGGCGCTGTCATCGCTGGCCTGTTGCAGGGCCAGCCCCAGCGCTACGGCGTTGCTCGACAGCAGTGCTGGCAACTGCGCTACGGGCCAGGTCGGGCGCCATTTGGCCAGGAGCCATGGTATGCCCCAGGCGAGCAGTGCCAGCCAGGGTAGCAACAGGAACAGGGCAAGGTCCTGGATGTGCAACGGGGCAAGCACCCCTTGAGCCAGCAGCTGAGCGCCGATCACACCCAGGGCGATGCACAGTGCGCAGGCCAGGCCGTGCACATGCAGGTGCAGCCTGGGCAGTGACTGTTGGTGTAGGCACAGATGATTGACCAGCGCGGCGCTGATCAGGACCAGGATGTAGTCATTCATTAGATGACGATAGCCGGGAATCGGGGCGATTGTCCGGTGTTTGGCATCACGCTGCCGAGCAAATGTGGGAGCGGGCATGTCGCGGCGGTTCGACGCCTCGACATGCCCGCTCCCACCGTGGCCTTCAAGGCTGTTACTTGATGCGCTGACCTGGCTTGGCGCCGCTGTCCGGGCTCAGCAGGTAAATCTCTTCACCGCCAGGGCCGGCGGCCATGACCATGCCTTCGGACACGCCAAAGCGCATTTTCCGTGGCTTGAGGTTGGCCACCATCATGGTCAGGCGGCCTTCCAGCTGGGACGGGTCTGGGTAAGCCGACTTGATGCCGGAGAACACGTTGCGGCGCTCGTCACCGATGTCCAGGGTCAGTTGCAGCAGCTTGTCGGCGCCCGGTACGGCTTCGGCCTTGACGATCAGCGCCACGCGCAGGTCGACGGCAGCGAAGGTGTCGAACTCGATTTCTGCCGACAGGGGGTCCTTGGTCAGCTCGCCGTTGCCGGCCGGGGCCTTGGCTTCGGCGGCCAGCAAGTCTTCCTTGCTGGCGGCGACCATGGCTTCTACCTTGGCCGGCTCGATGCGGCTCATCAGGGCCTTGAACGGGTTCAGCTGGTGGTTTTCCAGGCGCGACAGGTGGTCGTTCCAGGTCAGCGGGGCAACGTTGAGGAAGGCCTCGGCATCGGCAGCCAGCAGCGGCAGCACCGGCTTGAGGAAGATTACCAGCTGGCGGAACAGGTTGATGCCCTGGGCGCAGATGGCTTGTACTTCATCCTGTTTACCTTCCTGCTTGGCCAGCGACCACGGTGCCTTGTCGGCGATCCAGGCGTTGGCGCGGTCGGCCAGGGCCATGATTTCGCGCATGGCACGGCCAAAGTCGCGGCCTTCATAGGCTTCGGCAATGGACGGGGCGGCGGCCAGGAAGGCTTCGGTCAGCTCTGGTGCGGCATCGCCGGCCACCATCACACCTTCGTTGCCCTTGTGGATGAAGCCGGCGCAGCGGCTGGCGATGTTGACTACCTTGCCGACCAGGTCGGAGTTGACCTTCTGCACGAAGTCTTCCAGGTTCAGGTCCAGGTCATCGACGCCGCGGCCCAGTTTGGCCGCGTAGTAATAACGCAGGTATTCCGGCTGCAGGTGATCGAGGTAGGTGCGGGCCTTGATGAAGGTGCCGCGTGACTTGGACATCTTGGCGCCGTTGACGGTCAGGTAACCGTGCACGTTGACTGCAGTCGGCTTGCGGAAGCCAGCGCCTTCAAGCATGGCAGGCCAGAACAGGGCGTGGAAGTTGACGATGTCCTTGCCGATGAAGTGGTACAGCTCGGCGTTGGAGCCTTCGTTCCAGAAGGCATCGAAGTCCAGCTCTGGGCGGCGCGCGCAGAGGTTCTTGAAGCTGGCCATGTAGCCGATTGGCGCGTCCAGCCATACGTAGAAGTACTTGCCTGGCTCGCCCGGGATTTCAAAGCCAAAGTACGGTGCATCGCGGGAGATGTCCCACTCCTGCAAGCCGGAATCCAGCCATTCGGCCAGCTTGTTGGCGACGGCGTCCTGCAAGGTGCCGCTGCGGGTCCACTGCTGCAGCATGGCCTGGAAGTCTGGCAGCTTGAAGAAGAAGTGCTGGGAGTCACGCAGTACCGGGGTGGCACCGGAAATCGCCGACTTGGGGTTCTTCAGTTCGGTAGGTGCGTAGGTGGCGCCGCATTTTTCGCAGTTGTCGCCGTACTGGTCTTCGGCCGCACACTTGGGGCAGGTGCCCTTGATGAAACGGTCGGCCAGGAACATGCCCTTTTCCGGGTCGAAGTACTGGGTCACCGAACGGGTGGCAATGTGCCCGGCTTCACGCAGGCGCGAGTAGATCAGGCTCGACAGTTCGCGGTTTTCTTCGCTGTGGGTAGAGTGGAAGTTGTCGAAGTCCACCAGGAAGTCGGCGAAGTCGCTGCTGTGCTCGGCTTGGACGTTGGCGATCAGTTGCTCCGGGGTGATGCCTTCTTTTTCGGCGCGCAGCATGATGGCCGAGCCGTGAGCGTCGTCTGCGCAGACATAGATGCACTGGTTGCCGCGCAGTTTCTGGAAGCGCACCCACATGTCCGTCTGGATGTACTCCAGCATATGGCCAAGGTGGATCGATCCATTGGCATAGGGCAGGGCGCTGGTGACGAGAATCTGGCGTGGCTCGGACATGGTGGCTCGGCTACTTATCTGGCGACGGGGTAAAAATGAGGTTGATCGGCCACTATAAAGGGCTGGCGAAGATATTTCACCCCGCACGCGCATCTGCTGACGATTGACGGGTTAGGATAGGCGCCTGTTTTACATTCAGTTTGCCAATGGGAGTCTCCATGAGTGCCGTCACCCGTGCCGCCGTCGAAGGCGTGCTTCGCCAGTACACCGACCCCTACCTGAACCAGGACCCGGTCAGCGCCGGCTGCGTGCGCGCCGTCGATATCAAGGGCGGGCAGGTCAGCGTGCAATTGCAACTGGGGTATGCCGCAGGGCTGTTCAAGAATGGCTGGGCCCAGGTGCTGCAAACCGCTATCGGTAACCTCGAGGGCGTCAGCAGCGCCGAGGTGTCGATAGACTGCGTGGTGGCCGCGCACAAGGCCCAGGCCCAGGTGCCGGCCATGGCCAGCGTCAAGAACATCATTGCCGTGGCGTCCGGCAAGGGCGGTGTGGGCAAGTCGACCACGGCGGCCAACCTGGCCTTGGCCCTGGCCCGCGAAGGTGCGCGGGTAGGTATTCTCGATGCCGACATCTATGGCCCTAGCCAGGGCGTGATGTTTGGTATCGCCGAAGGCACCCGCCCGCAGATTCGCGAGCAGAAGTGGTTTGTGCCGATCAAGGCCCATGGTGTGGAAGTCATGTCCATGGCGTTCCTTACCGATGACAACACGCCGATGGTCTGGCGTGGCCCGATGGTTTCCGGTGCATTGCTGCAACTGGTGACCCAGACTGCCTGGGATGACCTGGATTACCTGGTCATCGACATGCCGCCGGGCACCGGCGACATCCAGCTGACCCTGGCACAGAAAGTGCCGGTGGCGGGTTCGGTGATCGTCACCACGCCGCAGGACCTGGCGCTGCTGGATGCCAAGAAAGGCGTGGAGATGTTCCGCAAGGTCAACATTCCGGTGCTGGGCGTGGTCGAGAACATGGCCGTGCACATCTGCTCGAATTGCGGCCATGCCGAGCACCTGTTCGGCGAAGGTGGCGGTGAGAAGCTGGCCAGCCAGTATGGCGTCGACCTGCTGGCCTCGCTGCCGCTGTCGATGCTGATCCGCGAACAGGCTGACAGCGGCAAACCGACGGCGATTGCCGAGCCGGAAAGCCAGATTGCCATGGTTTATCAGGAGCTGGCACGTCAGGTGGGTGCGCGCATTGTGTTGCAGGAAGCGGCGGCGCCGGCGATGCCGAGCATTACCATCAGCGAAGACTGATCTGAGACCGTGTCGCCTGCTCCCACAGGTAAAGCGCAGCCTGCAAGTGCCGCGCGGTCCCTGTGGGAGCGGGCAAGCCCGCGAAGCAGGTGACTCGGTCTTTCAGCCAGGCATAAAAAAACCCGCCAGAAGGCGGGTTTTTTTGAAAGCTAAAAAGCTAGATCGACTTAGGCGATCTGAACTTCTTCAGCCTGCATGCCTTTCTGGCCGCGGGTAGCGACGAAAGTAACAGCCTGGCCTTCTTTCAGGGTTTTGAAGCCGTCAGCTTGGATGGCTTTGAAGTGCACGAACAGGTCGTCGCCCGACTGAGGGGTGATGAAGCCGTAGCCTTTCTCATCGTTGAACCACTTAACAACACCGGATTGACGGTTGGACATTTTTCTGTCTCCTTGGACAATTTGATAACGGTCAGGAAAAACCCTGGCCGGGACTGAGCGCAAAGAGAGCAGAAAATTCAGCGATGGGCCGATCAGGATCGTGCATCAAACTAGAGATTCTCGGTGTCACGTGCAGCACAGTGGCGCCACCTTACCCCACTTTCCACGAGCTGCCAATGGTCTGTGAACGCTTTAAGCAAATTCGGATCGACGGCGGCTGCAGCCCCCGTCCGGCGCGGGATGAGGCAGTGGAACTTTAACCCGGGCGCCGGGACCGGTAATATGCGCGTCTGGATTTTCCCCTCGCAACTCTTCAGGACACCCCGCCATGAGCATCAAATCGGACAAGTGGATTCGCCGCATGGCGCAGGAACACGGCATGATCGAACCGTTCGTCGAACGCCAGGTGCGCGGCGAGCAGGACAGCCGGGTTATCTCCTTCGGCGTCTCCAGCTACGGCTACGACGTGCGCTGCGCCGACGAATTCAAGGTGTTCACCAACATCAACTCGGCCACCGTCGATCCGAAGAACTTCGATGCCGGCAGCTTCGTCGACATCAAGAGCGACGTGTGCATCATCCCGCCGAACTCGTTCGCCCTGGCGCGCACCGTCGAGTACTTCCGCATCCCGCGTGACGTGCTGACCATCTGCCTAGGCAAGAGCACCTACGCCCGTTGCGGCATCATCGTCAATGTCACCCCGCTCGAACCCGAATGGGAAGGCCACGTGACGCTGGAGTTCTCCAACACCACCACGCTGCCGGCGAAGATCTACGCCAATGAAGGCGTGGCACAGATGTTGTTCCTGCAGTCCGACGAAGAATGCGAAGTGTCGTACAAGGACCGTGGCGGCAAATACCAGGGCCAGCGCGGCGTCACCCTGCCTCGTACCTGAGCCGACAAACGCGGGGAATTACCCGCGGCTTTGGCACTCCAACGGATGAACGCCGGTGCGCATGATGCGCATCGGCCTTGTCAGGAGCCGCCAATGAAACTCCATCCCGCAATCAGTGCCAAGCTGGCAGGTCTGCAGCCCAACCACATCGGGTTGTTGCCCTGGTCACTGCTGGCACACCCGCTGCCGATGCAGGCGGGGGGCGTGCCCCACCAGCCTGACCCCGATACCCCGCAACCGCCGGAACCTGGTGAAACTCAACCCATGGAGCCGGGCGAGCCGACCCTGCCAGATGAGCCGCCTCCCGCGCCTGTAGCCTGAGCGCTGCTATAGCGCCCAGATGCGACCAGCCCCGGCCAGGTAAACCCGGCTGGCGCTGGTGGGGGTGATTTCCCAACCGCCGGTGAATTCACCGAAAGCCGGCAGCAGGCTGACCTGCTCATCGATCAGGAAGCAAGGCAGGCGCAGGCGCTGACGGGCTTTGCCGCGAAGGACGAAGACCGGGTGTACATGGCCTGCCAGTACCGGGTGTGTCGGGTTGGCTTCAGGTTCATGCTGTAGTGCAAATGGGGCTAAAACCCAAGGTTCGTCCTTGACCTCAATTCCGAGCGAAACGGGTGGGTCGCCGGCGTTGCGATCATGATTGCCGCGTATCAGGACGATTTTCAGGTCATTATGCCGCGCTCGCCAGGCATGCAGCCGGGCCAGCGTTGCTGGGGCCCGGGCTGTGCGCGCATGCAGGAAATCGCCCAGTACTATCAGTTGCTCGCACTTATGTTCCTCTAGCAGGGCATCCAGGCGGGCGAGCGTTGCCTCGGTCGTACCGCGCGGCACGGGTTGATGCAGGGCGCGGTAGCTGGCGGCCTTGCCAATGTGCACGTCGGCCACCAGCAAGGCGCGGCGCGCGGGCCAGTAGATGGCTTTGTCAGGGAGCAGCCACAGCGTCTGGCCGCAGTGCTCAATGGGCTGGTGATTCATGCAGTCTTGCCCGTTTTGACCGGGGGCCGCGTCGCGAAAGGGCTGCAAAGCAGCCCCAAAAAGCACCAACACATCGCAGTCACCCCCCGCCCGCCGCATGCTCCAGTTCCGCCACCATCCGCGCAATCCGGTCCGCCAGTTTCTCGGTGCTCAACGTCTCGCGCATCCCCTCCACCAGCAAGGCAAACGCCAACGGCCCCGGCCGCTTCAACGCGCGCAGGTCCAGCTGCAACCCGTTCATTTTCAGCAGTTGCCGATGCAGCCGCTCGATTTCCAGTTCTTCTCTCAACACTTCATCCCGTGCCTGGCCAAGCAGCAAATTCTCCGCGTCATGCTTGCGAAAAACCTCATAGAACAGCCCGCTGGACGCCTGGATCTGTCGCGTACTCTTCTGCGCCGCCGGATACCCGCCAAACACCAGCCCGGCAATCTGGGCAATCTCACGAAAGCGCCGCAGTGCCATTTCCCCTGCGTTCAGGCTGGCAAGCACATCCTCCAGCAGATGTTCGGTACTGAGCGCCTGCGGCAAGTGGGTCGCCCAGTCGACGTTGCCAGGACTGAGCAGCTCGAACCCATAGTCGTTGACGGCAATCGACACCGACAGCGGCTGCTCGCGGCTGACCCGCCAGGCGATCAGGTTGGCCAGGCCGAGGTTGGCCATGCGCCCGGCAAAGGGATACAGGAACAAGTGCCAGCCCTGGCGGGATTTGAAGGTTTCGGCCAGCAGCGTGCGCGTGGTGGGCAAGGCCGACCATTGTGCCTGTAGTACCAGCAACGGGCGCACGGCCCGCATCTCCGGGCCAGCAAAACGATCATTGGCTGCGGCATCGAGCTGTTCGACCAGCGCATCCGCCAGCTCGCTGGACAGCGGCATGCGCCCGCCATTCCAGCGTGCCACAGCCGCCTTGCGCGCCGTGCTGCGACGCACATAGGCGGTCATGTTTTCCACTCGTACCAACTCCAGTATTCGCCCGGCGAACACCAGCGTATCGCCGGGCCGCAGGCGGGCGATGAATGCTTCTTCGACACTGCCCAGCGTCTTGCCCCCACCGCCCTTGCTCCAGAATTTCAGCTGCAGGTTGGCATCACTGACGATGGTGCCGATACCCATGCGATGGCGCCGTGCCAGGCGTTCACTGGCCACCCGGTACACCCCGTCGGCGTGGCGCTCGACGCGCTGGTAGTCCGGGTAGGCGCTGAGCGAGCTGCCGCCGTGGCAGACGAAGTCCAGCGCCCACTGCCATTGGCTGTCGCGCAACTCGGCGAAAGCCCAGGTGCTGCGCACTTCGGCCAGCAACTGCTCGGGGCGAAAGCCACCGCCCAAGGCCATGCTGACCAAGTGCTGCACCAGCACGTCCATGCACAGCCGCGGCGAGAAACGGGCCTCGATATGCCCGGCTGCCAGTGCCTGGCGGGCCGCCGCCGCTTCTACCAGTTCCAGGCTGTGAGTGGGCACCAGGGTAACCCGCGAGTGCCGCCCTGGTGCATGGCCGGAGCGGCCGGCCCGCTGCATCAGGCGCGCAATGCCCTTGGCTGAGCCGATCTGCAGCACCCGCTCCACGGGCAGGAAGTCCACGCCCAGGTCCAGGCTGGAGGTACAGATTACCGCCTTCAGGCTACCCTGCTTGAGGCTGCGCTCGACCCAGTCCCGGGTATCGCGGGCCAGCGAGGCGTGGTGCAGGGCAAGCACGCCGGCCCAGTCGGGGCGGGCTTCGAGCAGGGCCTGATACCAGAGTTCGGCCTGGGCGCGGGTGTTGGTAAACACCAGGCAACTGGTGCTGGCATCGATCTCGTGGCTGACCTGGCCGAGCATCTTCAGGCCCATATGCCCGGCCCAGGGGAAACGCTCGATCGCAGCCGGCAGCAGGGTATCAACCTGCAGCGCCTTGTCTTGCCGGCCCTGCACCAGCAGGCCGCCTTGCGGCAGCAACACCTCCAGCGCGTGGCGCAGGTTGCCCAGTGTTGCCGACAAGCCCCAGGTTGGCAGGCCAGGTTGCCAGTGACGCAGGCGAGCCAAGGCCAGTTGCAGTTGTACGCCACGCTTGTTGCCCAGCAGCTCGTGCCATTCGTCCACTACCACCATGCGCAGCGTGGCGAAATCCTCGTGTGCCTGTGCGCGGGTCAACAGCAGGGTCAGGCTCTCGGGGGTGGTGACAAGTACGCTGGGCAGGCGCCGGGCTTGCCGGGCGCGCTCGGCGCTGCCGGTGTCGCCGCTGCGTACACCCACGCTCCAGGGCAGGCCCAGTTCATCCACAGGTGCTTGCAAGGCGCGTGCAGTGTCGGCTGCCAGGGCACGCATGGGCGTCACCCACAGCACCTGCAAGGGTGCAGGCTGGCGAGCTTGGGCTTGGGCTTGGGCTTGGGCTTGGGCTTGGGCCTTGAAGGCGCGTAGCGCGGCCAGCCATACCGCGTACGTCTTGCCGGCGCCGGTACTGGCGTGTAGCAGGCCGGATTCACCGCGCTCTACAGCCGCCCATACCCGTCGCTGAAACGCGAACGGCTTCCAGCCACGGTGGGCGAACCAGGCATTGGCAAGGTCGGTAGCGGTAGGCATCAGGCAGGAGGTCCTACGAAGGCTGTGCTTCTACAGACCGCCGGCCACAAGCAATGGTTTTACTGGATCAGTTGGCCAGCAGGTAACCGCTGCGACACACCTGCTCGCCGGCGACATGGGCGATGACCATGCCGGCGGTGGCCATGCGCCGTACGCTGCGCGCATACAGCAGGCCAGGCTGGCTGTTGTGTACCGCAGTCACGCGGTCGCTGAGCGGGTCGATGACTTCGGCGATCAACTGGCCGGCCTCCAGGTGCTGGCCCGGTTTGGCGTGATACACCAGCAAGCCGCCCAGTGGTGTCGCCACGGGTTCCACGGCAGCCAGTGGCGTGGCAGGGCAGAGCAAGGCGGGCATGGCGGCGCTGGAGCCCTCGATAACACCCGCGTGGGTGAGGAAGTCGAGTATCGCCTGGCAGTCCTTGCTGGCCAGGTCATGGCTGACATCCGCCTGGCCACGTAGCTCGACCGTCACCGAACAGCAGCCCAGCGGGACCGGGAAGCGCTTGCCGAAGCGTTGCTGCAACTGCCACCAGACCAGGCTGAAGCACTCATCGAATGACTGCCCGCCCGAGTCGGTGGCCAGCAGGCTGGCCTGGGCGCCCAGGTAGCGGGCCAGCGGCTCGATTTGCGGCCAGGCGTCTGGTGTGGTGTACAGGTGCTCGACCGCCTCGAAATCGCAGTGCAGGTCCAGCACCATGTCGGCATCGCACGCCAGGCGCTGGAGGATCAGGCGCTGGGCCTGCAGCGGTGTGCGCGCAGGGTGCGCGTCCAGCCCACGGCGCAGGTATTCGCGGATCAGCGCAATGTTGTGCGCCGGGTCCTGGTTCAGGTGTTCTTCGACCTGGTCGCCGATGCTGTCCGACAAATCGACGAAGTTGCGGTTGAAGTTTTCACCGCTTTGCAGTTCGAAGCGCCCCAGTGGCGCATCCAGCAGCACTTGCTCCAGGCCCACCGGGTTGGCCACCGGCACCAGGATGATCTCGCGCTGCAGCCGGCCCTGCTGTTCCAGTTCCGCCAGGCGGCGCTTGAGGTGCCAGGCTACCAGCATGCCCGGCAGTTCGTCGGCGTGCAGTGAGGCCTGGATATAAACCTTGCCGCCACCACGGGGGCCGAAGTGGAAGCTGTGCAACTGGCGGGTGATGCCCGGAACGGGGGAGAGCAGGTCGTGGGTTGAATGGTGCATGTTGGTCCTGGCTGCGTGGCGAAAACGGTCTGCGACACGGGTCGGCACACAGATAGAAGCACAGTTTTTGGCCTTGCGCCTCCATCGGTGTTGCCCTGAGCACCGGGTTGGCTTCTTCGCGGGTGAACCCGCTCCCACAGACAGCTAGTGTGTATCACCTGTGTGCGGGTTTACCCGCGAAGAAGCCAACCCGGTCGCAAATTCTTCTCAGGCCAGCAATGCCTGCAAGCTCGCCAGGTCATCCGCCTCTTCCACCGGCTTGTCCAGCCGCCAGCGCAGCATGCGCGGAAAGCGCACGGCAATACCGCTCTTGTGGCGCCGGGACAGCGCGATGCCTTCAAAGCCCAGCTCGAACACCAGTGTTGGCGTTACGCTGCGCACCGGGCCAAAGGTGTCCACCGTGGTTTTGCGGATGATGGCGTCGACCTTGCGCATTTCTTCGTCACTGAGCCCTGAATAGGCCTTGGCAAACGGCACCAGCGCCCGCCCCGGCGTGCCGGCCGGTGTATCCCACACGGCGAAGGTGTAATCGCTGTACAGGCTTGCCCGGCGGCCGTGGCCGCGCTGGGCATAGATCAGCACGGCATCGACGCTGAACGGGTCGATTTTCCACTTCCACCAAGTGCCCATGTCCTTGGTACGCCCCACGCCGTACAGGGCCTCGCGCTGCTTGAGCATCAGGCCTTCGACCCCCAGGCTGCGCGACTGCTCGCGCTGGCGGGCAAGGTCGTCCCAGCCGGGGCCTTCCAGCAGCGGCGACAACAGCACAGGCGCCAGTGGGCACTCAACCACCAGGCGTTCCAGTTGGCGACGGCGTTCATGCTGTGGTCGGTTGCGCCAGTCCTCGCCTCGCCACTCCAACAGGTCATAGGCCTGCAGCACCACTGGAGCATCGTTCAGCAGCTTCTTGCCCAGCGTTTTGCGCCCAATGCGCTGCTGCAACACGGCAAAAGGCTGCACCGCCAGTTCAGCGCCTGTACCACCTGGCTTCCAGACCAGAATCTCACCGTCCAGCACCACGCCATCGGGCAGCGTCTGCGCCAGGCTGTGCAGTTCGGGGAAGCGGTCGGTCACCAGTTCTTCGCCGCGCGACCAGACCCACAGCTGGCCCTCGCGCTTGACCACCTGGGCGCGAATGCCGTCCCACTTCCACTCGATTTGCCAATCGCTTGGCGGTCCGAGCAGGGTATCGAATTGATCGGTGGGAATTTGCAGCGGGTGGGCCAGGAAGAATGGGTAGGGCTGGCCGCCACGCTGGCTGTGTTCATCGGCGGACTCGGCGGCGATCAGCTTCTGGTAACTGGCTGCCGTGGGGCGATGGCCGATGTCGGTGTAGCCGACCAGGCGCTGGGCCACGCGTTTGACATCTAGCCCGGCCAGTTGCGCCAGGGCCCGGGTCACCAGCAGTTTGGACACGCCCACGCGAAAACTACCCGTGATCAGCTTCAGGCACAGCATCAGGCTGGGGCGCTCCAGCTGCGCCCAGAGCGGCTGCAGGTGCTGCTGGATCTGTTCAGGCGGTAGCCCGCGCAAGGGCAGCAAGTGCTGTTCCACCCAGATAGCCAGGCCTTCTTCGCTGCCATCGGCGTGTAGCGGCAGCAGCAGCGAAATGGTCTCGGCCAGGTCGCCCACGGCCTGATAGCTTTCTTCGAACAGCCAGTCCGGCAGGCCGGCCAGGGCCGTGGCCAGTTCGCGCAAAAGACGCGTGGGCACCAGCTGGCGCGGGCGCCCGCCGGCCAAAAAGTACACCGCCCAGGCGGCATCTTCGGCAGGGGCCGTGGCGAAGTAATCTCGCAGTGCGTCGAGCTTGGCGTTGCTGGAGGTGGTCGCATCCAGGCGCATGTACAACGTGGCGAAGGCTTTCATGGCGCCGGCTCGGCATTCGGTACGTCGTCTTCCTCGCCATACTCGGTGACGAAGGCGCGGGCATCCAGGCCTTGTTCGTTGAGGTAGCGCACCAAGACGTTGACCGAACCATGAGTGACCATCACCCGTTCGGCACCGGTCTGGCCGATGGCCCAGAGCAGGCCGGGCCAGTCGGCATGGTCGGAAAGCACGAAGCCTCGGTCCACGCCGCGCCGCCGGCGGGTGCCGCGCAGCAGCATCCAGCCGCTGGCGAAGGCATCGCTGTAGTCGCCGAAACGGCGCATCCAGCTGCTGCCGCCGGCCGACGGCGGGGCCAGCACCAGTGCCTGACGCAGCAGCGGGTCGTTGCGTGGGATATCGCCGGCATAGCGGGTTTCTGGCAGCTGGATACCGGCGTCGCGGTACACCCGGTTGAGCGGCTCGACGGCGCCGTGCACAAGGATCGGCCCGATGCTGGCGTCCAGCCCATGCAGAATCCGCTGGGCCTTGCCGAAGGCGTAGCAGAACAACACGCTGGCCTTGCCCTGTACGCAGTTTGCACGCCACCAGGCATTGATACCGGCAAAGATCTCTGCCTGGCTGGGCCAGCGGTAGATCGGCAGGCCGAAGGTCGATTCGGTGATGAACGTGTGGCAGGGCACCGGTTCGAAAGGTGTGCAGGTGCCATCGGGCTCGACTTTGTAATCACCGGAGGCGACCCACACTTCACCCTGGTACTCCAGGCGCACCTGCGCCGAGCCCAGCACATGCCCGGCCGGGTGCAGGCTCAAGGTTACGCCATGGTGCAGCAGGCGTTCGCCGTAAGGCAGAGTCTGCAAATTGATGTCCTGGCCCAGGCGGCTGCGCAGGATGCCAGCGCCGGGGCTGGCGGTCAGGTAATGGCCATTGCCGGTACGTGCATGGTCGCCGTGGCCATGGGTGATCACGGCGCGGTCCACGGGCCGCCACGGGTCGATATAGAAATCACCGGGCGGGCAGTACAGGCCTTCGGGGCGGGCGATGACGAGGTCCATGGCGCAACGTCTGGGAAGGGGCTTGCTAGCTCAGAGTGTTGCCGGCTGCGGGAAGTTCGAAGTGTGAGGCAGCCCTCGCAAGGGCTGCCTGGTCTGCATCAGGAAATTGCAATCTTCCAGCCTGACAGCCTCGCTTCCTCGATGCCGACCTTGGCAACCCGGGCGATGTTCAGGCGTTTGCCGTCATGCATCAGGTAGGGGGCAATATGGAGGTAATCCCAGACAGTTTCAGCATTGTCTGGCAGCAGATCCTCGGCGTCATAAGTGATTTCCAAGGTTGCCGGCGAAGTGCCGGCAGGGGCGCAGGCATCACCGTCGGTGATCATCCGGTAGTCGGCGATTTCGGTACCTACCCAAAGTTGCGCATTAACGGTAGCGCCAGCTGGAACTTCGAGGGTATCGGGCCAGGAAATTTCGATTTTCAGGGTTTCTGTAGCCATGGTTATCATCCTCTTGATGGAAAGGTGCCGTACTTGTCGTGAACAGTGCGGCGCCGAGGATGCTAGAGAGCTGGGCGGTCGGTCGTAAGTTGGAAACGATTCGTTAGCGACCGAGCGGGCAGTACCAGGCTTCGGGGGGGGGCGATGACCAGGTCCATGGTATGGGCGTTCGTTGTCGCAAGTGAAATGGACTACGCGCTGTTCAGAAATGCCGAAACTCCATTTGCGGTTAACTGTGTGCTGCCAAGGACAGTCATTTCAAGGTTTATTTAGAGGGACACGTGATGATTTTCGAGTATCCGGTCGTCGTTCATCAAGAAGAGGGCAATGCCTGGGTGAGTTGTCCCGATGTGCCTGAGATGGCCTGCGCTGGTGATACGCCGGAGGAGGCATTGTTCGATGCCGTGGATGCCTTGGAGTCCGCGCTTTCGTTCTATGTGGATCAAAAGCAGGCTATCCCGCTCCCTGCAATTGCAACAGCAGGTCAACCCGTCGTACGCCTGCCAGCCCTGACGGCAGCGAAGGCGGCGTTGTGGAACACCATGGTGGCACAAAAAGTCAGCAAGACCGAGATGGCGCGCCGACTAGGAGTGAATCGCCCCCAGGTCGATCGCCTGGTCGACTTGTTGCACCGCTCCAAGATCGAACAGGTCGAGTATGCGCTGCATGTGTTGGGGCAGCGGATCGAGCTTTCAGTTGTAGCTGTTTAGTGCAAAGCCTGAGCCGCCACGGGTGGCGGCTCAGGCTGACAGGGTTACTTGCCGGGCACCAAGGTCAAACGCTGGTTGCCATACGCCCGCCCAAAGTTCTGCTGCTGCAGCGGCAGGCTCATGAAGCGCCCTTTGAACCAGGCATCCAGCCCGTCGCTGTAATGCGCGCTGGCCGGGTTGCCGGACTGACCGCTGCTGGTCAGCACCTGCAACGGTTCGGCCTGGCCGAAGTCGACGATCATCCGTGCCGAGGCTGGCAGGCGGGTGTCGAAGTCGCTGCCCCAGGCGTACGGCGTCAGGGCCTGGGTAGTGAAGTCGCCGCCTGCGGCCAGCGGCGAACGGCTGATGGCATCGCCCAGGCCATGGTAGGCCGGTGCCGGCCAGCGGTACTGGTGCAGCTTGCCCCACTGCCAGGCGCGGCGGTCTGCCCCCAGTTGTGCGGTGCCGGCATCCACTGCGCCCGCCAGGCTGCGGGCGAGAATGGCTGGCTTGTCTTCCTTCTGCGGGGTGCTGCGGTCATCCCAGAACGGGCTGTCGTCGCGCCCTAACAGGTGATCGGCCTGCGCCGAGAACGACAACCGCGCATTGCTGACGAACGCCTGCCAGGCCGGGCCGGACTCCGGGACCAGGTCATCGAGGAAGGTCTGCCGTGCCACTTCCTGAAGGAACAGCTCGTACAGTGCGGCATCCGCCGACACCGGGCTCAGGCGGCCATCAAAGGCCTTGAGCCGGGTCAGTGCATCGCGGGCCTTGTCGCGCTGTGCCGCGGGCAGGGCATCAATCGCCTGTTTGAGCGGCTGGGCCATGCCGGGTGCGTCGAACATCTGCTTGAGCTTGTCGGCCAGCAGGGTGACCTGATCGTTCTGCAGGGCCATCATGCTGCGGCTGTCGTGGCGGCCATTGCCGGCCAGCTGGGCCAGGCGCTCGGCGCGCTCGGGGTAATACCAGGTGCTGGACAGCTGCATGCCATAGCCGCGTGGCAGGCTGCGCTGGTTGGCATGGCCGATCCAGCCGGCGGGTGGGTCCTGGTCGTAGGGGTGCAGCATCGGGTCGGCATAGCCGTCCCAGTCATAGCGCCCGTCCCAGCCCGGCGAAGGCAGCAGGCCCTGGCCTTCGCGGCGATTTGGGTAGCGGCCACTGACTTGCCAGCCAATATGCTCGGGTTCGGCGAACACGAAGTTCAGGGCAGCGGCAGTCACTTCACGCGTGCTGTCGAACGCCCGCTCCACGTTGCTGGCCCGGGTCAGATTGAACAGCGCATCCAGGCTGCGGTCATCCTTGAACTGCGGCAGGTTCAGCGCCAGGCCCAGGCTGGCGCTGTCTGGCTGGGCCAGCAGGGTGCCATGGCGGGTGTCGTACATCACTTCGCGCAGCGGCCGCTGGCCACGGACAAAGAAGGTTTCGCTACGGGCGCGGGCCGGCAGCCATTTACCATCGGCCAGATAACTCAGTTGGTTCCCCTGACGACGCAGTTGCTCCAGGTACAGGTCCTGGTTGTCGGCCATGACCGCGCTGCTGCTCCAGGCCAGCTTGCCGTTATAGCCGGCCAGCACAATCGGCAGGCCGGGCAGCGACAGGCCGGCGACCTGGTACTTGCCGGTGTGGATTTGCACCGGGCTCAGCGCCCAGGCGGCGCGGCTGTCGCTGGCCAACAGGCTCTTGCCGCTGCGGCTGCGTTGCGGGCCGAGGGCCAGGTTGGCCGAGCCTGGGCTGCCGAGCAGGTCAAGGTCAGCCAGCTTCTGGCTGGCAGCTGCCAGGGCGGGCAGCCCCGGCAACTGGCTGGCCAGGTTCAGGCCCTTGAGCTTGTCCACTTCGCTTTCGGCCAGCGGTTCGTCCGGGGCGCCGGGTAGCAGCCAGGCCAGCTTGTCGCTACCGGCTTTCTGCGCCAGGGTCAGGGCGCTCAGCTCCTCTTGCAGGTTTACCGACTGGCTGAAGGCATACAGGCTGAAGATCAGCGCCGAGTCTTCAGGCTTCCAGTATTCGGGGCGGTAGCCACTGTTGGCCAGGCCAGCGGGCAGCTTGTCGCGGTAGCGGAACAGGTAGGCGTTGACCCCACGTGCATACACCTCGAAGAAGCGCTTGAGCCTTGGCGATGCGTCCGCGTACTGCTGGGCGGCGCTCTGCTTGAGGTTGGCGGCACGCATCAGGCGGTCGATGTCCAGCGCTTCGCTGCCGGCCAGTTCGGCCAGGCGGCCCTGGGCAAGCAGGCGCATGGCGAGCATCTGCTCGATGCGGTCACCGGCATGCACATAGCCCAGGCTGAACAGCGCGTCATGGAAACTGCTGCTTTCGATCAGCGGTGCACCCATGGCGTTACGCCGTACCGAAACGTTCTGTGCCAGGCCCTTGAGCGGCTGCACGCCGCTGGTCGGTGGCACGCTGTCCTGGTAGCCGCCCGTCTGGCAGCCGGCCAGCCCGAGCATGCCGAGCAGCGTGGCAGCGGTTGCGAACCGCGGGCGGAAGGGAGGAAAGGCGGGGGCGGCCATGACAAGGGCTCCTGCAAGGCGAGGCGAGTGTGGAAAGGCGCTAAGGTAGTAAGCACGCAGGCGCCATGCAAGGTCCCTCGGCGCTTTATTTTTTGAGCTTGGCGTTGGGCGTGTGGTGCCTTTGAGATCGAGCGCCGCCCGCGCGGCGCTTCGCGGCACAAGGCCGCTCCCACATCTGTTTCGGGCCAATGTCTCCTGGGCCAGAGGCGCGCGCACCCTGGGTGTATGGCTGGAGATTGATGTAGAGCGACTGCGCCCCCTTCGATATCGAAGGGTACAAACAAGGCGGACAGCGGTGACCTCACAGAAGTGACTGGCCCGAAACAGACAGTGGGAGCGGGCTTGTCCCGCGAAGCGCCGCGCGGGCGGCGCTCGATCTGTGCATCACCTCAAATCCCCCGCCATGCACCTGGATGCCCTAACTCCACCTCCCCGACAAGCCAATCGCAGCCACCTATCCCCAGCGAATGCGCTGGCGGCTGTGGCGATGAATGGCCAGGGATACTGGCCCGCAGGCCCGGCCTCTTCGCGGGTGAACCCGCTCCTACGACGGCCTGTGCCGAGCCACCGATGTGTGTATGCACCCCCGATCAATGTAGGAGCGGGTTCATCGAGGCGTCGAACCGCCGCGAATGCGGTGGTGGCTGCGACGGTAAAAGGCCAGGGATATTGGCCAGCAGGCCCGGCCTCTTCGCGGGTGAACCCGCTCCTACGACGGCCTGTGCCGAGCCTCAGATGTGTGTATGCACCCCCGATCAATGTAGGAGCGGGCTCATCGAGGCGTCGAACCGCCGCGAATGCAGTGGCGGGTGCAACGGTGAATGGCCAGGGATACTGGCCAGCAGGCCCGGCCTCTTCGCGGGTGAACCCGCTCCTACGACGGTCTGTGCCGAGCCACCGAGGTGTGTCCACCACCGATCAATGTAGGAGCGGGTTCACCCGCGAATGCGGTGGCGGCTGCGACGGTAAATGGCCAGGGATATTGGCCCGCAGGCCCGGCCTCTTCGCGGGTGAACCCGCTCCTACGACGGCCTGTGCCGAACCTCAGATGTGTGTATGCACCCCCGATCAATGTAGGAGCGGGTTCATCGAGGCGTCGAACCGCCGCGAATGCGGTGGCGGCTGCGACGGTAAATGGCCAGGGATATTGGCCCGCAGGCCCGGCCTCTTCGCGGGTGAACCCGCTCCTACAACGGCCTGCGCCGTACCACCGAGGTGTCTGCAGCACCGATCAATGGCGCGAGCTTCGCTCGCGATGCGCCGCGCGGGCGGCGCTCGATTTACGCACCACCTCTAAACTCAAGGCAGGCACTCAAACCCTGAAATGCTCAGCCACGGTGTCGGAAAAGTGCGTGCAATTGATGCGCGCAAAACGTTGGTAGTTACGGCTGACCGCGAACGCCGAACCCGGCATCAATAGCACTTTGTGTTGCTCCAGCTTGTGCATGAAAGGTTGCAGGTCTGCCAGGTCGGGGTGGTATACCCACAGGAACATGCCACCTTGCGGCGTTATATCGAACTGCCAGCCACGCTCCAGCAACAAACGCTGGGATTGCGCCTGCTGGCGGATCAGGCGCTGCTGCACGTCATTCATGTGCCGGGCATAGGTGCCGTCGGACAAGATGGTGTTGACGAAGCGTTCGCAAAACGCCGGGACGGCCACGCAGGTCAGCAACTTCAGGCGTATCAGCGGTTCGATCAGCGCTGCCGAGCAGGCGATGTAGCCCACCCGCAACGACGCAGACAGGCATTTGGAGAAGCTGCCGATGTAGATGACCCGCTCAAGGTTGTCCAGTTCGGCAAAAGTCTGGCGCACGCCTGGGCTGAAGTCGCCGTATACATCATCTTCGACCACGAAGAAGTCATGCTCCACCGCCAGGCGCAAGACACTGAAGGCATTGTGTGGGCTCAGGTTGCCGCCGGTCGGGTTGTGGAACGTGCTGTTGCAGAAGAACGCCCTGACCTTGTGTTTGGCCAGGTAGTTTTTCATGTCCTCCACGTCCGGCCCGTCCTGGCCGCGGCGGACCCCGACCACATGGCCGCCGGCCAACTGGATCAGCTTGATCAGGTTGCCATTGCCGGGCTCGTCGACGAACACGTGATCGCCTGGCTTGATCAGCAACCGCGCCACCAGGTCCAGTGCTTGCGTGGCGCCCAGCGTGGTCAGCAATTGCTGCGGCCGGGCATCGACACGGGTCAGGCGTTTCAGGTGCACGCACAACTGCTTGCGCATGGGCAGGTAACCCTGGATATCGCCATATTCCGCCAGCGAACTCTGCTCCAGCCGCGCCGTGCGCCGAATCGCCTTGGTCAGTAGCTCGGTGTCACGCCAGGCGGGTGGCAGCCAGCCGCTGCCCAGTTTGGTGTACTGCTGGCCACCCTGCAGCAGCTTGAACAGCGGGTCGCCGGCCATTGCGTTGGGGGCATCCACCGGGCTTGCCTGCCGGGAGTGGCCAGCAACGAAATAGCCGCGACCGGGGACGGCCGTCAATACGCCTTCACTGACCAGCCGGGCGTAGCTGGAGACAACGTCGTGATAACTGCAGCCGACCGCAGCTGTCAGCTTGCGGATCGACGGCATGCGCTGCCCGGGTAGCCACTCGCCGGCTTCGAGGCGCTGTTTCAACTGTTCATGAAGGCTTTGCGGGCGCATGGCAGGTCCAGCAGCTGTTAGAAAAAACAGCCTAACAGTTAAGCGGAAAGCGCGTCGACTGTTCGCGCCCCAGGCCACGGCAGATGCGACCATGCACCTATCGCACTCATCGCGATGCCAAGAACGGCCCATCCACCTACCGTGAGCACACGCCATGACCAGCACACTTCCGCGGCGCACGTATCTGTATTTCACTGCGCAGTCGATCAACCTGACCACTGCCGTGATGTCGGTGACCATGGCGGCGATCGTCGGGGCGGCACTGGCGCCTGCCGCCACATGGTCCACGGTGCCGTATGGTTTCCAGTTCCTCTGCCTGATGCTGACCACCTATCCGGTCTCCAGGCTTATGAGCCGTATTGGTCGCAAACACGCGTTCATGCTGGGCTCCATACCCTTGGCCGTATCGGGTGTCACGGGCTACCTGGCCGTGCAGTACCAGAACTTCCCGACCCTGGTCATCAGCCATTCGGCATTGGGCATCTATATTGCGTTCGCCAACTTCAACCGCTTTGCGGCCACCGACAACCTGGCCCAAAGCCTGAAACCCAAGGCGCTGTCCCTGGTGGTGGCTGGCGGGGTGATCGCCGCCGTTGTCGGGCCAGCCCTTACCGAGTGGCTGCGCGACCTGGGCGGGTATCCGCTGTTTTCGCTGTGTTACGCCGCGTTTGTCGGCCTGGCGGTGATGTCCTTGCTGATAGCTGCCTGCCTGCCCAGCGATGCCGTAAGGGCCGGCCATGAACGTGCGGCAAAGCCCGCCGACGCGACCTCGGAGCCGCTGAGCCCGGTGGTGGTCGTGGCCATGGCGGTTGCCGCGCTGGGCTACGGCATCATGAATTTGCTGATGATTCAGGCGTCGATGCACATGAAGCACATGCATGAGGACTTTTCCGATGTGCGCCTGGCAATCCAGTGGCATGTGATTGCCATGTTTGCGCCGTCGTTCTTTACCGGTGCCATCATTCACAAACTCGGGGTCAGAACCACCATCTGCGCAGGCCTGGGCCTGTTGATCTGTTGCACGGCGATGAACATGTGGTCGCACAGCTACGCGATGATGACTCTGTCGCTGATAGCCCTTGGCCTTGGCTGGAACCTGACTTACGTAGGGGGCGGGGCGCTGTTGGCGCAAGCGCTGCAAAACAGCCCGGCAGCGATGCAGATGCAGGGCAAGAACGATCTGGCCATTGCGGTTTTTGCCACGGTGGGTGCGTTCAGCCCATCACTGCTGCTGGGTACGGTTGGCTGGGACGGCACCAATGCCATTTGCATGGCCCTGTGCTTCGTGCTGTTGCTGGCTACCGCCGGGCTGTTGCAGCGCAAGGTAACCGGGCCTGCTGGGGCCAACTAGCTGAGGTGGCCCCGCCTGCGGCTCACAGCGAGGCCCTGTGTGGGGCTGCGCAAGCGCTGTTCAGGTCAGGCGCCGTGGCACTTCTTGAACTTTTTCTGGCTGCCGCACGGGCACGGGTCGTTACGGCCAACGTCCTTCAGGGCGTTGCGTACCGGCTCCTGGTGGCCGTGGTTGCAGTGCGGGCCGTGTACATGGCCGTGATCGTGGTGGTGGTCATGATCATGATCGTGGTTGCAGTCAGGGCCATGAACGTGGGGTTGTTGGGACATTGCAGGGTTACTCCGGTTTGAGATCGCCGGGGATTATCTCACCACTGCGCGACAAGTGCAGGTCCCGATGGAACAGCAACCCGGTCGCCAGCTCGCCCTGCAGGGTGTAATGCAGCGGTTGCTCGCTTCTCAGCAGCTTGGCCAGTGGCTTGAGGTGCTGCCACAGGTTGGTCCGCGCGGTGATCTTGAAGGTACGCCGGGCATGCCCGCCCACGCTGCGCCATACACTGGTTTCATCCTGTACCAGCAGCAGGTCGTTGAGGCGTATCGCATACGACAGGTTGCGGATGAACAGGCGGCTGTCATTGGGGTTGTCTACCCGCAGGTGCAACACGAACTCCTGCTCCAGCAACCTGGCCTTGACCGTCTCGACCTCGACCAGGTGTACCTCGGGTTCGCGCCAATCGTCACCGCCCCAGCTGGCACAGCCTGCCAGCAGCGCCATCAGGGTGCAGAGCAACAGCAGGCCAGCGCGGGCGGTCATGCTCAGCTACCCACGTAACTGGCGCAGCATTTCTTGAACTTCTGCCCGCTGGCGCAGGGGCAGGGGTCGTTGCGCCCGGCCTTCAGCCCTACCGTGGGGTCGATGAAGTACCAGCGCCCGGCATGCTGGACGAACGCCGAGCGTTCGCGGTGCTGGTGGTCGCCCTCCTGATCGTGCCAACGGGCGGTGAAGGTGACAAACCCGTGTTCGGGTTGGCCGCCCAGCACTTCTGCGCTTTCCACCTCCAGGCCCAGCCAGGTGCTCTGGGCGCTCCAGGAAGCCATGGCGTCGCGGTCCAGGCCCGTTTGCTGGGCCGGCAGGGTGGTGGCTACCAGGTAGTCGACCAGGCCCAGCACATAGGCACTGTAGCGTGAGCGCATCAGCGTCTGGGCATCCGGTGCCGGGGTGCCGGCATGGTAGTGCCCGCAGCAGGCGTCGAGCAGGTTGCCACTGCCACAAGGGCAGACCGAGACACTCATCATCACCACCAGTACTTGCCGAAGTTTTGAGGGTTGGCCCAGAACTTGGCGTTGAGCCAGTCCGGGACCTGCTTGTAGTCATGTAGATCATAGGTGAACAGGCTCAAAACCTGCTGGTCACGGCGAAATCTCTCGCTGGCCGACAGTGCCAGGGCAAAAAAGTCGGTGTCTTGCCAACCGCTCGCGGCCAGGTCGGCCAGCACTGCAACCCGGCTGGCATTGAGGTTGCGAATGCCGCCGAGCAGTTCCAGGCCAGTGCGCTTGGGCAGGTGTTCCAGGCAGTCCACCAGTACTGCCAGATCAAAGCGCTGGGCTGCCAGTTCGGCTGGCAGCGGGCCAGGGGCGGCAGTGGCGATCGTCACCTGCGGGTGCGCCTGGACAAAGGCGTCCAGCGCAGGGAAACGCGTGCCCACCAGCAGCAGGCGTTGCGGGGTGAAGCGCTCTAGCAGGGCCGCCAGGGCCTGCTGCGGGGTGCGTTGGGAAAAACCTTCGGTCATTGCCATTCCTCGTTCAAGTCGTCCAAGACTAGCGGGCCGCAGCGTGTGGGCAAAGAGGCATGTGACCACGTCGTGGCTTATAGCTGGCAGGGATGGAATGTGCGGTCTTTACTGCCATTGATCGGCCTTATGCCGATCCCCCCTTGGAGAAGCAATGAAATGAGCATAGTACGCACAGCGTTACCCCTGGTACTGCTCACCAGTGTGTTGACTGGTTGTGCAGGTTTGCAAAAAACCGACTGGCCGAAGTGTGCCGCCGTCGGGGGTGTAGGCGGCGCTGCCCTGGGCGCCATCGAGAGTTCCACCTGGGCTGGCTGGGGCGCGTTGCTGGGCGGTGGCCTGGCGGCGGGCTACTGCTGGGCCCATGGCGATGGTGACGAAGATGGCGACGGCGTGCCAGACAGCCGTGACAAGTGCCCGGGCACCCCGCGCGGTGTTCAGGTCGATGCCAACGGCTGCCCGCCGCAACCGGCTGCGGTGGTCGAGGAAGTGGTGGTACAGAAGGAAGAAGTCATTGTCATCCGCGACGTGCACTTCGAATTTGATTCTGCGCGCCTGACCGCCAGTGACAAAGAGCGCCTCAATACCATTGCCACACGCCTGAAACAGGAAGCACCTTCTGCACGCCTGAGCGTCAGCGGCCATACCGACAGCGTCGGCTCCGACAGTTACAACCAGAAACTGTCCGAACGCCGTGCCCACTCGGTGACCGAATACCTGATCGAGAGTGGCGTACCGCGCAGCAGCTTCGTTTCGGTGGTAGGTGCGGGTGAAACCCAACCGGTGGCAGACAATGCCACGGCCGAAGGGCGTTCCATGAACCGCCGTACCGAGATCAAGATCCAGCGGTAAAACGGCATGCGCCCGTGCCTTGAGCAGTGGCGCGGGCGTGCCTTTCTGCCGGTAAGCCGTTAGAGGCCAATGACACAAGGAGCATTCAGCATGAGTGTGACGTCGAAGGCGGCACTGCCGCTGCTGGTGGCCGCCAGCCTGCTCGCGGGCTGCGCCACCCACAGCGATGGCAGCGCGCCCCTCAACCAAAGGACATGGCCTATCTGCAGTGTGCTGGGCGGCCTGGTAGGTGGCGGCCTGGGCGCCATCGAAAGTTCAACCTGGGCCGCTGCTGGCGGCGCGTTGGGCGCTGTCGCCGGGGGCCTGATCTGTTTCGCCCAGGATGGTGACGAAGATGGCGACGGCATTTTCGACCGCCGCGATCGCTGCCCCGATACCCCTGCCAACACCCCGGTCGACCATATGGGCTGCCCGCTTAAGCAGTACCCGGCAGCGCCCCCTGTCCCTGAAGCTGAACGCGCGCCAGAGGTGATCATCCTGGATGACAACGGCGCGGTGATGTTCGCCTTTGATTCCGCCGAGCTGACCCCGGCCGCCCAGCAGCGCCTGCAAGGCCTGGTAGAAAAACTCAATGCGCCGACTGTGGCCAAGGTCAGGGTGGTCGGGCATACCGACAATGTCGGCTCCGACAGCTATAACCAGGCACTTTCCGAACGCCGGGCCAGCAGTGTCGCCGAGTTCCTTATCAGCCAGGGACTGGAGCCCGGCAAAGTTACCAGCCAGGGCCGCGGCGAAAGTGAACCGGTTACCGACAACGAAAGCGAAGAGGGCCGCACCCGCAACCGACGCGTGGAACTGCACCTTGACTGAGCGGTGCTGGCCCCTTCCTTGGCATTGCAGTTAATGTTGGTCGCACGGCCTGCTCGAACGGGCCATCTCGACATAACAACAATCAAAAGGGACGGGTATGAAGTTCATCCTGGGCCTGGGCAAGGTCCTGACGGTCGTTTTCTGGGGGGTGGTGTTGTTCAACCAGTTGATGCCACAACCCTTGCCCTTCAATCTGCTGATCAACGCCACCGGCATCGCCTTGCTGGGCCTGCACCTGCTTGAAGTGCTGTTCTTCAACCGCAGTTTGCGTGGCCGCAGCCACCGCTGGTTCGACCGTTTGCAGATCCTGTTGACGGGCATTTTCCATATCATGTCCATTCCCCGTGCGCAGGAGGCGCCGCGAAATGCGTAATCTGATGTTGCTGGCCATGTTGGCCGCTCCCCTGGCCCAGGCCGAAAGCCTGGAGGTCGCCAGTAATTCCATGGTGCGCCTGCCCGACAGTTCCGCCAGCGTGCATCTGACGCACTTGCGTGTCGCGGATGCGGCAACCCTGATGCTGCCCGCCACGCTTGCAGAATTGAAGGTCGACCAACTGGAGCTGGGGCGTGATGCGCGTATCGCCGTTGCACCTTCTGATAAGCCTTTGCTGATCGAGGCACGTAGCGTGCGGCTGGCTGAGGGCAGTGAGTTCAGCGCCACCGGGGCGGCGGGTAGTTACCAGCGGGCAGCCCGCTCGGGCCGCAGCCTGGACCTGAAACTGGTAGAAGTGGATGCCGAGCGGGTGGCGATCGATGCCCGCGGTGGCGCCGGTGCCCCGGGTTACGTGGGGCTCGATGGTGCCAACGGCCAGGCCGGTGGCTGCGCCTGGGGCCAGGCCAGCCGTGGCGCCAATGGTGATGACGGCGGCAACGGGCACGATGGCGCGCCGGGCGGGCGCATTCGCCTGAGCTTGCCGCAGGGCTTCCCGCATGAGCGCATCGTGGTACGCCTGGACGGCGGTGCACCGGGCAAGGCCGGAGCGGCAGGCAAGGCCGGTAAGGGCGGGGCGAGCAAAGGTTGCCTGGTGTACCGCACCGATGCAGGGGCCAATGGCCAGCCGGGGCAACCGGGTCAGCCTGGCTTGGCGGGGGCAGCGGGGGAGTTGATCCTGCAGCGCCTGTGAAAACCTGTGCTGGCCCTATTGCCGGCAAACCAGCCCTCACCCCGACCGCAGCGGCCGCAAGCCCTGTGCAGTCCCTGTGGGAGCTGGCTTGCCGGCGATAGGGCCGGTGCAGGCAGCATCAGATCATCAAGCGCGAACTGGCCACCGCGACCACGGCCAGCCCCAGCAGCAGGTTGATACCGACCATCCGCCGAATCCGCCCCAGCACCGCCGCACCCGTCGGCCAGTCCTCGGCCTGTACCGCCGCCTTCAGTTCCGGCAGCAGCAACGCCTGAATGCGCATAAATAAGGCAAACATGGCGATCCCGCCGCCGATCATCACCTGCACGTACTTCGGCGCCGTCTCGAAACCGCTGAAGCGCATGTGCAACATGCCGATACCACTTATCGCCAAAATCGCCACCGCCAGCCAGACCCAGACGAAGAAGCGTCGGAAAACTTCCACCCACAAGCGCAGCCGCGCAGGCCCCTCAAGGGCTGCAACCGTTGCCGGGCGCAGCACCAGCCAGGCGAAGAACATGCCGCCGACCCATACCAGGGCGGCCAGAACATGCAGTGTGTAGGGCAGGGCAAAGGCGAGCATCCGGATCTCCATGCGGCACAAAGGGCAATAGCGGGGTATGATAGCCGCCCCATGCGAAACACTGAAAATATATCCAGCCCTCCGGGCGCTTGCAGACCATGATCAGCAACGAACTCAAAGCCACCATCCAGGGCGCCTACTCGCGTTTTCTCGAAGCCAAGAGCCTCAAGCCGCGCTATGGCCAGCGCCTGATGATCGCCGAAGTGGCCAAGGTACTTGGCGACATCGCCTGCGACGATGAAGGCCGCCGCGCCGGCGAGCCTGCCGTGGTCGCGGTAGAGGCGGGCACCGGTACCGGCAAGACGGTCGCCTACGCGCTGGCCGCGATCCCGGCCGCCAAAGCCGCCGGCAAGCGCCTGGTGATCGCCACTGCGACCGTTGCCCTGCAGGAGCAGATCGTCATCAAGGACCTGCCCGACCTGATGCGCAGCAGCGGGCTCAACTTCAGCTTCGCCCTGGCCAAGGGCCGTGGCCGCTACCTGTGCCTGTCCAAGCTCGACATCCTGCTGCAGGAGGGTCACGCCCAGTCGGCCACCGCCCAGCTGTTCGAGGAAGAAGGCTTCCACATCGAAGTCGACGAGCGTAGCCAGAAGCTGTTCAACAGCATGGTCGAGAAGCTTGCCGGCAACCGTTGGGACGGTGACCGCGACAGCTGGCCCGAAGCCCTGGAAGACCAGGACTGGGCGCGCCTGACCACCGACCACAGCCAGTGCACCGGCCGCCACTGCCCGAACTTCCAGCAATGCGTCTTCTACAAGGCGCGTGAAGGCATGGGCAAGGTCGACGTGATCGTCACCAACCACGACATGGTCCTGGCCGACCTGGCCCTGGGCGGCGGTGCGGTGTTGCCCGACCCGCGCGACACCATGTACGTGTTCGACGAAGGCCACCACCTGCCAGACAAGGCCATTGGCCATTTCGCCCATTATTCGCGCCTGCGCTCGACTGCCGACTGGCTGGAACAGACCGCCAAGAACCTGACCAAGCTGCTGGCCCAGCACCCGCTGCCCGGTGACCTGGGCAAGTACATCGAGCAGGTGCCCGAGCTGGCGCGGGAAGTGCGTACCCAGCAGCAGTTCATGTTCACCCTGTGTGAACAGGTTGCCGACTTCCGCCCCAGCGAGGACACCGAAGGGCGCGAGCGCCCGCGCTACCGCTTTGAAGGTGGCGTGGTGCCAGAGCAGATTCGCGAAGTGGGCATCGAGCTGAAGAAAGGCTTTGCCCGCCTCAACGACCTGTTCACCCGCCTGGCCGACCTGCTCAAGGAAGGCATGGACGGCGAGGTCAACATCGGTATCGCCAGCCACCAGGCCGAGGAGTGGTACCCGCTGTTCGGCAGCCTGGTCACCCGTGCCCAGGGCAACTGGGAATTGTGGACGGCCTTTACCGCCGAAGACCCGGAAGACAGCCCGCCCATGGCCCGCTGGCTGACCCTGGCCGAGAGCGGTGCTTTGTTCGATATCGAGGTCAACGCCAGCCCAATCCTTGCAGCCGAAATGCTCCGCCGCAGCCTGTGGAGCGTTGCCCACGGTGCGCTGGTGACGTCGGCGACGTTGACCGCGCTGGGCAAGTTCGACCGCTTCCGCATGCGCTCGGGGTTGCCGCGTGATGCGGTCACCTGCGTGGTGCCCAGCCCGTTCGTGCATGGCGATGCCGGCCTGCTGCGGGTCCCCGACCTCAAGGCCGACCCACGTGATGCGGCGGCGCACACCGCGGCAATCATCCGCGAGCTGCCGAATATCGTCGAAGATGCCCGCGGCGCGCTGGTGCTGTTCTCCTCGCGCAAGCAGATGCAGGACGTGTTCGACGGCCTGGACCGTGACTGGCGCAAGCTGGTGCTGATCCAGGGCAACCTGTCCAAGCAGGAAACCCTGAACAAGCACAAGGCGCGGGTCGACGATGGCCAGCACAGCGTATTGTTCGGCCTGGCCAGCTTTGCCGAAGGTGTCGACTTGCCGGGTGCGTACTGCGAGCACGTCGTCATCGCCAAAATCCCTTTTTCCGTGCCCGACGACCCGGTCGAGGCCGCGTTGTCGGAGTGGATCGAGGCCCGCGGCGGCAACCCGTTCATGGAAATTGCCGTGCCAGACGCCTCGCTGAAGCTGATCCAGGCCTGCGGCCGCCTGCTGCGCACCGAGCAGGATCGCGGCGTCATCACCTTGCTTGACCGGCGCCTGGTCACCCAGCGCTACGGCAAGGCTATCCTCAATGCGCTGCCGCCGTTCCGGCGGGAGATTTCCTGACCGCCGGAGCACGCTAGCTCCGGCGCGTTGTCCATTACTCAGTCGTGGGCCATGACGGCCCTGAAGGAGAGCCCCAGCCTTATGGTCCGCCGCGCCTTGCCCGCCGTTTTCGCCCTGTTGTTCAGCTCGCCCTTGCTGGCTGGGCAGCAGACGCTGTTCAGCTTCGTGCGCCCGGCCTCGGTGGTCAATGTGGCGACCGAAAATGCCGGCATGCCGCAGTACAACGCGGAGCAAACGGCCGAGGGCGAGGTGTTGCGGCGCGTGGTGTTCAACCCAGCCCAGCGGCCGACCCTGCGCCTGAGCCCGCAAGGCGGAACGTGGGACTGGTCTAGCGGGCAGTTCCTGACCTTGCGCTTGCAAAGTGCCATGGACTGGGCACTGACCGTGGATGTTACGGTGCAGGGCAGTGATGGCCGCACTCTGACCAGCCGCATCGACCTGCCGGCCGGCCCTGCACAAACCGTGATGATCCCGCTGTCGGCCAGCTCGCCGCTGAGCCAGGGCATGCGTGCCGGCCCGCCCATGCCCTGGAGCTACGGCGGCCAGCGCCTGCTGTTTACCAGCACCGCCGGGGTGGTCGACCTCAAGCAGGTGGCTTCGGTCAGCCTGAGTATTCCCAACCCCAAGGTAGCGCAGAACCTGCTGATCGAGCGGGTGGGCATCCAGGATGACGATCAGGCCTACAAGGCGGCCTACCACGAGCTGATCGATGCCTATGGCCAGTCCACCCGCGGCCATTGGCCAGAGAAGGTAGCCAGTGACGAGCAGCTCAAGGCGGCCGATGTACGTGAACAGCAACAGCTCAAGGGCTGGCTGGCGGAGCGCGGCAAGCAGCAACTGGACGCTTACGGCGGCCTGCTGGCCGGCCCGGCGTTCGAGGCCAAGGGTTTCTTCCGCACCGAAAAGCGCGATGGCCGTTGGTACCTGGTAACACCGGACGGGCACCCGTTCTATTCCCTGGGTGTCAATGCCGTGGCTGCCGATGGCGGGCGTACCTACATCGCCGGGCGGGAGGGCATGTTCAAGGCCTTGCCGGGCGAAGGCGATGCACTGTCCGCGTTCTATGGTGAGGGCAACAACGACGACGGCAACCCCTCATCGCAAGGGCGCAACTTCAAGCAGGGGCGCTGGTTCGACTTCTATGCGGCCAACGTGCAGCGCACCTATGGCAAACCTTGCCCGCCTGAGGTGGAGGGGCAACCGCCAAGCTGCCCACCACTGGTGCTGGACGCCGCCCGCTGGCAGGCGCACGCGCTCGACCGCCTGCAGGCCTGGGGCTTCAATACGGTCGGTAACTGGAGCGAGCCGGCCCTGGGCCAGGCCAGGCGCATGCCGTATACCTTGCCGCTGTCGATCGTGGGTGATTACGCCAGCATCAGCACCGGCATGGACTGGTGGGGCCGCATGCCCGACCCGTTCGACCCGCGTTTTGCCATGGCCACCGAACGCGCGGTGGCAATTGCCGCCCGCGACCACCGTGACGACCCCTGGCTGATTGGCTATTTTGCCGACAACGAGCTGGCCTGGGCCGCCCCCGGTAGCGAGCCCAAGGCCCGTTACGGCCTGGCCTACGGCACCTTGCGCCTGACTACCGATGTACCGGCCAAGCGCGCCTTCCTCAAGCAGTTGCGCGACAAGTACCGCAACCAGGAAGGGCTGTCCAAGGCCTGGGGCATCGAACTGACGGCATGGGAGCTGATGGAAGACCCGGGCTTCGAAGCGCCGTTGCCCAACCCGGAACACCCGGAAATCGAGCGCGACTACCAGTACTTCCAGCAAGTCTTTGCCGAGACCTACTTCAAGACCATTGCCGATTCGTTGCAGTGGCATGCGCCCAATCACCTGCTGCTCGGCGGCCGTTATGCTGCCAGTACGCCAGAGGCGGTCAAGGCCTGCGCCGAATTCTGTGATGTCCTCAGCTTCAACTTCTATACCCTCAAACCGCAGGACGGCTACGACTTCGCACGCCTGGCCGAGCTGGACAAGCCGGTGCTGGTGTCCGAGTTCCAGTTCGGCTCACGCGATCGCGGGCCGTTCTGGCCGGGGCCGCTGGAAGTGGCGCGGGAAGAAGACCGCGGCCCGGCCTACGGCAACTTCCTCAAGGCAGCCCTGGCGCAACCGATGATCATTGGCGCGCACTGGTTCCAGTACCTCGACCAGCCGGCCAGCGGTCGCCTGCTCGATGGCGAGAACGGTCACCTTGGGCTGGTGGCGATCACCGATATGCCGTACCCGGGGTTTGTCGATGCTGTGCGCAAGAGCAACCTGCAAACCATGGCCCAGCTGCGCACCGAGCTGGAAAAACCAGCGCCTTAGCACAGGCCGACGCGGTCTGTTCTTTTTGTAGGAGCGGGTTCACCCGCGAAGAGGCCAGCAGCCCTCACACAAGGCCGACAAGTTGCCCGGGGCGAGCACGGACCCCCGGTTGCCTGTGTCGGCCCTTTCGCGGCGGTTCGACGCCTCGATGAACCCGCTCCCACAGGGGATCGCGCCAGCTTTCGGAAATTGGCCACCACCCAGCTCAAGCCAGTTTGCAAAACGCCAAACTACTGAAACAATGCACACCTTTTTGAACATGGTCGTACGGAGAGCAGCGGGTGCAGATCCAGGGTCACTATGAGCTGAAGTTCGAAGCCGTGCGCGAAGCCTTCGCCGCGCTGTTCGATGATCCCCAGGAGCGTGGCGCGGCGCTGTGCATCCAGGTGGGTGGCGAAACCGTCGTCGACCTGTGGGCCGGCAGTGCCGACAAGGACGGCCAGCAGGCCTGGCACAGCGATACCATCGCCAACCTGTTCTCCTGCACCAAGACCTTCACCGCCGTTACCGCGCTGCAGCTGGTCGGCGAGGGCAAGCTGGCCCTCGACGCCCCGGTGGCCAACTACTGGCCCGAGTTCGCCCAAGCAGGTAAACAGTCGATCACCCTGCGCCAGCTGCTCAGCCACCGTGCCGGGCTGCCGGCCATCCGCGAGCTGCTGCCGGCCGAAGCCCTGTATGACTGGCAGGCCATGGTCGATGCCTTGGCGGCCGAAACGCCGTGGTGGACACCCGGTAGCGAGCACGGCTATGCCGCCATCACCTATGGCTGGCTGATCGGCGAACTGATCCGCCGTGCCGACGGCCGTGGCCCCGGCGATTCGATTGTGGCCCGCACCGCCCGCCCGTTGGGGCTGGACTTCCATGTCGGCCTGGCAGACGAAGAGTTCCATCGCGTGGCGCATATCGCTCGCGGCAAGGGTAACCCTGGGGATGCTGCTGCGCAGCGCTTGCTGCAGGTGACCATGCGCGAGCCCGAGGCACTGTCGACCCGTGCCTTTACCAACCCGCCAGCGATCCTGACCAGCACCAACAAGCCGGAGTGGCGGCGTATGCAACAGCCGGCGGCCAATGGCCATGGCAATGCACGCAGCCTGGCCGGCTTCTATGCCGGGTTGCTGGACGGCAGCCTGCTGGAATCCGAACTGCTCGACGAGCTGACCCGTGAGCACAGCCTCGGCCAGGACCGTACCCTGCTTACCCAGACCCGTTTCGGCCTTGGCTGCATGCTCGACCAGCCCGATGTGGCCAATGCCACCTTTGGCCTCGGTGCTCGCGCCTTCGGACACCCCGGTGCCGGTGGCTCCGTCGGTTTTGCCGATCCGGAGCACGATGTGGCCTTCGGTTTTGTGGTCAATACCCTGGGCCCGTATGTTTTGATGGACCCGCGCGCCCAGAAGCTGGTACGTGTTCTTGGCAGTTGCCTTTGATCGGGTAAAGCGGTATTGCCTCACCCCTTTGATTATTCTGACTGTCAACATCTGAAAGGGTGTTGGCAAAATTTATTTCTATTTCATGGTGTATCGCTGATGTCTTCACATAAAACCTTAGCACTCGCCCTGTGCCTGACCGCCGTTACCGGTTGCGCCAGCCACAACTCGGGAGGCTCCAAGGAAGGCAGCTCAAGCTGGTGGCCTTTCGGTTCGGACAAGGTTGCCGAACAAGAAGTGAAGGCAGCCGTAACCGAAAAAGTGGCCAAGGCCGAAGCCAAGCCTGAAAGCGCCAGTCACTGGTGGTGGCCGTTTGGCGGTGACGACAAGCAAGCCAAGGGGCCGGTCGTGCCGAAGATCGACCAGAAGGCCACCCAGGCCTGGCTGGACGAGTACGAACCCAAGCTGCGCGAAGCGATCAAGGACAGCAAGCTGGAACTGGAGCGTCGCGACAACGTGCTGGCAGTGACCATTCCGGCGGACAGCTCGTACAACCCTGACCGCCCCAACATGCTGCTGCCAATGACCCTCGGACCGATCACTCGTGTGGCCAAGACCGTTGAAGGTGACCCCAAGACTGCCGTACTGGTACTGGGCCATGCCGACAGCAGCGGTGTTGCTACTGCCAACCAGAAGCTCAGCCTGGAGCGCGCTGCTTCGGTGTCGGCCATCTTCCGCCTCAGCGGCCTGCAGCGTGACCGCCTGACCCTCAAAGGCATGGGCTCGGAAATGCCGCGCGCTGCCAACGACAGTGCCGAGGGCCGTGCCCTGAACCGCCGTGTGGAAATGCTGCTGACCCCGCAGAGCACCATGGTCGCACTGCTGGCCAAGTACCAGCAAGTTGCTCCGGCGCGTGCGCCGATGGTAGCGGTGCAGGATGCCAAGGCGCCTGCCGCCAAGGCCGCCGACAGCAAGCCGGCTGCCAAGGCAGCAGCGAAGAAACCTGCGGCCAAGGCCAAGGCACCTGCCAAGACCACAGCCAAGAAAAAGGCCGCGCCAGCCAAGCCTGCCGCCAAAAAAGCTACCACTGACAAGAAAGTAGCTGCCAACAGCCCTGCGAAGACCAACTGATCGTCAAGGAACGCAGCAATGACCCAAACTCTGGCCGATATGCGCCGCGACTACACCCGTGATGGCCTGGCTGAAGCCCAGGCCCCGGGGGAGCCGTTCGCCTTGTTCCACCAATGGTTTGCCGATGCGGTGAAAACCGAGCAGGTTCCGGTGGAAGCCAACGCCATGACCTTGGCCACCGTGGACGGCGAAGGCCGCCCACATTGCCGTGTATTGTTGCTGAAGGGGCTCGATGAGCAGGGTTTTACCTTCTTCACCAATTATGACAGCGCCAAGGGCCAGCAACTGCAGGCCAACCCGTTTGCGGCCATGACCTTCTTCTGGCCAGCGCTGGAGCGCCAGGTGCGTATCGAAGGGCGGGTGGAAAAGGTCACGGCGCAGGAATCGGACGCTTATTACCAGGTGCGCCCGCTGGGCAGCCGCCTGGGGGCTTGGGCTTCGCCGCAGAGCCGGGTGATTACCGGGCGTGAGGAGCTGGAGGGCCTGGTCAAGGCCACCGAGGCGCGTTTCTCCGACACCCAGCCGCATTGCCCGGAGCATTGGGGTGGGTATCGGTTGCTGCCTGAACGGATCGAGTTCTGGCAGGGGCGGGCTAGCCGGTTGCATGACCGCTTGAACTATCGGCTGGTGGATGGGCAATGGCTGCGGGAGCGGCTGGCGCCCTGAGATTTTTGGGGCCGCAACGCGGCCCCAGCAATCTATCTGGCTACCCCGTATACCCCGCCGCCTCGCGCTCCAGCCACCCCGCCAAGTCCTTACGCTTTACTTTCTCCACCCGCGCCTGCTCCAACCTCTGCAGCATGTATTCGCGCTTCCCCAGGTCAGCCCCCGCCATCGATAACGCCAGGTCACGGTCCATCCAGCGGCGCATGCGCACGTACAACCACCAGTGGAAATACAGCCCTGCAACGGTGGTGACCACGACGATGAAGTAATCCATGGTTATCCTTGGTCTGATCTGAAAGCCCTTCGACACAGCCGTAGGGGCTGTACCCAGGCTGAATGAAAACAATTTTATTACGTCTGCACCGTGACAGCCGTCAACGCGCAGCGTCTAATGAGCACCTGACTTATGGAGACTTTACCCATGCGTAAATCCGCTTTGCTGGTGGCGACCTTTACCACCATGTCGCTGTTGCTGGGGGGCTGTGCCTCGAGCCTGACCGGCGACAGCTACTCCCGTGATGAGGCCCGCCGCGTGCAAACCGTGCGCATGGGCACCATCGAATCGTTGCGCCCGGTCAAGATCGAAGGCACCAAGACCCCGATCGGTGGTGGTGCTGGTGCCGTTGTTGGCGGCGTTGCCGGCAGCGCCGTAGGCGGTGGCCGTGGCAGCATCGTTGCGGCAGTGATCGGTGCCGTTGCCGGTGGCTTGGCCGGTTCTGCTGCCGAAGAAGGCCTGACCCGTACCCAGGGCGTCGAAATCACTGTACGTGAAGATGATGGCAGCATGCGCGCCTATGTGCAGGCCGTGCAGGAGAACGAGATCTTCCGCATTGGCGACCGTGTGCGCATCATGACCGTCGACGGTACCAGTCGCGTCGCGCACTGACCGTACTGCAACAAAACAAAACCCCGACATGGCTACTGCCAGTCGGGGTTTTTTTCATTCGTCAGCCCATTCAACCAACACTGGGTTTACGGCTGGCCATGGCGGTGACGGCATAGCCGATTACTGCGGCGAAAAACGAGCCGGTCAGAATGCCCATGCGGTCCATGCCAGCGTAATCACTGCTACCCGGTACAAAGGCGAGCGAGCCAACGAACAGGCTCATGGTGAAACCGATGCCGCACAGTATCGCCACCCCCAGCAGCTGCCCCCAGCCGGCACCTGCCGGTAGCGCGGCCAGGCGAAGCTTGACCGCTATCCAGGTAAGGCCGAAAACACCCACAGTCTTGCCCAGTAGCAGGCCGACCGCGATGCCCATGGGTACCGGGTGGGTGAAGCTTTCTACGGTCATGCCGGCCAGCGACACGCCAGCATTGGCGAAGGCGAACAGCGGCAGGATGGCATAGGCAACCCAGGGGTGCAGGGCGTGTTCGAGGGACAGCAATGGCGAAGTCTCGGCATTGCGTGTACGTAGCGGAATGCACAGCGCCAGGGCGACACCGGCCAGGGTGGCATGCACGCCACTCTTGAGCACGCAGACCCACAGGATCAGGCCAATGACCATGTAGGGCCCAAGCTTGACCACGCCAAGCCGGTTCATGGCCACCAGCACCACCAGGCAGGCCGCGGCCAGCAGCAGCGACACGCTCGACAGGGTGCCGGAGTAGAACAGGGCGATGACGATGATCGCGCCCAGATCGTCGATGATCGCCAGGGTCATCAGGAACAGCTTCAGCGACACCGGCACGCGTTTGCCCAGCAGGGCCAGTACACCGAGGGCGAAGGCAATGTCGGTGGCGGTGGGGATCGCCCAGCCAGCCACGGCGGCAGGGTCGTCACGGTTGATGAACCAGTAGATCAACGCCGGTACCACCATGCCGCCAATAGCGGCCGTGGCAGGCAGCACGATCTGCGAAGGCTTGGACAGGTGGCCGTCGACCACCTCGCGCTTGACCTCCAGGCCGATGAGCAGGAAGAACAGCGCCATCAGGCCGTCGTTGATCCACAGCAGCAAGGGCTTGGCGATGTTCAGTGCGCCGACCTGAACGGCGACGGGAACGTCGAGCAGGCCGCTGTACAGGTAGGACAGTGGCGAGTTGTTGATGACCAGCGCCAATACGGCGGCGGCGATTAGCAGCAGGCCGCTGGCGGCTTCGAGCTGGAAGAAACGGGTAAACAGGCTACGCACGGGCTATAGGCTCTCCATGAGCAGTTTACGAATTGAACGGGCGTACACCCTAGCCTGTGGCGATATGCTTTAAAACAAAAACTATATTCGTTTTTGTTATATGGTGTTGCTGCCTGGGCTGTTGCAAGCCTAGATGCAGGTGGGGAAGGATGGGGGAGGGGAAGTCTGATGTTTGTATCGGATAATTCTGATGCCTATACCGGCCTCTTCGCGGGTGAACCTGCTCCTACAAGGGAACGATGCCCGGTGTAGGAGCGGGTTCACACGCGAAGAGGTCGGTACAGGCAATAAGGGATCAAAGGCCGAGCATATCCCGCGCCACCGCCTCGGCAATGCGAATCCCGTCGACACCCGCCGACAGAATCCCGCCCGCATAACCAGCCCCTTCACCCGCCGGGAACAGCCCTTTCATGTTCAGGCTCTGGTAATCCTCACCGCGGGTAATCCGCAGCGGCGACGAGGTACGCGTCTCAATCCCGGTCAACACCGCATCATGCAGGTTGTAGCCCTTGATCTGCCGGTCGAACGCCGGCAGCGCCTCGCGGATCGCCTCGATGGCGAAGTCCGGCAGGCTCGGCGCCAGGTCACCCAGGGTCACGCCTGGCTTGTAGGACGGCTCGACACTGCCCAACGCGGTCGATGGCCGCCCAGCTACGAAGTCGCCCACCAGCTGCGCCGGCGCCTGGTAGTTGCTGCCGCCCATCACGTAGGCATGGGACTCCAGGCGCTCTTGCAGTTCGATGCCGGCCAGCGGGCCGCCCGGGTAGTCGCGCTCGGGGTCGATGCCGACGACGATGCCGGAGTTGGCATTGCGCTCGTTACGCGAGTACTGGCTCATGCCGTTGGTCACCACCCGGCCCGGCTCGCTGGTGGCAGCGACCACGGTGCCACCCGGGCACATGCAGAAGCTGTACACCGAACGGCCGTTCTTGGCGTGGTACACCAGCTTGTAGTCGGCGGCGCCGAGTTTCGGGTGGCCGGCGTACTTGCCCAGGCGTGCCTTGTCGATCAGGGTTTGCGGGTGCTCGATACGGAAGCCTACCGAGAACGGCTTGGCTTCCATGAACACACCCTTGGCGTGCAGCATGCGGAAGGTGTCACGGGCACTGTGGCCGAGGGCCAGCACCACATGGCGCGAGTGCAGCTGCTCGCCGCTCTCCAGCACCACGCCGGTCAGCTGGCCATCGTCGATCAGCAGGTCGGTGACCTTCTCCTGGAAGCGCACTTCGGCACCGAGGGCGATCATGTCCTGGCGCATCTGCTCGACCATGCCGGTGAGGCGGAAGGTACCGATATGCGGCTTGTTGATGTACAGGATTTCGTCTGGCGCACCGGCCTTGACGAATTCTTCCAGCACTTTGCGGCCGTGGTGCAGCGGGTCCTTGATCTGGCTGTACAGCTTGCCGTCAGAGAACGTACCGGCGCCGCCTTCGCCGAACTGCACGTTGGACTCGGGGTTGAGCACGCTCTTGCGCCACAGGCCCCAGGTGTCCTTGGTGCGCTGGCGCACTTCCTTGCCGCGTTCGAGGATGATCGGCTTGAAGCCCATCTGTGCCAGTAACAGGCCGGCGAAGATGCCGCACGGGCCGAAGCCGACTACGATCGGGCGCTCCTGCAGGCCTGCCGGCGCTTGGCCAACGAACTTGTAGGTTACGTCCGGGGCCGGGCCGATGTTGCGATCGTCGGCGAACTTGCTGAGCAGCTCGGCTTCGTTGCTGGCTTCCAGGTCGATGGTGTAGATGAACAGCAGTTCGCTGTTCTTCTTGCGCGCATCGTAGCTGCGCTTGAACAGGTTGAAGCTGAGCAGTTGCTCGTCGCGGATGCCCAGGCGCTGGACGATGGCTTCACGCAGGGCTTCGTCGGGATGATCCAGGGGCAGCTTCAGTTCGGTGATTCGTAGCATGGCAGGGTCCAGTATCCCGGCCATGGGCGGCCGGCGGCTTTACACAAACCGCCAAGTATAAGCTGTTCGCCGCCCCGACTGGCAGGATAAAAGCGCCCGGCGATCAGTTGTCGCGTGCGCCGCCGTAGTAACCGCAGCCCTTCAGGGTCTTGCCGTCGACGTGCAGCTCGGCGCGCAGATGGCGCACGGCGCCGCTCATGCTGTCGACGCAGCGTTGCGGGGCGACCCACAGCTCAACATGCTGGCCGTTGGCTTCGCTGGTCAGGGTCAGGCCGCCACCGGGTACTTCTTCTTCAAGGAAGGGTAGCGGCAGGGGCTGCTGGCCGACGCGGTTGAGCACCATGCCCTTGCCGCTGGCCTTGATGTCCCAGTCTGGCTCGTGGCCGTTGGCGCGCAGGGTAAGTTGCTTGAAGTTGGGGTCTTCGCAGGCGCGGGTGGAAGGCTCCAGGCGATACAGGCGGCGCACTTCCAGCTGGCCGTCGTTGTTGGCCTGCTTGCTGCCGGTAAGCCGGCCACGGACGTCGGCGAACAGTTTGTCGTTGGCGTCTTTGGCCAGGCTGGCGGCTTCCTGCAGGATGCCGGTGGCGGCGACGTCGTTGATCACGAAGGTGCGGTTTTCGCTGCAGGGTTTGAACAGCAGCTGGCCACCGGCGGCGCGCAGCTCGCCCTGCATGCGCGTGGTGCCGATGTTCGGGTCGCTGGGGGTGTCAGCCATGAGCTGGCAGCCGGCGAACAGGGGCAGCAGGGCGGTCAGCAGCAGGGTGGGGGTGAGGCGCATGATGGGGCGGGCTCCGGGATCTTTGCCAAAGAGCTGGCCACGTTACGCAGGCTGGCGGTGGATCACAAGTTAATGGTTGCCTGTGCTGGCCTCTTCGCGGGTGAACCCGCTCCTACAATAGACGGTGCACGGCCGTTGTAGGAGCGGGTTCACCCGCGAAGAGGCCAGCACAGGCAATACATTCCTTGCAGGCAGAAAAAAGGGCCCGAAGGCCCTTTTCCCAATCAACCACCCAGATACGCGTCGCGCACCTTCGGGTCGGTCAACAATGCCTCACCGGTCCCCTGCATCACCACCCGGCCGTTCTCCAGCACATACGCCCGGTCAGCGATCTTCAGCGCCTGGTTGGCGTTCTGCTCCACCAGGAACACGGTCACGCCATCACGGCGCAGCTGTTCGATGATATCGAAGATCTGCTGGATGATGATCGGCGCCAGGCCCAGCGAAGGCTCGTCGAGCAGCAGCAGCTTGGGCTTGCTCATCAACGCCCGGCCAATGGCAAGCATCTGCTGCTCGCCACCGGACATGGTGCCGCCACGCTGGATGTAACGCTCCTTCAGGCGCGGGAACAGCTGCAGCACCTTGTCCAGCTGCTCCTGGTAATCGCCCTTGTCGGTGAAGAAGCCACCCATTGCCAGGTTTTCCTCGACGGTCAGGCGGGCGAACACGCGGCGGCCTTCCGGCACTACCGCAATGCTCTTGCGCATGATGTGCGAGGACGGCTGGCCGACCAGTTCTTCACCCAGGTACTTGATGCTGCCGCTGTGCGCCTGCGGTGAGCCGCACAGGGTCATCAGCAAGGTCGACTTGCCGGCACCGTTGGCACCGATCAGGGTGACGATCTCGCCCTGGTTGATCTCCACGTTGACGCTGTGCAGCGCCTGGATCTTGCCGTAGAAGGTGGAAACGTTCTCGAACTTCAGCATTTACGCTTCCCCCAGGTAGGCTTTGATCACTTCAGGGTTGTCGCGGATCTCCTCCGGCGTGCCGTGGGCCAGGGGGGTGCCCTGGTTGATCACCACGATATGGTCGGAAATGCTCATCACCAGCTTCATGTCGTGCTCGATCAGCAGCACGGTGACGTTGTGCGACTCACGCAGGTAGGCGATCAGCGCCTTGAGGTCTTCGGTCTCCTTGGGGTTCAGGCCCGCTGCCGGTTCGTCGAGCATGATGATGCGCGGCTGGGTCATCATGCAGCGGGCGATTTCCAGGCGGCGTTGCTGGCCGTAGGCGAGGGTGCCGGCGGTACGGTTGGCGAACTCGGTCAGGTTGACCTTCTCCAGCCAGTACTGCGCGCGCTCCATGGCCTCCTTCTCGCTACGGCGGAAGCTCGGGGTCTTGAACAGGCCGGCGAAGAAGTTGGTGTTCAGGTGGCGGTGCTGGGCGATCAGCAGGTTTTCCAGCGCGGTCATTTCCTTGAACAGGCGCACGTTCTGGAAGGTTCGCACCACGCCCTTGCGGGCGATCTGGTGACCGGCCAGGCCCTGGATCGGCTGGCCATCGAGCAGGATGGTGCCGCCGCTGGGCTTGTAGAAGCCGGTCAGGCAGTTGAACACCGTGGTCTTGCCGGCGCCGTTCGGGCCGATCAGCGCCACCACTTGTTTTTCCTTGACGGTCAGGGCCACGCCATTGACCGCCAACAAGCCGCCGAAGCGCATGCTCAGGCCGCTGACTTGCAGAATTTCGCGGCTCATCGACGCAGCTCCATGTGTGGACGTTGCATAGGCAGCAAGCCTTGCGGACGCCAGATCATCATCAACACCATCAGCGCACCGAACATCAACATGCGGTATTCGCTGAACTCACGCATCAGCTCGGGCAGCAGGATCATCACGATGGCCGCGAGGATCACGCCCAGTTGTGAGCCCATGCCGCCGAGCACGACGATGGCGAGGATGATCGCCGACTCGATGAAGGTGAACGACTCCGGCGTTACCAGGCCTTGGCGCGCGGCGAAGAAGCTGCCGGCGAAACCGGCGAAGCAGGCGCCCAGGGTGAACGCCGAGAGCTTGATCACGGTCGGGTTCAGGCCCAGTGCACGGCAGGCGATTTCGTCTTCGCGCAGGGCTTCCCAGGCACGGCCGATCGGCATGCGTAGCAGGCGGTTGATCACGAACAGCGCCAGCAAGGCCAGCAGCAGGGCCACCAGGTAGAGGAAGATGACCTTGTTGATCGAGTTGTATTCCAGCCCGAAGAACTCGTGGAAGGTCTGCATGCCCTCGGCGGCACGGCGTTCGAAGGTCAGGCCGAAGAACTCCGGCTTGGGGATGTTGCTGATGCCGTTGGGGCCGCCGGTCCAGTCGGTGAGGTTACGCAGGAACAGGCGGATGATCTCGCCGAAGCCGAGGGTCACAATCGCCAGGTAGTCACCGCGCAGGCGCAGCACCGGGAAGCCAAGCAGGAAACCGAAGGTGGCGGCCATCAGGCCGGCGATCGGCAGGCAGACCCAGAAGCTCCAGCCCAGGTAGTGCGAGAGCATCGCGTAGCTGTAGGCACCGACGGCGTAGAAACCGACGTAACCGAGGTCGAGCAGGCCCGCCAGGCCGACCACGATGTTCAGGCCCAGGCCCAGCAACACGTAGATCAGGATCAGCGTGGCAATGTCGACCGCACCGCGCGAACCGAAGAACGGCCACACCAGGGCTGCGACGATCAGGCCCATGATCACATAGCGCTGGGTCTTCGGCAGGGTCAGGTAGTTGCTGACAGCCGGCGGGATCAGCTTGCGATCCGAACGGCGGCCCATTACCGCACTCCACTGCTTGTCGAACAGCACGCGCAGGAACATCAGCACCGAACACACGGCGATGATGCTGATGGTGAACGAGCCTTGGCTGTGCACGACCAGGCTGATGCCGTCGATGCTCAGTTTCAGGCCCAGCACCGGGAAGGCCACGGCCCAGACCAGCAAGGCGCTGAAGAACGCCTGTTTGAGATTTCTGTTCATACTTTTTCAACCTCCGGGCGGCCCAGGATGCCGGTCGGCCGGAATAGCAGGACAAGAACCAACAAGCCGAATGCCACCACGTCCTTGTACTGGTCGCCGAAGATATCGGCGCCAAACGCTTCGGCCACGCCCAGCACCAGCCCGCCGAGCATGGCGCCCGGGATGCTGCCGATGCCACCCAGCACCGCCGCGGTAAAGGCCTTCAGGCCCACCAGGAAACCGGCGTTGGGGTTGATCACCCCGTACTGCATGCTCAGCAGCACGGCCGCCACGGCTGCCAGGGCGGCACCGATGACGAAGGTGAGGGCGATGATGTTGTTGGTGTTGATGCCCAGCAGGTTGGCCATCTTGATGTCCTCGGCGCAGGCGCGGCAGGCGCGGCCCAGGCGGGAACGGGAGATGAACAGGGTGAGCAGGGTCATGGCCACCAGGGTGACCACGAACACCAGGATCTGCATGTAGGAAACCAGGACTTCTTCCGCACCGCCTGGCCCGAACGAGAAGCTGCCGGGGATCAGGTTGGGGATGGATTTGTCCTTGGAGTCTTGCGACAGCAAGACCGTGTTCTGCAGGAAGATCGACATGCCGATGGCGGAAATCAGCGGGATCAAGCGGTTGCTGTTGCGCAGGGGGCGGTAGGCAACCCGTTCGATGCTGTAGCCATAGGCACTGGTGACGCAGATGGTCGCGACGAAGGCGACGGTCATCAGGATCGGCAGCGAATGGATACCCATCATGGCCAGGCCTGCCAGGGCGATGAAGGCCACGTAGGAACCGATCATGTACACCTCGCCGTGGGCGAAGTTGATCATGCCAATGATGCCGTACACCATCGTGTAACCGATGGCGATCAAGGCATAGGTGCTGCCGATGGTCAATCCATTAACCAGTTGTTGGAAGAAATGGTAGATCTCAGGCATTACAGCGCTCCTAAAAACCTGATTTGCATTTCGCTGGCGGGGGTAAGGCCAGGAAACCGCGGGTGACGGTTTTAAGATTTTCAGGTGGGCCCGCCCCCGGATCGCGGGGATCAGGCCCATGAACCTCGTAAAACAAAGCCCACTGCTCGCACAGTGGGCTTCTTCGGTCAGCTATTAGTCACGCAGTTACTGAGGGGAAACTTCGGTCTTCGGCTTGCCGAAGTGCCATTCGTAGACCACGAATTTGAAGTCTTTCAGGTCGCCCTTCTCGTCGTACGACAGGGTGCCGGTCGGGGTCTTGAAGGAGCCGGCGTGGATGGCGGCTGCCACCTTGTCGGTGTCTTCGGACTTGGCCGCTTCGATACCTTTGGCGATCAGTTCGACTGCCGAGTAGGCCGGGAACACGAACGGGCCGCTTGGGTCTTTGCCGTCAGCCTTGATGGCGTCGACAATGGCCTTGTTCTCAGGATCTGCGTCGAACGACTTCGGCAGGGTCACCAGCAGGCCTTCGGAGGCGTTCTGGGCGATCTGCGAGATGGAGTCGTTGCCCACACCTTCCGGGCCCATGAACTTGGCTTTCAGGCCCTTTTCCTGAGCCTGGCGCAGAATCAGGCCCAGCTCTGGGTGGTAGCCGCCGTAGTAGACGAAGTCGACGTTGTTCTGCTTGAGCTTCTGGATGATCGAGGAGAAGTCCTTGTCACCGGCGTTCAGGCCTTCGAAGACAGCAACCTTGGTGCCTTTCTTCTCAAGGGTTTGCTTGACTGCGGTGGCGATGCCTTCACCGTACTGCTGCTTGTCGTGCAGTACCGCAACCACTTTTGGCTTGACGTGGTCGGCAATGTAGTTGCCGGCAGCCGGGCCCTGGGCGCTGTCCAGGCCGATGGTGCGGAAGATCAGCTTGTAGCCACGGGCGGTGATTTCCGGCGAGGTGGCGGCCGGGGTGATCATGATCACGCCTTCGTCTTCGTAGATGTCGGACGCTGGCTGGGTGGAGCTGGAGCACAGGTGGCCGATGACGAACTTGACGCCGTCGTTGACCACTTTGTTGGCGACTGCCACGGCCTGTTTAGGGTCGCAGGCGTCGTCGTATTCCTTGGCTTCGAGCATCTTGCCATCGACGCCGCCCTTGGCGTTGATATCCTTGATGGCTTGCTTGGCGCCGATGAACTGCATGTCGCCGTACTGGGTCACAGGGCCGGTTTTAGGGCCCGCGATCCCGATCTTGATGGTATCGGCGGCAAACGAATGGCTGGCTACCCCGGCCAGTACCATTGCGGCGAACAGCTTGGAAATCTTGATCATAGTGCTCCACTCATTCTGTTGTAATTCTTATAGTCCTGGCGGCCAGGGCTACAGACCGGGCGGGATTTGCGGCGTGGCCATGCCAACGCGCAAGCCCACCTTCCCCCGGAACATGTCCCGGAACTGTACCGGTACAGTGTAGAGCGCTGTTCGAGCGCTTGAAAAGCGGTCGAAAAGTGCCTGCTTCCTGGGTTGTCGCATGGTCGACACAAAAATACAGAAAGGCGCCATCAAACTGCCTGTATCTGCGACCCCGCCCCACAAGTTCGGGGTCAATCGACCAAATTACATATTTGAAACCGGGTTTTTCTGCAAAAATACCGGCCTTTTTTATTGGCCGATTTCTGCGGGTACCACCCATGACTGATCAAACAAGCACCCTCTATGCCAAATTGCTTGGCGAGACGGCAATCATCGAGTGGAAAGCGTTGGAGCGTTTCTGGGCCAAGGGTGACCTGATTTGGGTCGACCCCAGCCTGGACCTGATCACCGTAGCCGAGGCAATGGCCGAGAATCGCAGCGAGATCTTCGCCAAGTGGCGTAGTGATGGCACTGTCGGGCCGGTGACGGCCGACCAGGCCTTGGACCTGCAAAGCCGCGATCCAGAGATCTGGGCGGTAGTGGTTTCTCCGTTCATCGTGATCCAGGCCAAGCGCCCTGTCGATGCGTGAGCGTTTTTGGTGCGCAAAAATGCGCAGCAGCCCCGTTTTGGTGCTTGAAGGCGTTCAAGTCGGGTAGAGGTAAGTAACAATTCGGCGTGGCGGTAACAGTTTACGGGATGCGTAATGTGTCCACAGTCCTGCCAGGCGACGCGCAACCTTGTAGGAGCGGCCTTGTGTCGCGATGGGCTGCGCAGCAGCCCCCCATTTTTTGCATTGATGCAGAAATTGGGGCTGCTGCGCACCCCATCGCGACACAAGGCCGCTCCTACAGGGGCCCGCGTCGCCTGGGTAATGTTCGAATTAGTCAGGAGTCATCAATGAGCACTGCACTACCTTCGCTTGGATTCGCCGGCATCGGCCTGATGGGCCTGCCCATGTGCCGGCGCCTGTTGGCAGCGGGTTACCCGTTGACCGTATGGAACCGCAGCCCGGACAAGTGCGCCGCCCTGGTCGCAGCCGGTGCGCGCCTGGCCAGCAGCCCTGCCGAACTGTGCCGCGACAGCGACATGGTGCTGTTGTGCCTGGCTGACACGGCGGTGGTGCGTGAGGTGGTGTTTGGCGAGCACGGCATTGCCCGGGGCGGGCGCAGTGGCCAGTTGTTGATCGACTTCTCCAGCCTGGAACCCACCGCCACCCGTGAAATGGCCGCCGAACTGGCAGCACTGTGCGGCATGGCCTGGCTGGATGCGCCGGTGTCTGGTGGCACGCCCGGTGCTGAAGCGGGCACGCTGGCGATCATGGTCGGCGGCGAGGCAACCGACTTGCAACGCGCACGCCCGGTGCTGCAGGTGCTAGGCCAGCGTGTGACGCACATGGGGGCTGTAGGGGCCGGCCAGGTGACCAAGGCCTGCAACCAGATGATCGTGGCTTGCAATGCCCTGGTGATCGCCGAAGTGGTGGCGCTGGCCGAACAGTCCGGGGTGGACGCGACGCTGATTGCCGAAGCGCTGGCCGGCGGTTTTGCTGATTCAAAACCGCTGCAGATTCTCGCGCCGCAAATGGCCGAGAGCCGTTTCGAACCCATCAAGTGGCACGTACGCACGCTGCTCAAGGACCTTGATGGCGCCGTCAAATTCTCCCGCGAGCAGGGCTCGGCGACGCCGCTCAGTGGCCTCGCCGCGCAATTGATGCGCCTGCACGGTAGCCAGGGGTACCTGCAAAAAGATCCGGCGACCCTGGTGGAACTTTACCGCCGCAAGGGCTGATTACGCCGTTCTGGCGCTGCAGCCGCTCCAGCAGCGGCCGCAACTCGGCCAGTGGCACCGGGCCGCCCAGCAGGTAACCCTGCAGGTAGTCGCAGCCGTGGGTTTCGAGGAACTCAAATTGTTCGGCGGTTTCCACGCCTTCGCTGACCACCTGCAGGTGCAGGGTATGGGCCATGGCGATGATCGCCTGGACGATTTCGCGGTCCTTCAGGCTGCCCGGCACCTCCAGCAGGAAGGTGCGGTCAATCTTCAGCACGTCCAGGGGTAGGCGCTTGAGGTAGGCCAGTGACGAATACCCAGTGCCGAAGTCATCGATTGACAAGGCCACGCCCAAGGCACGAACGCGCTTGAGCAGGTTGACCGTGCGCTGGATATCGCCCATCAAGGCGTTTTCGGTTACCTCCAGCTCCAACTGTCGGGGGGCAAGGCCGGCGTGGGACAACGCCTTTTCTACCTCGTTGGGTAGCTCATCATGGCTGAGGGTGACGGCCGAACAATTCACCGTGACCTTGAGGTCGCCATAGCCATGGCGCAGCAGGTGGGCCAGGTCGGCACAGGCACGGCGCAATACCCACAGGTCGAGGTCGATAATCAGGCCGTTGGCTTCGGCAATAGCGACAAAACGCTCGGGCCCGAGCAGGCCGTGCTGCGGGTGCTGCCAGCGGACCAGGGCCTCCACCTTTCCCACTTGCCCGGTACTCAGGTTGAAGATTGGCTGGTAATGCACGCACAGCCCACGCTCTTCAAGCAGGGCCAGGCGCAGTTCTTCTTCCAGCTGCAAAGCCAGGGAGGCGCGGTTTTTCAGGGTGTCGTTGAAGAAGTTCAGGCTGTTGCGCCCGCTGTCCTTGGACTGGTACAGGGCCAGGTCGGCATGCTTGAGCAGCTCTTCGGCAGTGTTGCCGTCTTCGGGGAAGATGCTGATGCCGATGCTGGTGGTCATGACCATGCGCCGGCCGCCTAGATCGATGGGCTCTTTCATCCGTTGCATGATGCGCTGCGCCAGGTGGCGGGCTTCGTCACGGCTGTTGAGGCTGGTGACCACGCAGAATTCATCGCCGCCAAAGCGTGCGACCAGGTCATGGCTACGCGTGGCGGCCTTGATGTGGTTGGCGATCACCTTTAGCAGCTGGTCGCCGGCGTCGTGGCCAAGGCTGTCGTTGATGCGCTTGAAGTGGTCGATGTCGAGGAACATCACCGCCAGACGGCTGGCCGTGGCCTGGTGTTCAAACAGGCGCTCGGCGAACACCTGATTGAAGCCGCGGCGATTGACCAGGTTGGTCAGGGCATCGTAGTGCGCGGCCTGCTGCAGCGATGCGCGGGCCTGGTCCAGCTGGCTGAGCAGCACGCTGATCCGGCGCAGGTCGTGCTCCTTGCTTTGCAGCTTTTTGTCGGCCAGCGCGGCACTGATGCTGGCACCGCTGATCAGCAGGGTGATGAAGCCGATGCCCAGCCCAAGCTGCAGGCTGTTATCACCGGAGGGCAGGCGCAATGCCGTATCGGCTGGAATGACCAGGGTCATGGCCGACATCGCCGTGAAGTGGGTGGCGACAATGCCGCCGGCCATCAGCAGGCTGGCGCCGTACTTCATGGCCTGGTGCAGGGTGCCGCTGCCATTGCGGAAGTAGCGGGCCAGGCACAGCGCGGCCAGGCTGGTAAGCAGGGCAATGGCACCAGAGGCCAGCAGCAGGTCGGTCCGGTAGTACTGGTGGGCGCCGGTTTCCAGCGCGGCCATGCCGACGAAGTGCATGAGGATGATGCCCACGCCGATCAGCACGGCACTCTGCAGGAAGTAATGCGCGCGCATCTGGCTGCGGTCGAGGCTATGCATGGTCAGCCAGGCGACGATCAGGGCGATCAGCAGCGAAAGTACGGTAAGGGAAATGTCGTAGTGCACTTCCACGGGGGCCTGGAAGGCCAGCATGCTGATGAAGTGCATCGCCCAGATGCCACCTGCCAGGCAGCAGGCACCGAGCATGTTCCATTGCCGGTGGGCGGTAGGGTCTTCGCTGTGTGACTGGCGCTCGGCCATGTCCAGGGTGGCGAAGCAGGCCGCAGTGGCGACGATGTAGGCGAGCAGAACCAGGAACGGTTCATGCCGGCAATCGATGACGATGCGCCCGGTTGCCGGAAGGTCGGTGAACAGTTGCAGTCCCAGCCATTCCATTGAATGCCTCTTGATCGAGTTTTCACTCGTCTGCGCAACAACCCTGTGCAGACTGTCCAGAGGCAGTATAGGAAGAGGTGTTTAAGCCTTCCTGACTAATGGCACATTGATTTCTACGATTTGGTTATCAACCTAATCGCAGTCAGGAATAAAGAGCTTGGCCTTTGTGCGATCCCTGTAGGAGCGGCCTTGTGTCGCGATGGGCTGCGCAGCAGCCCCAGCCTTTTGCACTGATGCACAGATCAAGGGGCTGCTGCGCAGCCCATCGCGACACAAGGCCGCTCCTACAGGGGATCGCGTTAGCCGGGGTTAACCAGCCACCAGCACGCGAATGGCTTCAAGGCGCAGGGCGGCCTTTTCCAGCATTGCCAAGCCATCTTCACGCTGCTTGCGCAGGGCGTCGATCTCGCTGTCACGCACGCTTGGGTTGACCGCTTGCAGCGCGATCAGGCGGGCCAGTTCTTCATCGGCTTCCGCCGTGAGGCGGCGCTGGGCCTCGGCCACGCGCTCGACGTGGGCTGGCATCACCTTTGTCTCGCCGCCACTGATGCGCTTGGCCAGCACGTCACGCTGGGCCTGGACGAATTTGTTGGCACTGGCGCGCGGCACGCTTTCGAGCTGGTCGTTGAGGGTTTCGAAGGCCACGCGGGAAGCCAGATCGTTACCGTTGGCGTCGAGCAGGCAGCGCAGGGTCGCCGGTGGCAGGTAGCGGCCCAGTTGCAGGCTGCGCGGTGCCACCACCTCGCTGACGAACAGCAGTTCGAGCAGCACGGTGCCCGGCTTGAGCGCCTTGTTCTTGATCAGCGCCACGGCGGTGTTGCCCATCGAGCCGGATAGCACCAGGTCCATGCCGCCTTGCACCATCGGGTGTTCCCAGGTGAGGAACTGCATGTCCTCGCGCGACAGCGCCTGGCCACGGTCGTAGGTGATGGTCACGCCTTCGTCGTCACCCAGCGGGAAGCTGGCGTCGAGCATCTTCTCGCTTGGCTTGAGGATCAGGGCGTTCTCGGAATGGTCTTCGCTGTCGATGCCGAAGGCGTCGAACAGGGTTTCCATGTAGATCGGCAGGGCGAACTGGTCGTCCTGTTCGAGAATGGCCTCGACCAGCGCCTCGCCTTCACCGGCACCGCCGGAATTGAGCTCCAGCAGGCGGTCGCGGCCAGTGTGCAGTTCAGCTTCCAGGCGTTCGCGTTCGCTGCGGGCGTCGGCCACCAGGGCATCCCAGGCCTTGCTTTCGCCACTTTCCAGCAGTGGCAGCAGGCGCGGGCCAAACTGGTGCTGCAGGGCGTTGCCGGTCGGGCAGGTATTCAGGAAGGCGTTGAGGCCTTCGTGGTACCACTGGAACAGGCGCTCCTGCGGGCTGTCCTGCAAATACGGGACATGCAGCTGGATGGTGTGCTTCTGGCCGATACGGTCGAGGCGGCCAATGCGCTGTTCGAGCAGGTCCGGGTGGGCCGGCAGGTCGAACATCACCAGGTGGTGCGAGAACTGGAAGTTGCGGCCTTCGCTGCCGATTTCGGAGCAGATCAGCACCTGGGCGCCGAATTCTTCATCGGCGAAATAGGCGGCGGCGCGGTCACGCTCAAGAATGCTCATGCCTTCGTGGAACACCGAGGCCGGGATGCCGGAGCGCACGCGCAGGGCGTCTTCCAGGTCCATGGCCGTTTCGGCATGCGCACAGATCACCAGCACCTTGGTGCGCTTGAGCATTTTCAGGGTGTCGATCAGCCAGTCGACCCGTGGGTCGAAACGCCACCAGCGCTCGTCGTCGGCAACATCACCTTGCGCCTGGAAGGCAACTTCCGGGTACAGCTCGGCCTTTTCGCCAGGCGGCAGGTCGCGATATTGCTCGGGCATGGCCACTGGGTAGGGGTGCAGCTGACGCTCAGGGAAGCCCTGGACTGCCGCGCGGGTGTTACGGAACAGCACGCGGCCGGTGCCGTGGCGGTCTAGCAACTCGCGGATCAGGCGTGCGCTGGCCTGGGTGTCGCCGTCGCTGACCGCAGCCAGCAGGGCTTCGCCTTCGGCACCCAGGAAGCCCTGGATGGTGGTGTGGGCCTTGGGCGACAGGCGGCCTTCGTCGAGCAGTTCCTGTACGGCTTCGGCCACCGGGCGATAGTGCTCGCTTTCGGCGCGGAAGGCGGCCAGGTCGTGGAAACGGTTAGGGTCGAGCAGGCGCAAGCGGGCGAAGTGGCTGTCCTGGCCGAGTTGCTCGGGGGTGGCGGTAAGCAGCAGCACGCCCGGGATCACCTGGGCCAGTTGCTCGACCAGGCCGTACTCGGTGCTGACCTGGTCTTCGTGCCAGACCAGGTGGTGGGCCTCGTCGACCACCATCAGGTCCCAGCCTGCGGCAAACAGCGCGTCCTGGGCCTTTTCGTCGTCGACCAGCCATTCCAGGGCGACCAGGGCCAGCTGGGCATCCTCAAACGGGTTGCTGGCGTCGCTTTCGATGAAGCGCTCGGCGTCGAACAGGGCTACCTGCAGGTTGAAGCGCCGGCGCATCTCCACCAGCCACTGGTGCTGGAGGTTTTCCGGTACCAGGATCAGCACGCGGCTGGCGCGGCCCGACAGCAGCTGGCGGTGGATGACCAGGCCGGCCTCGATGGTCTTGCCCAGGCCCACTTCGTCGGCCAGCAGTACGCGCGGGGCGCTGCGGTCGGCGACTTCGCGGGCGATGTGCAGCTGGTGGGCGATCGGTTGCGCGCGGCAGCCACCCAGGCCCCAAAGCGCCGACTGCACCTGCTTGCTGGTGTGCTGTAAGGTGTTGTAGCGCAGGCTGAACCACGACAGCGGGTCGATCTGCCCGGCGAACAGGCGGTCGCTGGCCAGGCGGAACTGGATGAAGTTCGACAGCTGGGTTTCTGGCAAGGTGCGCGGCTGGTTTTGCCCATCCAGGCCGTGGTAGACCATCAGCCCGTCGATGTCCTCGACCTCGCGCACCGTCAGCTTCCAGCCTTCGAAGTGGGTGATCTGGTCACCTGGCGAGAAGCGCACGCGGGTCAGCGGCGCATTGCGCAGGGAATACTGGCGGGTGTCGCCAGTGGCCGGGTAAAGCACGGTCAACAGGCGGCCATCCTGCGCCAGGATGGTACCCAGGCCGAGCTCGGCTTCACTGTCACTGATCCAGCGTTGCCCCGGTTGATACTGCTGCGCCATACTGCCTGAACTCCCGCGATGAAAAAGCCGGTTATGTTAACGGATCGGCCGACCAGACCAAAGTGCCGAGCGCACCGAAAGGTATCAAAAGGCACAGTCTAGTCGTTTCATCGCCCTGTACTGCGCCGCCGACGAGGGCCCCGGATCAACATGTCTGCCAAGCACCGCTGGATCAGCGCTTCCATGGCCGTGGGCAGCCTGTTGCTGCTGGCCGCCTGCGAGCAGAAAAACTTCGAGACATTGCCCCCCATCCCGATGGAGCAGCTTGAGGTACTGGGCGTGCAGACGCCGATCAAGAGCGTGCACTTTCGTGACCGCGACGGCGAAGGCCTGTTGGTCTTGAGCCGCAGCGATGGCCAGGCCAGCGACCCGGAAAGCGAGCAGGAAGTGGACAAGGTGGTACTCAAGGCCACGTTGTACGGGCGTACCGCCGAAAGTGACGCGTTCAAGGCGCGTTGGCAGATCGAGCAGGAAACCACCTGCCCGGGCCTGGACCTGGACGTGGACTTCTACAATGACGTCAGTGATGTCAGCGACCTGAACAAGGACGGAGTCGCCGAGGTGACGGTGGCCAGCCATGCCTTCTGTGGCGGCGGAATCGACCCGCACGACATAACCATCGAGATGCGCGAAGGGCAGGCCAGCTACACCATCACCGGCCAGTCGCTGATCACCCCGGCGGGCGAAGAGCCGATCGGCGGTGAGCGCGACGACAGTGCTTCGCTCAAAACCGCCCCACAGGTGCTGCGCGAGCACATGGACGCGGTCTGGCAGCAGGTTTACAAGCGGCCCTGGAGCGAAGCCAGCCCGCCAAGTGACGACGACGCTGACGACGAAGCTGAATAACTGTTGCCCATGCCATCAAGGTAAGACCACGCCTGCCGATACAGGGGGCATAGGAGAATATCCATGCTGCCGCCGATCATTCCGCTCAGTGCCGCCCCGGTGACCTCGCAACAGGACCCGGTCAAGCCAACCCCCGATATCAAGCCGGTGGTGCCGGCGCAGCCTGCGTCCAGCGAAAGTGCCATCGACCTCAAGCAGCAGCGCGACCCGCAGGAGCAGGCGTTGCTGCTGCGCGAAGAGCAGCGCCGCCAGCAGCAACGCCGTCAGCAGAGTGGGGCGCAGCGTTACAGCGCCGAGCCTGGCGATGAAGTCAACGCCGACAATACCGTGCCGGTGGCGCCACTGATGGACGAACCTGTGCGTCAGGGGCTGCTGGTAGACATCGAAGTCTGACGCGGGGCTGGTCAGCGCCTGCGCCTGGCTTCATCATGCAAGTCTCAGTTGATCGTCGAGCCCACCCATGAGCCAAGACAACCTCATCGATTTCGATGCCGAACGTGCCAAACGCGTCCACGACCTCAAGGAAAAGCGCCTGAACGAAATGCGCAACGCATTCGAGCAGGCACTGCCGTTGAACACCAGCAAGAAAAAGAAGCCCAAGAGCAAGCCGAAGAAGCGCTGAAACTTGACGCAGGTCAACCCTGCACCCGCCTCGCGTGCCCGGCCCCGGGCACCATTGATCCCGATCAATTTTCCCTGCCCCCACATTGGTTAACGTGCACCCATCGGACAACGGCAAACGAATGGGGAGGCCAACATGTTCTTCGACAACGTGGTTATCGCCGGTGTGGTAACGGTCGGGTTGATGGTCGCCTTCTTTGCCGGTCTGGGCATTTTCATCTGGAAGGACTCGAACAAGCGCAAACCGCGCTGATCTTCCGGGTACACGAGCACGCAAGGCATTTTGGGCGACTTCGGTCGCCTATTTTTTTGCCTGGGATTTGTGTACAGCCTGTGCTGGCCTCTTCGCGGGTAACCCCGCTCCTACAGGGGCGAGCTGTGCACGGTCCGTTGTAGGAGCGGGTTCACCCGCGAAGAGGCCAGCACAGGAAAACCCGCAATCCAACAAAGATGATTAGCTAGCTAATTAATCGTTTCCGCTTTATCCTGCCCACCATTGTCTATCTTTTCAGTAAGACCATCCCCCGCAAGGTCCGCCTCGTGCCCATCACCCTCCAGGCCCTGTTCGCCCCCAGCAGTCTCGCCCTCAAATTCGCCATCAAGACCCTGTTCGGTGGCGGCCTGGCGCTGTGGCTGGCGATGCGCTGGGGCCTGGAGCAGCCGTCATGGGCGTTGATGACTGCTTTCATCGTCGCCCAGCCGCTGTCGGGCATGGTGGTGCAAAAAGGCCTGGCGCGGCTGGCCGGCACCTTGGTCGGCACGGTCATGTCGGTGCTGTTCATCAGCCTGTTCGCGCAAACCCCCGGCCTGTTCCTGCTTGCCCTGGCGCTGTGGCTGGCCCTGTGCACCGCGGCCTCCACCCAGCTGCGCAGCGCCTGGGCTTATGCCTTCGTGCTGGCTGGCTACACCGCGGCGATCATCGCTTTGCCGGCCATCGACCACCCGCTGCAGGTGTTCGACCAGGCCGTAGCGCGTTGCACCGAAATCTGCCTGGGTATCTTCTGTGCCACTGCCAGCAGTGCCTTGCTCTGGCCCATGCGGGTGGAACAGCAACTGGGCGGGCAGGCCCGGCAGGCCTGGCAGAATGGCCTGCAGGCTGCCAGTGCCATGCTCGGCGGCGAGGACGAGGCGCGCAAAGGCTTGCTTGAGAGCCTGGGCCGTATCGTTGCCATCGACAGCCAGCGCGAACATGCCTGGTTCGAAGGCAACCGCGGGCGCCAGCGGGCCCGTGCCATCCGTGGCCTGAGCCAGAAACTGATGGTGCTGCTGCGTATCTCCCGCTCGGTGCGCCGGCAGTGGCGGCAACTGGATGAGCGGGAGGCCGCGCACCTGGCGCCCTGGCTGCAAGAGGTGCGTGCACTGCTGGGCAAACCCGACCAGCCCAGCCTGTTGTTGCTGCGCCAACGTATCTGGGATGCCGCCCATGACGAACAGATCAGTTCGGCGGAGCACTTCTGCCTGGCGCGCATGGCCCTGCTGCTGGATTACGCCATGGCCGCCGGCCAGGCGCTGGAGGATGTGGAGGCGGGCAGGGCGCCGAAGGATGTGTCCCAGGGCCTGGCTGCCCATCGCGACTGGTCGCTGGCGTTGCTGTTCGGTTCACGCAGCGCCCTGGCTTTTCTGGTAATGAGTGGCTTCTGGCTGGCTACGGCCTGGCCTTCGGCACCGGGCGGCCTGGTGCTGACCTGCGTGGTCTGCAGCCTGTTCGCCAGCCGTGAGAACGGCGCGCAGATCGGCCTGAGCTTCCTGCGCGGGATCTTTCTGGCGATACCTGCGGCGTTTCTGGTCGGGCAGATCCTGCTGCCGCAATGGAGCAGCTTTGCCATGCTTTGCCTGGGCATGGGCGTGCCGCTGTTTCTCGGCGCCCTGGGCATGGCCCACCCTCGTACCGGGGCCACGGCCACTTCCTATTGCCTGCACTTCATTGTGCTGGTGTCGCCGCTCAACGCCATGCAGTTTGGGGTGGCGACCATGCTCAACAGTGCCCTGGCGATGCTGGTGGGGGTGTCGGCGGCGGTGATGGCCTTTCGTTTATTGGTATTCCGCCACCCGGCCTGGCTGGGCCGGCGCCTGCGTGCAGCCACCCAGGGCGACCTGGTACGGCTGACCCGGCGCGACCTGCGCGGAGCGGACACTTGGTTTGGCGGGCGTATGGCCGACCGCCTGATGCAACTGGCGCGGCATGCCGGCGAGCTGCCGGAAAGCGAGCGCAAACGCTGGGATGACGGCCTGCACGGGCTGGATATCGGCGATGAACTGGTGCACCTGCGCATGTGCCTGGCGGTTGCCCAGGCCCCCTTGGGGCGGGCCGAGCGCGACTACCTGCAACAGGTGGAGACGGTACTGGCCAAAGGGCCGGCGCCAGGCCGCGGTCAGCGTCTGGATGCTGCCAGCGAGCAGTTCATCAGCGCTTTGCACAGGCAGCCTGCGAGCGACCCGCTGCGGTTGGCCGAAGGTGCGGTGCTGCAATTGCAGAAAAGCTGGGGCAAGTGGTGCCGCTGGCAGGAGGAAACCCATGGGGTTGCGTGAGTGGGAAGTGGGTGGCGTGCTGCTCAGCCCGTTTCTAATTTATGTGCTGCTGGCGCTGCTGCTCACCGGCCTGCTGCGCCTGGTGGTGCAGGCCACGCCATTGGGGCGCTGGATCTGGCATGAAGCGCTGTTCGACGCAGCGCTGTTCGTTTGTGTGTTGTTCCTGGTGGTGCGATTGCTAGGGACTTTATGAAGGAGTGTTTCGATGCGTGCCGCCGTACGTACCTTGGTGACCCTGTGTGTGGTAGCCCTTGCCGTGTTCGCCGGCTACCAGCTGTGGCAGTACTACATGCTCACGCCCTGGACCCGTGACGCCCGTGTGCGCGCCGATGTAGTGGTGATCGCCCCTGATGTGTCTGGCTGGGTGCGCGAACTGAAGGCCCGTGACAACCAGCAGGTCAAGGCCGGCGACCTGTTGATGAGCATCGACCGCGAACGCTTCCAGGCGGCCTTTGAACAGGCCAGTGCGGTGACCGAGACCCGGGCCCAGCAACTGCGCCTGCGTGAGCGTGAGGCTGCCCGGCGCACTGCCTTGGGGCCGGAGGCGATCAGTGCCGAGTTGCGTGAAAACGCTCAGATCAATGCGGCCATCGCCCGTGGCGAGCTGCATGAAGCCGAGGCGCAGTTGCAGGTTGCCAAGATCAACCTGGCGCGCAGTGAAGTACGGGCACCGCGCAGCGGGCACATCACCAACTTGCGCCTGGCCGAAGGCAACTATGTGAATACCGGGGAATCGGTCATGGCCCTGGTGGATGATGCAACCTTTTATATCCAGGCCTACTTCGAGGAAACCAAGCTGCCGCGCATTCGCGTGGGGGATACCGTGAAAGTCTGGCTGATGGGCGCGGGCGAGCCGATGCAAGGGCATGTGGAGAGCATCAGCCGCGGCATCACCGACCGCAACAGCAACCCGGACAGCCAATTGCTGCCGGAGGTGGAACCCACCTTCAACTGGGTGCGCCTGGCCCAGCGTATACCGGTGAGGATTCGCCTGGACCAGGTGCCGGAAGGAGTGACCCTTAGCGCCGGGATGACTGCGAGTGTGCAAGTTCATGAGCAGTGATGTCGGGGGCCGCTTTGCGGCCCCAACTTCTCGAACTCAGAGGAACATCCCGCCCGAAACCTCCAGCCGTTGCCCGGTAATCCAGCCATTGCCGTCTTCCAGCAACAGCGCAATCGCCGCACCGATATCATCCGGCAAACCCACCCGGCCCAGCGCCGTATTACCGGCAATGTAATCGTTCACCTGCTGGTTATCCCGCACCACGCCGCCGCCAAAGTCAGTCTCGATCGCCCCCGGCGCCAGAATGTTCACGCGAATGCCACGCGCCCCCAGTTCCTTGGCCTGGTAGCGGGTCAGCACCTCCATCGCGCCCTTCATCGCGGCATAGGCGGCATACCCCGGCAGCGCAAAGCGCGCCAGGCCGGTGGAAATGTTGACGATGCGGCCATTGTCGACCAACAGCGGCAGTAGGCGCTGGGTAAGGAAGAATGGCCCTTTCAGCTGGATGTTCAGCAACTGGTCGAACTGCGCTTCGCTGGTTTCGACATACGGCACGTTCAGCCCGATCCCGGCATTGTTCACCAGGAAGTCGAAACGCTCGCGGCCAAAGTGCTGTTGCAGGGTTGCGCCCAGGCGCTCGGCGAAACCGGCAAAACTGGCGCTGTCGCTGACGTCCAGTTGCAGCATGGCCGCCTTGCCCCCTGCCTGCTCCAGCCCGGCCGCCACGGCCTGCGCTTCTTCCGCCTTGCTATGGTAGGTACCGATGACATCAATACCGCGTGCGGCCAGGTGTTCGGCAGCGTTGCGACCGAGGCCGCGGCTGGCGCCAGTGATCAGGGCAATCTTGCGGGTCATGGTGAAAACCTCAGGGTGAGTGGATGAGGACAGGTTATTGGTCGGTGTGGTGCTGTTAAAGCCTGCAAATATGGAAATACTGTTCGCTAAAACCGGACAGTCGAGGCCCGAGTGAACAAGCTGGAATTGTTGCGCACCTTTGTGCGAGTCAGTGAGGTCAGCAGTTTCACCCTGGCCGCCGAGAGCCTGGGGCTGCCACGCTCGACCGTGTCGGAGCAGGTGAAGGCGCTGGAGCGCATGCTGGGCACGCAATTGTTCAACCGCACCACCCGTCGGGTGCAGGCCACCCAGGATGGCGCCTTGCTGTACGAGCGTAGCAAGGACCTGTTGTCGGGCATGGACGAGATCGAGAGCCTGTTCAGCGCCGACGATGCCGAGCTGGCCGGGCGCCTGCGCATCGACCTGCCGACCATGATGGCGCGCCGGGTCATCATCCCGGCACTACCGCAGTTCCTGCAGCGTTTTCCGCGCCTGCAAGTGGAGCTCAGTTGCACCGACCGCCAAGTCGACCTGCTGCGCGAAGGCTTCGACTGCGTGATGCGCATTGGCGCCTTGCATGACCTGGACGTTGTGGCGCGGCCGGTGGGGCAACTGAGCATGCGCAACTGCGCCAGCCCTGCCTACCTGGCCCGCTACGGCGTACCGCACACACTGCAGGACCTTGCCGAGCACCAGTTGGTGCATTACGTGCGCACCCTGGGCGCGCGCAGTGCCGGTTTCGAATACCTGCAAGGCGGTGAGTTGCAGTACCAGGCCATGGCCGGTGTGGTCACGGTCAACAACGCCGAGGCCTATTCGGCGGCCTGCCTGGCCGGGCTGGGGCTGATCCAGGTGCCGGCGGTGGGTGTGGCTGAGCACCTGCAACGGGGGGAGCTGGTCTCGGTGCTGGAGGCGTGGCAGGCGCCGGCCATGCCGGTGTCGCTGCTTTATGCCCGGCAACGGCATGTGCCGCGTCGGGTACAGGCATTCATGCAGTGGTTGGGGGAGGTGCTGCACACCCAGGTCGATGCAGCGGCCAGTGATTGAGCCAAGCCATGGCGCATGGCCGGCCACTTGCGTTAGGCTGCCCCTTGCGAGTTGCCCGGCAGAGGCAACCCTTCCCCCGCCCGGCGTGCGTATCTTCCGATTTCATTGCGAGGTTACGTCATGGCCATCACTTCCCAGGATATCTGCAACGCCGCCGACCAGCTCAAGGGCTTTGTCGGTTTTCACGGCAAACGAGGCGTTCATATTGTGCGTTTTTCCGAGGACTCGTTCGGCATGGATGTGGCTGACGCCAGCATTACACCCTGCAGCGAGTTTGTGTGGCGCCCCGAGCAAGGGCAGCGCATGGCCCTGTGCCGAGAACGGCTGGCGCTGTTGCTGGAGCAGCATGTGGATGACCGCTTGAACATTGGTGAGCCGCTGCGTGCCTACCTGCGCCGGCGCGACCTGCCAGAGATCGTGGCCGAACGCAGCCTGCAGCAGCCTTGCTGAAACTGCAGAACCTCATGCAACCCCTGTAGGAGCGGGTTTACCCGCGAACACCGGCAAAGCCGGTGCCATATACCGAGTTGGGTTCTTCGCGGGTGAACCCGCTCCTACAGGGGCCGCGCCAGCTTTCAGCATTGTGCAAGGCTACAAGTAAGGGGCCGAGCGTTCTGAAGCCTGCTGCAACAACGCCGCCACCCCCGCACTTTCCAGCGGCCGGCTCAGGTAATAGCCCTGCACTTCGTGGCAGCGGTCCTTTTCCAGCAGCCTGAGCTGCTGCTCGCTTTCCACCCCTTCGGCCGTTACCGTCAGCCCCATCGCCTCGCCCAGATTGATGATGGCCTGGACCACGGCGCGGTCGCTGCCACCGGTGTTGTTAAGGCCACTGATGAAACGCTTGTCGATCTTGATGCTATCGAACGGGTAGGTGCGCAGATAGCCCAGTGACGAATAGCCGGTGCCAAAGTCGTCCATGTTCAGGCGCACGCCCAACTCCTTGAGCGACTGCATGGTGCCCAGCGCGCCTTCGATGTCATTGAGCATCACGTTCTCGGTGATTTCCAGTTCCAGGCGCTGGGCCGGGAAGGCGGTGTCCAGCAGGATCTCACGCACGTCGGCGACCACGTCGCTGCGCAGGAACTGCGCTGGCGACAGGTTCACCGAAACCACTACGTCGGCTGGCCAGTCATGGGCGGTGCGGCAGGCTTCGCGCAGCACCCAGCGGCCCAGCGCGACAATGATATCGCTTTGTTCGGCCAAGGGGATGAAGGTGTCCGGCCCCAGCAACCCTTCCTGCGGATGCTGCCAGCGCAGCAGGGCCTCGACCGCGACAATGCGCAGGTCGTTGAGGCGGTAGCGCGGCTGGTAGTGCAGTTCGAACTCCTGGTTGCGCAGGGCGCGGCGCAAGTCGTTCTCCAACTGGCGACGGTACTGGATCTGCTGGTTCATTTCGGCGGCGAAATAACGCCAGGTGTTCTTGCCATCGGCTTTGGCCTGGTACAGCGCAATGTCGGCGCAACGGATCAGTTCGCCGGCATCAAAGCCCTGGGTACGGGTCTGGGCGACGCCGATGCTGGCGCCAACGTGCAGGGGTTGGCTGTCGAGGACGATGGGTTGCTGCAGCAGGCTGATCAGCCGCGCACAAAAACGGTCGATCTCGCTGCGGTTGTCCATGCCGCAGAGCACCAGGATGAACTCGTCGCCACCCAGGCGCGCGACCAGGTCACCCTCGCGTGTGGTGTCACGCAGGCGCGTCGCCACTTCCTGCAGCACGGCGTCACCGGCGGCATGGCCAAGGGTGTCGTTGATTGGCTTGAAGTTGTCCAGGTCCAGCAGCAGCAGGGTCAGCGGCGGCGAATCGTTGCCACGCAACAGCGCCTGTTCGAGGTGGCGAGCGAGCTTGTTGCGGTTGGCCAGCCCGGTCAAAGGGTCGTGCAGCGACAGGTGCTGGATGCGTGCGTGGGCGTCGACTTCGTCGGTGATGTCGCTGGCGGTGCCACGAAAGCCGATGGGCTTGCCACCGTACCAGATCGCGCGGGCCGAAATCCGGCAGTAGCGGTTCTGGCCATTCTGGTCGCGGTAGGTGCAGCGCAAGTTGGCCAGCTGTTGCGGGTCGGCAGTGGCCAGGGTATCCAGCCAGGGCGAGAGCGGTGTGGTATCACAGGCCAGCAGCTGGTTGAGTGGGTGGCCCAGCCAATCGTCCACTGGGTAGCCGGTGACGTTGGCAAAGCGTTGCGACAGGTACGTCAGGCGTTGTTGCCGGTCGGTTTCCCAGATCCAGTCGGACGCCGACTCGGCTACCGCACGGAAACGCTGCTCGCTGGCTTCCAGGGCTTGGTTGCTTTGCTGCAGGTGCACGAGCGTGAGGTCGATCGCCCGCGAACTGCGCAAGGTATGGCGGAACAGGTACAGCATGATCAAGCCGAGTATCAGCAGGGCGCTCACCAGCGGTGGCAATACCGCCCGCAGCAACTGCCGCCCCGGTAGCGGGCTGCTCCAGGACAGGTGATAGCCGGTGTCGCCCAGGGCGATGCGCAGGTGGCCGTGTTCGGCCACATCGTCCTTTTCCACGTGCATGCCGGTCAGGCCGGCGCCGCTGCCAAGCCGCGCCAGCTTGTCCTCGGTGAGCTGGTCGACGAACAGCATCACCGGTGCCTGGCTCACCTCGCTTTCGCTGACATCCCGGTCCGGGCGCACGGCTGCGGCGCTGACCACGGCCGGCCAGCCGTTGAACAAGACGAACCGGGTGATCTGTTCGCGTGCAATGGCGGCTGCACGGGCTTGCTCGATGATCGGCTGCAGCGGTGCATCTATATAGGTGCTGGCGGCTGCCTGGCTGGGTTGGCCTTTGAACAAGGCATAGGTGGTGCGCGCGTTTTCCAGCACGAACACGCCTTCGTAGCCACTGGCGCTGTACAGCGACTCGCCCACGTTCTTTTCTTCGTAGGCCCATTTCCAGTCGGCCTGGCCTGCCAGGTGCTCGAAGGCGGCATCCCACACGGCGTAGCTGGACAGAAACTGGCGCGAGGCGAGCAGCCTCTGCTCAAGCGCCTGGGTAGCCTGAGCGGCACTGCGCTGTCGCTCCTCTTGATCAAGTGTGGCGGCGATATCGAACAGGGCGACCAGGGTGACCAAGCTGGCCAGGCCAAAAACTGCGCTGAAGCCTGCAATGAGGCGGCGCACCTGGAAGCGCGGCGTGGGGCTGGTGGGTGGAAGGTTGGCGGTCCTGGCCATACGCGAGCGGCTCCTTCAAGCAGCCTCCCGTCAAGTCGTCAGGCAGGAGGTTCAATCAGGATAGGCCAGCCTGAGCGTGGCAGCTTCGCTGCGGGCAAAATTGACCTGGTCACGGCCAGCGTGTTTGGCGGTGTACAGCGCCTTGTCCGCGTGCTCAAGCCAATGCTCGGGGGATTCCAGGCCGGCCTCGAACGGCGACAGGCCGATGCTCAGGCTGATGCGCAGGTGCGGCAGTTGCGGGTTGCGGTAGCTGGCGACCTGCTCGCGCAGGCGCTCCATGGCAAGGCAGGCTTGGGCCTCGTTGGTGTCTGGCAGGATTACGCAGAACTCGTCACCCCCGTAACGCCCGGCCTGGTCGCCGTCGCGCAGGTTGCGCCGCAGCTCAGCGCTGAGTTGGCGCAGCACGCAGTCACCCACCACGTGGCCGAAAGTATCGTTGATGGTCTTGAAATGGTCGATATCGATCAGGGCAATCACCGCGTGCCCCTGTTGCTGCTGGCAGGCCTGGAACTTCAGCAGCAGCAGGTCTTTCCAGGCGCCGTGGTTGAGCAAGCCGGTCAGGCTGTCGGTGAGGCTCAAGGCGCTTAGCCGGCGCTTGTGGTCGGCCAGCTTGATCGCCAGCTGGTAGCAGACCCAGCCCAGGGCCAGCGGATAGAGCGTCAGCATCGGCAGGCAGGCATAGATTTGCAGGGGCGTGGCATTCAGTTGCAAGCCGGGGCCAAATACCAGGACCGCGGTAAGCATGCCGGCAAACTGAGCAAGCGCACCCCTGAAGACCAGGCGCTTGCCGCCCGCAGCCACGTTGTTCATGGTCATCATCGACAGCACGGTCACACTGGGCAGTGGGTTGAACTGCATGGCGGCGGTCCAGAACCCGCCCATCAACGAGTCCAGCAGCAGGTTGCGTTGTTCAGCGTGGTAAGGTGCCACCGAGCGGGAGGCCCACAGGTAAGCCACATGCGGCCAGAGCAAGCCGTTGAACAGCATCAGCAGCCATACCCAGGTGGGCGGCGACAGCGGCGCCATGCCGGCCAGGACACTAAGCAGGCCGATGCCCATGCCGATGACACGCGGCAGGTAGATGCGCTTGACGAATGAAAGCCCTTTGCCGCTGCGGTTGTCCATCATGGTCATTGATCTTCTGCCGGGGCACCGTTTATCGCATAACTTGCGTGAATATTGTTGATCAGTGTTTCATCGGCGAAAAATGACCTTACAAGCCAATTCACGGTTGATTCGATCACTGTGGGGTAACATGAAGGCTTTCCTGTTGCTCGGAGTGTTGCTGATGGTTGATTTGGCCAATGCTGCCGGCGAACCGGCGCCGCAGCAGGACGGACGTTTTCACAACCAGGCGTCGTTGCCACAAGATGGCGTGTTGAAGAAGCTGCGCATCGGGCTGAAGTACCTGTTCCTGCGTAAACCACCCGAGACGCGCCCGGCCACGCCGATCAGCCTGCAGCCCATGACCCGTCAGCAGGTGCTCGACGCCCCCGATCACAGCCTCTGGCGCCTGGGCCACTCAACGGTATTGCTCAAGCTGCGCGGGCACTTCTTTATTACCGACCCTGTGTTTGCCGAGCGCGCCTCGCCGGTGCAGTGGGCCGGTCCGCTGCGTTTCCATGCGCCGCCCCTGACGCTGGAGGCGTTGCCGCCGCTGGCTGCGGTGGTGCTGTCGCACGATCACTTCGACCACCTGGATGAACAGGCGATTCGCCTGCTGGCGTCGCGTACCGATGTGTTTCTGGCGCCGCTGGGGGTGGGTGACCTGTTGATCCGCTGGGGTGTTGCACCGGCAAAGGTGCGCCAGCTGGACTGGTGGCAGGAAAGCGAGGTTGAGGGCGTACGCTTCGTTGCCACCCCGGCGCAGCATTTTTCCGGGCGCGGGTTGCTGGACAGCAACCGGACCTTGTGGGCGTCCTGGGTGATCGTCGACGAGGACGTGCGGGTGTTCTTCAGTGGGGATACCGGGTACTTCGACGGGTTCAAGCAGATTGGCGAGCGTTTCGGGCCGTTTGACCTGACCCTGATCGAGACCGGGGCCTACAACGTTGCCTGGCCCGATGTACACATGCAGCCAGAGCAGAGCCTGCAGGCCCACCTGGATTTGCGCGGGCGCTGGATGCTGCCGATCCACAACGGCACCTTCGACCTCTCGCTTCACGGCTGGCAGGAACCGTTCGAACGCATTCTGGCGCTGGCCAACCAGGCGCAGGTACGCTTGAGTACCCCGCAGATGGGCGAGCGGGTCAGCCTTGACTCACCCCATGCGGGGCAGAACTGGTGGCAGCCCAAGCCTGTGCGTGAGCGGGGGCGGTCAGCTGAGCGTGCAGTGACGGCGCGCTGAGTTTCATGTTTTGCCTTCCTCTCGGCGTGGGGAGGGTGGCTGCTGGTCTTTCAATAGCCGCGAGGGTGGCTTGCCGCTGTCACTGCGCACCTGTGCGTGGCTGATCAGGCCAAAGATGAAGCTGCCACCGATGATGTTGCCTGCCAGTGTCGGCAGTGCGAACTCCAGCCAGAAACTGCGCCAGGTTTCATCGCCGGCCCAGACCAGGTAGGACACTTCGACCGAACCCACCACTATATGAGTGAAGTCGCCAAGGGCCATCAGGTAGGTGATCATCAGGATGATCCAGATCTTGGCGTGCTCCATTGACGGTATCATCCACACCATTGTGGCGATCATCCAGCCCGACACGATGCCTTTGGCGAACATCTGGCTGATGTCGTTCTTCATGACCTTGCGGCCGACTTCAAGGAAGGCAACGTCGGTCTTGCTGTCGAAGATCGGCAGCTCCAGCATCACCCAGGCCACTAGCAGGGTGCCGGCCAGGTTACCTAGCAGCACCACGCCCCATAGGCGAAGCAGCCGACCGAAGTTGGCCAGGGTAGGGCAGGTCATGACCGGCAGCACGGCGGTCAGGGTGTTCTCGGTGAACAGTTGCTGGCGCGCCAGGATCACGGCAAGGAAACCGGCGCTGTAGCCGATGCTGGCAACGACCTGGGCACTGTCACCTTCTGGCAGGCGGGCGTAAAACAGCCCCATGGCCATGAGCGAGAGCCCCATGGACAACCCCGCAGCCAAGGCCGACCACCACAGCGCGGCGAGTGTGCGCTCAAGTTCCTGATCGCCCTGGTAACGAATGATCTCGTGTAGCACCGCCGCCCGGGGCGGCTGGTTCTGGCTGACTTCCTGCTCTTCTTCGCTGGACAGGCCCGGGGTTTTCTCGCTTTGCGCATCGCTCATGGCCGCTACGCTCCATGGGGGTGTTTCTCTACAGATTCGCTGCGCTTTCATTAGTTGCCAGTTGGCGGCCAAATGCTGGTCGAAAGTTTTTTCAGATCAAGGTGTTGACTCTGATTTCAAACCGCGTATTATTCGCCTCCTCGCAGCGATGAACGCTTCGGGGCAAGCAGTAAAGCGTTGAAGTTGTTAGCTTTCTTAGGAAGGCAGTTTTAAAAAACTTCAAAATAAACGCTTGACAGCAAATGAGGAAAGCGTAGAATGCGCGCCTCGGTTGAGGCGAAAAGCTCTTAGCCAAACGCTCTTTAACAAATCGAATCAAGCAATTCGTGTGGGTGCTTGTGAGTACGGACTGATAGTCAAAAAGATTATCAGC
>NZ_JBIVIF010000037.1:0-63316 GCF_044749595.1 Pseudomonas sp. NPDC089392
CTGCTCAAAAAATGAGCAGGTGCAGTGGAACACCTGGGTCAGTTTTCAGTCAGCACAATGGGCGAAACTGGGTCATTTTTCGGTCAGCGGCAACAACGATGCCCTGCGAGTGCTCCCCGAAGCGGTTTGCCGATCTTGTCCGGCTCTCCTTCAGCGATCCGCTCGCGGATAACTTTCAGAACCCGTTTTGCCTCGGCCTTGCCTAGCAGAACAAGATCTTGCTCGACATCTGGGTGAAACCGGACGCTCCAAATCATGAGTTCCTGCCTACTTGAAGCGAGCCTCCATGTCCTCAAGGCTCACGGTGGTCTTATCGTCTAGTGTGGCCAGGCGTTCAATGGCCAAGAGTTCAGCACGAAGGTCCTCAAGTTCGTCCTGCAGGGCTTGGTAGGCTTCGACTCCCACCAGTACAGCTGCTGGTTCGTTGTCCTTGAAAATCACCAGATGGCTTACGTCGCCGCTGGTAACCTCCTTCAGTTTCGCACTGAAGCCTCGGACCATTGCTGTGGCGGATACTGCCTGTTCAGCTCGGTCTATGGGTGCACTCATGCGCTTTTGTCTCGACTGGTCGGTAGGTTGGTGTGAGCAATCAGTATCGATGTCGGAATCGCTCACGTCGCATTGCATTGGTGAGTATACGCAAAATAATGCGTAAAACAATGCAGTCTCTGTGGCGCTGGATTAGCGGCTTGCAGCTATGGGCGTTCGCTTGCGGTGCCTTCGTGCTTCTCAATGAATGCTCTGCCCCTGCTATTTTTGTTGCTCAATGCCCCTGCCGCCGACAGCTTCATCAGCCGCTGAAATTTCGGGCATGCCAGATGATCTTCCTCAGGGCACTGCGCCGCATGTCTCAAGCCTTTGCTCATCGCCTGCAAGCGCCTGATCCGTGCATCCAGCTCATCTGCCTTGGCCTGGAGCTTCTGCCGGTCAACCTGCAAGTCCACCAGCATCGCCCCCACTTCATCCAGCGAGAACCCCGCAGCCTGGCCCAAGGCGATCAGCGCCAGGCGGTCTGCCACATCCGCCGCAAACTGCCGCCGCTGGCCGTGCCCGGCGAGTGATTTGAGCAAACCTTTCTTCTCGTAGTAACGCAGTGTCGAGGCGGGTACGCCTGTGCGTTTGGCGACGTCGGCAATGTCCATTTCGGGCCCTTGACTTGAAGTGCACTTCAACTTCTATGCTGCGCGGCATGGTGATGACCGTCAATCTACGAGGGATTTTTCAATGACGTTTACCGCGATGTTTTCAGCGGCCTTGCCGATTGGCATCGGTGCCACAGTGGTGATGGACTTGTGGGGATTGCTGCTGAGGCGCTTGGGCGTTGCCACGCTGAATTTTGCCATGGTCGGGCGTTGGGCGGGGCATTTGCTGAAGGGGCGTGTACGGCATCAGGCGATTGCCAAGGCGAAGCCTGTAAGGCATGAGCTGGCGTTGGGGTGGGGGATTCATTACGCCATCGGCGTGCTGTTCGCGATGCTGCTGGTTGGACTTGTGGGGGAGGGGTGGTTGAAGGCGCCTACCTTGTTGCCTGCGGTGATGGTGGGTGTGTTTACGGTCGTTGCGCCGCTGTGCTTTATGCAGCCAGCGATGGGGGCGGGATTTTTTGCGTCTAGAACACCGACGCCTGCGCGTAACTGCCTGAAGAGCCTGGTTACGCATTTTGTGTTTGGGGTGGGGTTGTTCTTGAGTGCGGGCTTGCTGGCATTGGTGTGAGTGCGACCAATTTGGTCAGAGCCATCTTGCAATGAATACCCCCGCAATCAGCATTCCCAATGTAGAAACTGCGCCGAGGCAGAATAGGAGCACATCCGTCCACGGTGAATATGCTCTGAGCTTGCGCAATTCCTCGTCGAGTATCTCGGCTTCGCTCTTCATGTTCTCGGAGGGTGCTTGGGTGGTACGGCGCATTTGCACTTCCTGGTGGGTAGATGACTAGGGGGATGATGCCTGTAATAACCTTGGCAATCGCACGCATGGTGTGTTTTTAGATGGATCTGACGTCAGCCTGAGATATTTCCTACGGGTCATCTAAGTGCAGCGAATTATCCTACGTGTTCCGTCGACGCCCGTCTGATTGTCCCGGTCAACCTCGCCCACTAGGCTTTTGCGGTCGCTGTCGGTTCAGCGATCGGGTGTGGAAGCCCGGGTGGTTTGGCGGCTGTCGATATGACAGTTGTGCGTGGGAGGCCTTCGGGCCTGCCGGGTTCGCCATACCCCTGGTCTTCCACCCCGCGTACAACTGTCACCCTACGTGTGGAAGCGAAAGGGTGTCCTCAGCCCGGTATGGTGAATTCATGAAAAAACTGGTCCCCGATCCACCCCACGTCTTCGACCTTCCCCAAGGTAAATCCCTTTCCCGCGCCATACACGAAGGCATCGTGCCGATGGAGTTTGCGCTGATGAACGTCACCCACTACCTGATGTTTGCCTATAGCGACAGTCGACGTGCGCTGGAGCGCATCGAGGACGAAGAGACGCGGCAGTTGCTGGAGCATGGGTTGCGGGCCATGCAGATTGCCTGGGGGCAGGCGGATGCTGTCAGTCTGGCGTTTGAGCGCAAAGGTCTGTGATCTTAAGCTTGCAATAGAGATCGTCAGTGCGCCGCGCAAACCTGTGGGAGCGGCTTTAGCCGCGAAGAATCCAACGCGGTGCATGGCACCGGCTGCGCCGATGTTCGCGGCTAAAGCCGCTCCCACAGTGTCCCTGCTAATTCAATGAGTTATGCGCAGTTCTATGAGGGCGGGCTTGCCCGCTCCCACAGTGATCGCGCCGTCTTTGAGGTTTTGAGCCAGGGGTCAGGGACGAGCTACAGATATATTGTCGCCATAACCCGTTCCCCCATACCGCTGCACAATCCGCTCAATCTCCCCCGACTGCTTCATCCGCACCAGCGCCCGCAGCAGCCCTTGCGTCGGTATCGCCGGGTCATTGCGCACCATGCACCCCAGGTCCTGCTCTTCCAGCACCGCCAGCTCCTGTAATTGCTGCTCCCTCGGCAAACCCTGGTTGAACCACTGCAACGACAGCTGGTTGCTCACCGCATGCCGATAGCGCCCGGCCTGCAGCTTTTGCAGCACCAGCTGCTGGCTGCGGCTGTCCTCACGGCGCAGCCGGCCCTGCTCCAGCAGCGGTTGCAGGGTCGAGTAGGTGTAGCCCAGCACCGTGCCGATAGCCTGGGGCGGCAGTTGCTCCGGGGGCATCGGCGTGCTGTTGCCGGCGCGCCCCACCAGCAGGTCACGCTGATGAATCAGCGGGATGCTCCAGACAAAATCGCCCGGGCGGTCGTTGAACCACTGGGTGCTCACATAGCAGCGCACATCGATATCGCCGCTGTTCATGGCCTCCTGCAAGCGCAGGCGGGCCATTACGTGAAACTCCGGGCGTACGCCGACTTCCCTGGCCATGGCTTGCATCAGGTCGTAGACCAGGCCTTCCACCGGCTGGTCGCCTTCGATGCGCACCAGTGGCATGCCCCAGCTTTCGGCGACAGAAAAACGCAGCACGGGCTGCTCAGCCAGGCTGGAGGTGGTCCAGAGCAGCAACAGGGCCAGCAGTGTTCGCAAAGGCAGTCCTCCCTGGATAGCGCGCCAGTATCAAAGCTTAGACGACTCGCGCAGGGTGCAATTTTGCCCCCGCTCCGCTAGCATTAGCGATCTTCCGCTCGATCAGGCTACGATGGTTTTTCGATGAGTTATCAGGTTCTTGCACGTAAATGGCGTCCGCGCTCGTTCCGCGAAATGGTCGGCCAGACCCATGTGCTCAAGGCCTTGATCAATGCCTTGGACAACCAGCGCCTGCACCACGCCTACCTGTTCACCGGTACCCGTGGCGTGGGCAAGACTACCATCGCCCGTATCATCGCCAAGTGCCTTAACTGCGAAACCGGCATTACCTCCACGCCGTGCGGCACCTGTTCGGTGTGCCGGGAGATCGACGAGGGTCGCTTTGTCGACCTGATCGAGATCGACGCCGCCAGCCGCACCAAGGTCGAAGACACCCGCGAACTGCTCGATAACGTGCAGTACGCCCCCAGCCGTGGGCGCTTCAAGGTCTACCTGATCGACGAAGTGCACATGCTCTCGACCCATTCGTTCAACGCCTTGCTCAAGACGCTGGAAGAGCCGCCGCCCTACGTCAAGTTCATTCTCGCCACCACCGACCCGCAGAAGCTGCCGGCCACCATCCTGTCGCGCTGCCTGCAGTTCTCGTTGAAAAACATGAGCCCGGAGCGCGTGGTCGAGCACCTCAGTCATGTGCTGGCCGCTGAAAACGTGCCGTTCGAGCCGGATGCCCTGTGGTTGCTGGGCCGCGCGGCCGATGGCTCGATGCGCGATGCCATGAGCCTTACCGACCAGGCCATCTCCTTTGGCGAGGGCAAGGTGCTGGCCGCCGATGTGCGGGCCATGCTCGGCAGCCTCGATCATGGCCAGGTTTATGGTGTGCTGCAGGCGCTGCTTGAAGGCGACGCTCGGGCCTTGCTGGAGGCCGTGCGCAACCTGGCCGAGCAGGGGCCGGACTGGGCTGGCGTGCTGGCCGAGATGCTCAACGTGCTGCACCGCGTGGCCATTGCCCAGGCGCTGCCGGAGGCGGTGGACAACGGCCAGGGCGATCGTGACCGCGTGCTGGCGCTGGCCCAGGCGCTGCCGGCCGAAGACGTGCAGTTCTATTACCAGATGGGCCTGATTGGCCGCCGTGACCTGCCGTTGGCGCCAGACCCGCGTGGCGGCTTTGAAATGGTCCTGCTGCGCATGCTGGCGTTCCGCCCGGCTGACACCGACGATGCGCCGAAACCGGTGCTAAAGCCAGTGGGGATCAGCCAGGCCACAGCTGATCCTGCAACGCCGGTGGCAGCGCCAGCGGTTGCCGTAGCTCCGCCGGTTGCTGTGGTGGAAGCTGCTGCGCCGGTTGCTGAGCCACAGGCCGAGGCCCCTGCGCCGGCCGAGCCAGTACCTCAGCCAGTAGTAGAGGCACAATCGGTCGTTGAGCCTGCTCCGGTTATCGAGGCCGAGCCGGAACCACAACCACAACCAGAGCCGGCTGCAGAGGTCATCGACCTGCCCTGGGAAGAGCCAGCTCCAGCGCCTGCGCCAGCTATGGTTGAGCCCGAGCCTGCGCCCGTAGCTGCCCCTGCACCTGCACCAGTGGCAGCCGCCCCGGGCCACGACGACGCGCCCCCGTTCGATCCCTCTGCCTACGCCGGTGTCGGCATGGACCGCGACGATGATCCGCCGCTGGACGAAGACTATTACGGTGGCGAAAGCGACCCGGTCGGTTTCAGCTACCTGGATGAACTGGCCGAGCACGTCCAGGAAGAAGCACCCAAGCCTGCAACCGCGCCCCTGCCAGCGGCCAAGCCGGCCACCGGCCTGGCCTTGCAATGGCTGGAATTATTCCCACAGTTGCCTGTGTCCGGTATGACAGGCAACATCGCCGCAAACTGTACGCTGATTGCCGCCGATGGCGACGACTGGCTGCTGCACCTGGACCCTGGCCAAGGCGCGCTGTTCAACGCCACCCAGCAGCGGCGCCTGAACGAGGCGCTTAACCAGCACCTGGGGCGTACGCTGAACCTGCGCATCGAGCTGATCTTGCCCGAGCAGGAAACCCCGGCCCAGGCGGCAGCGCGCAAGCGTGCCGAGCGCCAGCAGGACGCGGTCACCTCGATCGAGCAGGATCCGTTGATCCAGCAGATGATCAAGTTGTTCGGTGCCAAGGTGCGGCAGGATACTATTGAGCCTGTAGAGGCCCTGGCCAATCAGGGCCAGTAACGGATAACCATGCGGCCGGCCCGGTGCCGGGCCGCATCACATGACCCAATCGAGGTATACCCCATGATGAAAGGTGGCATGGCCGGCCTGATGAAGCAGGCCCAGCAGATGCAGGAAAAGATGCAGAAGATGCAGGAAGAGCTGGCCAACGCCGAAGTCACTGGCCAGTCCGGTGGTGGCCTGGTGAGCGTGGTGATGACCGGTCGTCACGACGTCAAGCGCGTCAGCATCGACCAGAGCCTGATGTCGACTGAAGAAGACGACAAGGAAGTGCTGGAAGACCTGATCGCCGCTGCATTGAACGACGCCGTGCGCAAGGTCGAGCAGAGCAGCCAGGAAAAGATGGGCGGCATGACCGCCGGCATGCAACTGCCGCCGGGCTTCAAGATGCCGTTCTAAGGCATTGCGCTTCTGAAAACCGCCGCTGACAACAGCGGCGGTTTTTTTTACCTTGTGCAAGCAGGTCCGGCGATAGGGTCTGCTGATTTGACGCCCCCGCCCCCGCTGGGTATAAACCGCCTCTTATTGAATTGTCAGGCCTTCCCCATGAGCTTCAGCCCCCTCATCCGCCAACTGATCGACGGCCTGCGCATCCTGCCAGGTGTCGGCCAGAAAACCGCCCAGCGCATGGCCCTGCAACTGCTTGAGCGCGACCGCAGCGGCGGCCTGCGCCTGGCCCAGGCCTTGACCCAGGCCATGGAAGGGGTAGGGCATTGCCGCCAGTGCCGCACGCTCACCGAGCAGGAGCTGTGCCCGCAATGCGCCGACCCGCGCCGCGACGACTCCCAGCTATGCGTGGTCGAGGGGCCGACCGATGTGTATGCGGTGGAGCAGACCGGCTACCGTGGCCGGTACTTTGTGCTCAAGGGCCACTTGTCGCCGCTGGACGGCCTGGGGCCGGAGGCGATAGGCATTCCGCAGCTGATGGCGCGGATCGAGGAGCAGGGCACCTTTACCGAAGTGATCCTGGCGACCAACCCGACGGTAGAAGGCGAGGCGACGGCGCATTACATTGCGCAGTTGCTGAACGAGAAGGGGTTGGTGGCTTCGCGGATTGCCCATGGCGTGCCGCTGGGGGGCGAGCTGGAGATGGTGGATGGTGGGACTTTGGCCCATGCCTTTGCGGGGCGGCGGCCTATTTCGCTCTGATCCGGAATTGTTGGGGCCGCTTTACGGCCCATTCGCGGGTAAACCCGCTCCTACAAAGATCGCATTTTTTTCGCGGTCTTTGTAGGAGCGGGTTTACCCGCGAATGGGCTGCAAAGCAGCCCCAAAAGCCAACTCAATACTCGCTGAGGGAAAACTCGGTCAGGCAGAAGGTAGGCACCCCAGCCGCCTGCAACCGGCGCGACCCGTCCAGCTCAGGCAGGTCAATAATCGCCGCCGCCTCAAACACCTGTGCCCCGGTGCGGCGCACCAGGTTGGCCGCCGCCAGCAGCGTACCGCCAGTCGCAATCAAATCATCGAAAATCAGCACCGAATCCCCTTCGCACAGGCTGTCGGCATGCACTTCCAGGAAGGCTTCGCCGTACTCGGTCTGGTAACCCTCGCTCAGCACGTCAGCTGGCAGCTTGCCCTGCTTGCGGAACAGGATCAGCGGCTTGTTCAACTGGTGGGCGATGATCGAGCCGATCAAAAAGCCCCGCGCGTCCATGGCGCCGATGTGGCTGAACTCGGCCTCGACATAGCGCTCGATGAACTGGTCGGCCACATAGCGCAGCCCGCGCGGCGACTGGAACAGCGGGGTGATGTCGCGGAAGATCACTCCCGGTTTGGGGAAGTCCACTACCGGGCGGATCAGGGCTTTGAGGTCGAAGGCGTCGCTGTGCATTGTTGCGGGTATCCTGGGAAAACGAATGCCCAAGTATACCCGCTAAACGCCGGCCTCAGGCCTCGATTGCACCACCGGCCAGCGCACACAGCTGGATCGGGTCGAGGATATGCACTTCCTTGCCTTCGGCGCGCAGCAGGCCGTTTTGCTGGAAGCGGGTGAACACCCGCGACACGGTTTCTACCGCCAGGCCCAGGTAGTTGCCGATTTCGTTGCGCGACATGCTCAGGCGGAACTGGTTGGCCGAATAGCCGCGGGCGCGGAAGCGTGCCGACAGGTTGACCAGGAAAGTGGCAATGCGCTCGTCGGCGGTCTTTTTCGACAGCAGCAGCATCATTTGCTGGTCGTCGCGGATTTCCCGGCTCATCACCCGCATCAGCTGGCGGCGTAGCTGCGGCAGCTGTACCGACAACTCGTCGAGGCGCTCGAAGGGGATTTCGCAGACCGAGGTGGTTTCCTGGGCCTGGGCTGACACCGGGTAGGCCTCGGTGTCCATGCCCGACAGGCCGACCAGTTCGCTGGGCAGGTGGAAGCCAGTGATCTGCTCTTCGCCGCTGTCACTGAGGCTGAAGGTTTTCAGGGCGCCGGAACGTACTGCGTAGACCGAGCCGAAATTGTCACCCTGGCGGAACAGGAACTCGCCTTTTTTCAGCGGACGCCCCCGTTTGACGATTTCATCCAGTGCATCCATGTCTTCCAGGTTCAGCGAAAGAGGTAGGCACAGGGGGGCCAGGCTGCAGTCCTTGCAATGGGCCTGGTTGTGGGCGCGCAGTTTGACTGGCTCGGACATTTGAATCGATCCTTGTGGGAAAGCACACATAAGTCGTAAGGGTAACCTACGACACAGGGTGTAGGCCAGTGTGCGCGATGATGGTGCGCGCTGGCGAAACCCCGGCAGGTGACCTGCCGGGAGTCCTTGTACGCCCATAGTGTGCCTGGCCAGGAGGCTTGTCCATGCGGTTGAACGCCTCGGTTTTCAGATCACCCGCGAGAAGCGCTGGCGGTTCTGCATGGCCAGGTAGGCGTCGAACACCATGCACACCGAGCGCGCCAGCAGGCGGCCGGCCGGGAGGATGCGGATGCCCTTGTCGTCGAGGCTGATCAGGCCGTCGCGCTGCAAGGTCAGCAGCTCGGGCCAGAGGTCGTTGAAGTAGCCACGGAAATCAATGGTGAAGGCCTGTTCGATCGGTTCGAAATCCAGCTCGAAATGGCAGATCAGCTGCTGTATCACCGCCCGCCGAATGCGGTCGTCATGGTTGCACACCAGGCCGCGCTGGGTGGCCAGCTGGGCGTTGGACAGGCTGTCCTGGTAGGTGTTGAGGTCGCTGCTGTTCTGGCAGTACAGGTCGCCGATCTGGCTGATCGCCGACACGCCCAGGCCAATCAGGTCGCAGTGGCCGTGGGTGGTGTAGCCCTGGAAGTTGCGCTGCAGGGTGCCTTCTTCTTGGGCGATGGCCAGTTCGTCGTCAGGCAGGGCGAAATGGTCCATGCCGATGTAACGGTAGCCGGCGGCGGTCAGCTGGTCGATGGTGCTGTGCAGCATCTCCAGCTTGGCCGCAGCGCTGGGCAGGTCATTGCTGTCGATACGCCGCTGGGGCATGAAGCGCTCGGGCAGGTGGGCGTAGTTGAACACCGATAACCGGTCGGGTTGCAGGCGAATCACTTCTTCGACGGTGCGGGCGAAACCTTCCGGGGTTTGCTTGGGCAAGCCGTAGATCAGGTCGAGGTTGACCGAGCGGAACTGCAACGTGCGTGCGGCCTCGATCAGGGTACGCGTCTGCTCCAGGCTCTGCAGGCGGTTGATCGCGCGCTGCACGGCCGGGTCGAGGTCTTGCACGCCCAGGCTGACACGGTTGAAGCCCAGTTCGCGCAGCAGGCCCATGGTCGACCAGTCGGCTTCGCGCGGGTCGATCTCGATGCCGTAGTCGCCGGAGTCGTCGTCCAGCAGGTGAAAATGCCGGCGCAGAGTGGCCATCAGCTGGCGCAGTTCCACATGGCTGAGGAAGGTTGGCGTGCCACCGCCGAAATGCAGCTGCTCAACACGCTGTTTAGGCTCCAGGTGGCAGGCAATCAGCTGGATTTCCTGCTCCAGGCGCTGCAGGTAGGGCGCGGCGCGGGCACGGTCCTTGGTGATGACCTTGTTGCAAGCGCAGTAGTAGCAGATGTTGGCGCAGAACGGCACATGCACGTACAGCGACAGCGGGCGCACGGCCCGACGGCTCTCGCGCAGGGCGTGGAGCAGGTCGAACGAGCCCACCTCGCTGTGCAGTTGCACGGCGGTCGGGTAGGAGGTGTAGCGTGGCCCGGCGAGATCGTAGCGGCGGATCAGGTCGGTATCCCAACGAATGTCGTCGAGCATGTGGGCGGTCCCCGGAAAGAGCAGCAGTGCTCCGGAGTCTATGGGCGTCTGTAGGAATCTGTGTTGATTTGTATCAAGGGGAATTGGCAGTGCAAACGGGGGCCGTTGTGGGCTTGTCCCGCGAATGGGCTCACGCGGCGCTTGGCACCGGCGTTGCCGGTGTTCGCGGGCCAAGCCCGCTCCCACAGATTATCTCCATCAATGTCCCATCAGCCAATGCTGGTGCGGCCCCGGCATGGTCCACACGCCAAACAGCATCACCAGCACCCCTCCAGCCACGCGCACACTGCGCCGTCTCAACAAAGCGTTTACCCGCTCCGCAGCCAATCCGGTAGCCAGCAGCACCGGCCAGGTGCCCAGCCCGAACGCCAGCATCAGCGCTGCACTGTACCCGGCATTGCCCTGGCTGGCCGCCCACAGCAAGGTGCTGTACACCAGCCCGCACGGCAACCAGCCCCACAAGGCCCCCAGCAGCAACGCGCGGGGCAGGCTGGACACCGGCAGCAGGCGTGACGCCACCGGCTGGATGTGCCGCCACAGCCCGCGGCCCAATGCCTCGATACGGGTCAGCCCGCTCCACCAGCCGGCCAGGTACAGCCCCATGGCAATCAACAGCAACGCTGCCACCACCCGCAGCGCCAGCGCCGCCGGGCTGCTGGCCACGGCCCAACCGGCCAGGCCCAGCAACAGGCCGGCGCAGGCATAGCTGAAGATGCGCCCAAGGTTGTACGCCAGCAGCAGGCGCAGACGCTTGCCACGTTGTTCGGGGGGGATGGCCAGGGTCAGCGCGCCCATCAGGCCGCCGCACATGCCCAGGCAATGGCCACCGCCGAGCAAGCCAAGAATCAACGCCGAGCCAAGCAGGGGAAGCAGGTCAGGCACGGGGTGGTGGTTCCTTGTCGGCGTCGGCCGGGGTCTCGTCAGGCTTCACCGCCGCCTGGTGGCGCGGGTCCTGGTCGTCGAACAGGATGCTGTGGGCAGGGCTTTCCAGGTCGTCGTACTGGCCGCTGTCCACCGCCCAGAAGAAGATGTACACGGCCACGCCGACCAGCAGCAGGGCTGCGGGGATCATGACATAGAGGGCGGGCATGGTGACTTCCTCCCGGGCTGGGGTGCTGCGGTTTTCGGCAGGGCCGTTGCCTGCGGCATGCGGGTCAGGCGCAGGGCATTGAGCACCACGATCAGCGAACTGACCGACATGCCGATGGCGGCCCACACCGGGGTGATCCAGCCGAGCGCGGCAAACGGCAACATCAGGCCATTATACAGGGTCGCCCACAGCAGGTTCTCGAGGATGTTGCGGCGGGTGCGGCGGGCCAGGTCGAAGGCTTGTACCAGCGCCTGCAGGCGGTTGGACAGCAGTACGGCGTCGGCGCTGGTCTTGGCAAGATCCGTGGCGCTGCCCATGGCGATGCTGATGTCGGCGGCGGCCAGCACCGGCACGTCGTTGACCCCGTCGCCCAGCATCAGCACCTTGCGACCGGCCACCTGCAAGGCTTTGAGCTGGTCCAGCTTGTCGTCCGGGCGCAGGCCGCCAATGGCCTGGTCGATGCCCAGTTGCGCGGCCACTTCGGCGACCATCGGCGAGCTGTCCCCCGACAGCAGCAGCGTGCGCCAGCCACGGGCCTTGCAGGCGGCAAGCAGGGCGGGGGCATCGTCGCGCAGGCGGTCGTCCAGGCCGAACCAGGCCAGTGGCCCCTGGCGGTCGCCCAGCAGCAGCCACTGGCCGCGCGGCTCCGGAACACCGGGGATTTCCGCGCCGCTCAGGGCGCAGACAAAGGTGGCCTGGCCAATGCGCAGGCGTTGGCCGTCGACCAGCCCTTCCAGGCCCAGGCCGGGTATGGTCTGCACATCGTCGGCAGGTGTTGCGGTGCGGCCGAAGGCGCGGGCGATGGGGTGTTCGGAGCGGTTCTCCAGTGCTGCGGCCAGGGCCAGGCAGCGGTCGGCGGCCTGGCTGCCGAGCGGGCGGATGCTGCGCAAGGTCAGGCGGCCTTCAGTCAGGGTGCCGGTCTTGTCGAAAATCACCGTGTCGATCTGGTTCAGGCCTTCCAGTACATGGCCGCGGGTCACCAGCAGGCCGAGCTTGTGCAAGGTGCCGGTGGCAGCGGTCAACGCCGTGGGCGTAGCGAGGGATAGCGCGCAAGGGCAGGTCGCCACCAGCATCGCCAGCACGATCCAGAATGCCCGGGTCGGGTCCAGGTGCCACCACCACAGGCCGATGGCCACGGCGGCCAGCAGCGAGAACAGCAGGAACCACTGCGAAGCCCGGTCGGCGATTTCGGCCAGGCGCGGCTTTTCGGTCTGGGCGCGCTCCAGCAGGCGCACAATGGCCGACAGCCGTGAGTCGTGGCCGAGGGCTTCGACTTCCACGTTCAGGGTGCTTTCGACATTCAGCGTGCCGCCGGTAACCCGTTCGCCAACCCGGCGCGGTTGCGGCAGGTATTCGCCGGTCAGCAGCGACTCATCGACGCTGGAACGGCCTTCGACGATACGCCCGTCGGCAGGGATTACCGCGCCTGGCAGTACCTGCACCGTATCACCACGCTGCAGCTCGCTAAGCAGGATGCGCTCGCTGCGGCCAATGGTATCCAGGCGCAGGCACGAGGCCGGTAGCAGGTTGACCAGTTGCGCCGTGGCCGCAGCAGTGCGTTCGCGGGCGCGGCGCTCCAGGTAGCGGCCGGTGAGCAGGAACAGGGCGAACATGCCCACGGTGTCGAAATACAGCTCGCCGCTGCCGGTAATGGCGGTCCAGATGCCTGCGCCGAAGGCCAGGCCGATGGCCAGCGACACCGAAACGTCCATGGTCAGGTGGCGGGTGCGCAGGTCGCGCGCTGCGCCTTTGAAGAACGGCGCACAGCTGTAGAACACGATGGGGATGGTCAGGAACAATGCGACCCAGCGCAGGATGGTGTGCAGCTCGGGCGACAAGTCGATGTTGAATTCCGGCCAGGTGGCCATGGTCGCCATCATGGCCTGGAACCACAGCAGCCCGGCCACGCCCAGGCGGCGCAGGGCGCTGCGGTTTTCCCGGGCCAGCTGCTCGGCAGCCTGGTCGGGCTGGTATGGGTGGGCGGCGTAGCCGATCTGGCGCAGCTCGGCGAGCAGGCGCGAGAGCGGCAGCTGCTTGTCGTCCCAGTTCAGCAGCAGGCGGTGGTTGGACAGGTTCAGGCGCGCCTCGGCGACGCCAGGCAGGTTGCGCAGGTGTTTTTCGATCAGCCAGCCGCAGGCGGCGCAGCTGATGCCTTCGACCAGCAGGGTGGCTTCAGCCAGCTCGCCCTGGTGGCGGACGAAGGTTTGCTGCACGTCGCTGCGGTCGTACAGGGCCAGCTCGTCCTGCAGTTGTTTGGGCAGGGCTTCGGGGTTGGCGCTGTTGTCGCTGCGGTGCTGGTAGTAGTGCTCCAGGCCACCGGCGACGATCGACTCGGCCACCGCCTGGCAGCCGGGGCAGCAGAACTGCCGGGGCTGGCCGAGGACCACGGCGGTGAAGCGGCTGCCGGCAGGGACGGGCAGGGCGCAGTGGTAGCAGGGGGTGGGTTGGGTCATCACATCATTGCCTTACACATATCGGCCGGCTGGCGCGCACCCCTGTAGGAGCGGCCTTGTGTCGCGAAAGGGCTGCGTAGCAGCCCCAGCAATTTATGCTGCGAAGCTGAGATCGTGGGGCCGCTTCGCGCCCCTTTCGCGACACGAGGCCGCTCCTACAAGTGCTCGGCGCCTTGGATGGCTTCGTCACCCAGTTGCAAGGTCACGCCATGCACGACCTTTTCCTCCTCGAACAAGCGCCACACCTGGCCACCTTCGCTACCCAGCAGCTCAACGAAGCGCCGCCCGTCAACCTTGTCCTCCAACTGCCCCACATAACGCCCCGCCTCTACCCGGCTCAGCAGCACCTTGCGGTCCTTTTCCGGCTGGGTTGGCGAAATCAGGTTCAGCTCCAGGTTCTGCGGGTCGCTGTTGCCGGTGAGGCGCAGGTCCACTTCGCCGGTCAGTTCGTCCAGGTGCACGCTGGCCTTCAGGCCCAGGTTCTGCGCCAGCAGTTCACGGTCCAGCGAGCGGTTGATGCCCTTGCCGGCCTCGTAGTAGTTGTCGTTCACCAGGTTGTCCGGGTTGTGCACGGCAATGCTGACCATGGTCAGGCTCAGGCACACCGAGGTGGTGAGGATGCCGATGATGATCCAGGGCCAGAGGTGCTTGTACCAGGGGCTGGCGGCGGTGGCAGGCATTGTTGGTTATCTCTCTTAGCGGATCTGTGGGCCGATGAAGCGGCTCTTGGCTTCAACCTGGGCGGCGCTGTCGTCGGCGCTCTTGAGGATGAAGGTGACTTCGTTGGTGGTCGACGGCAGTTTTTCCGGCGCGACCGACAGCTGTACCGGCAGGCTGACGATATCACCGGCGGCCACGCGGATCTCGCGCTGGCCGGCGAGCTTGAGGTCTGGCAGGCCGGTGGCGTCCAGCACGTAGACGTGGTCGCGCTGGTCCTTGTTCATCACTTTCAGGCTGTACACGTTCTCGATCCGGCCCTGGGCGTTCTCGCGGTACAGCACGCGGTCCTTGCTGACGTCAAAACCGACCAGCGAACGGGTGGCGAAGGCCGTGGCCAGGCCGACCATCATCACCAGCAGCACCACGGCGTAGCCGATCAGGCGCGGGCGCAGCATGTGGGTCTTCTGCCCGGACAGGTTGTGTTCGGTGGTGTAGCTGATCAGCCCTTTGGGGTAGTTCATCTTGTCCATGATGCTATCGCAGGCGTCGATGCACGCCGCGCAGCCAATGCACTCGATCTGCAGGCCGTCACGGATATCGATGCCGGTGGGGCAGACCTGCACGCACATCGTGCAGTCGATGCAGTCACCCAGGCCCTGGGCCTTGTAGTCGGTATCTTTCTTGCGCGGGCCACGGGTTTCGCCACGGCGCGGGTCGTAGGACACGATCAGCGTGTCCTTGTCGAACATCACGCTCTGGAAGCGTGCGTAGGGGCACATGTACACGCACACCTGCTCGCGCAGCCAGCCGGCGTTGCCGTAGGTGGCAAGGGTGAAGAAACCGACCCAGAAGTAGGCCCAGCCATCGGCCTGGCCGGTGAAGAATTCGATGGCCAGTTCACGGATTGGCGAGAAGTAGCCGACAAAGGTCATGCCGGTGACGAAGCCGATCAGCAGCCACAGGCTGTGCTTGGCGAACTTGCGCAGGAACTTGTTGCCGCTCATGGGCGCCTTGTCGAGCTTCATGCGCTGGTTGCGGTCGCCCTCGGTGACTTTTTCGCACCACATGAAAATCCACGTCCACACGCTTTGCGGGCAGGTGTAGCCGCACCACACCCGGCCGGCGTAGACGGTGACGAAGAACAGGCCGAAGGCGGCGACGATAAGAATGCCCGAAAGCAGGATGAAGTCCTGCGGCCAGATGGTGGCGCCGAAGATGTAGAACTTGCGCTCTGGCAGGTTCCACCACACGGCCTGGTGGCCACCCCAGTTCAGCCACACGGTGCCGAAGTACAGCAGGAACAGCACAGCACCGCCAACCATGCGCAGACGGCGGAACAGGCCGGTGAAGGCGCGGGTGTAGATTTTCTCGCGGGAGGCGTAGAGGTCGACGGAATCCTTCCCTTTGTTGGCAGGCGGGGTGACGTCATGTACCGGAATTTGCTTGCTCATCATCAAGTCCCACGGCAGTGGAGAAACGCCGCGGCCAGTGCGTGCCGGCCGCAGTCTCGCGCAATCTGCTAGCGCTCTGCGGCCCATGATACGCCGCTGATGGCAGTATGGGGCCGCACTGCGACCTTTAGTCGCGTTGGGTTCGTGGTATGAAACGTGTTATGGCGGGTGTCAATTGATCCAGGTCATTTGCCTGTGAAAAATGCAGTGCCAGTACCGGCCTCTTCGCGGCTAAAGCCGCTCCTACAATTGACCGCGATCGTTGTAGGAGCGGCTTTAGCCGCGAAGAGGCCAGACCTGCCTTAATCAGCCTTGGCCTGTTCCTGGTCCTTGTGCGACAGGCTGTAAACATAAGCCGCCAGCAGGTGCACCTTGTCGTTACCCTGCATCTGCTCCTGCGCCGGCATCTGCCCCTGGCGGCCATAACGAATGGTCTGCTGCAACTGGGCAAAGCTCGAACCGTAGATGAACGCCTGCGGATGGGTCAGGTTCGGCGCGCCCATGGCTGGCGTACCCTTGCCTTCCGGGCCGTGGCAGGCCACGCAGTTGGCGGCGAAGATCTTCTGCCCGTTCTCGGCATCGGCCTTTGCGCCTTCCGGCAGCGTGCGGCCGTCCAGCTTGCTGACCACGAACGCGGCCACGTCGGCCACGCCCTGTTCACCGATCACCTCGGCCCAGGCCGGCATCACGCCGTGGCGGCCGCCCATGATGGTGGTCTTGATGGTGTCTGGCTCGCCGCCCCAGCGCCAGTCGTTGTCGGTCAGGTTGGGGAAGCCGAAGGCGCCCTTGGCGTCGGAACCGTGGCACACCGAGCAGTTGGAGGCGAACAGCCGTGCGCCCATTTTCAGCGCCTGCGGGTCCTTGGCTACTTCCTCGAGCGGCATGGCGGCGAACTTGGCGAAGATCGGCCCGAAGCGGGCGTCGGCCTTGGCCATTTCCTTTTCCCACTCGTGCACGCCGGTCCAGCCCGGTTGGCCGTTGGAAAACTCGGTCTGCTTGTCGGTATCCAGGTACGAGTAGCCCGGCAGGATGCCTTTCCAGTTGCCCAGGCCCGGGTACAGCACCAGGTAGCCGAGGGCGAAGATGATGGTGCCGACGAACAGCCAGAACCACCATTTCGGCAGTGGGTTGTCGTATTCCTCGATGCCATCGAAGGCATGCCCGACGGTTTCGTCGGTAACCTCTTCGCGCTGGCCCTTGCGGGTCGACAGCAGCAGCCAGGTCAGCGAGAAGATGGTGCCCAGGGTCAGGACGGTTACGTACAGACTCCAGAAGGTTGTCATTGTTTTTTGCTCCCAGAAGCTTTTGCGTGCTCGTGCTCGTGCTCGTGCTCGTGCTCGTGCTCGACGTGGCGGCAGGCGGAGGGGTCATCCGCGAAGGGCAGTTGGGTCGCTTCGTCGAAGTCCTTTTTACGCCGTGGGTTGAACACCCACAGCGCCAGGCCCACGAAGGCCACCATCACCACGACGGTGCCCAGGCCGCGAATCATCCCGATATCCATCAGCGTCACCGTTTGCTCTTGATGATGGTGCCAAGACCCTGCAGGTACGCGACAATGGCGTCCATTTCGGTCTTGCCCTTGACCGCGTCACGCGCGCCGGCAATGTCGGCGTCGGTGTACGGCGTGCCGAGTGTGCGCAGCACTTCCATCTTCTTCGCGGTGTCCTTGCCGTCGAGCTTGTTCTCGACCAGCCACGGGTAGGACGGCATCTTCGATTCCGGTACCACGTTGCGCGGGTTGTACAGGTGCGCACGGTGCCAGTCATCGGAGTAGCGGCCACCGACCCGGGCCAGGTCCGGCCCGGTACGCTTGGAGCCCCACAGGAACGGGTGGTCCCACACGCTCTCGCCGGCCACCGAGTAGTGGCCGTAGCGCTCGGTTTCGGCACGGAACGGGCGGATCATCTGCGAGTGGCAGCCCACGCAGCCTTCGCGGATATAGATATCGCGGCCTTCCAGCTCCAGCGCGGTGCGCGGCTTCATGCCTTCGACCGGTTTGTTGGTGACGTCCTGGAAAAACAGCGGGACGATCTGGGTCAGGCCACCGACGCTCACGGCGATGACCATGAAGAAGGCCAGCAGGCCTATGTTCTTCTCGACGGCTTCATGCTTCATCAGTGCGCTCCCACAACGACGATCTTGGCGGCTTCCTCAGCCTGTGCCGGGTTGGCGGCACGTACGGTACGGAACACGTTGTAGGCCATCAGCAGCATGCCGCTGGCGAAGAACGCACCGCCCAGGGCGCGGACGATATAGCCAGGGTGGCTGGCCTGCAGGGCTTCGACGAACGAGTAGGTGAGGGTGCCGTCATCGTTGATGGCGCGCCACATCAGGCCTTGGGTGATGCCGTTGACCCACATCGAGGCGATGTACAGCACGGTACCGATGGTGGCCAGCCAGAAGTGCGCGTTGATCAGGCCGACGCTGTGCATCTGCTCGCGGCCGTACAGGCGCGGGATCATGTGGTACACCGCACCGATCGAGATCATCGCTACCCAGCCGAGGGCGCCGGCGTGGACGTGGCCGATGGTCCAGTCGGTGTAGTGCGACAGCGAGTTCACGGTCTTGATGGCCATCATCGGGCCTTCGAAGGTGGACATGCCGTAGAACGCCAGCGACACCACCAGGAAGCGCAGGATCGGGTCGGTGCGCAGTTTGTGCCAGGCACCGGACAGGGTCATCATGCCGTTGATCATGCCGCCCCAGCTGGGTGCCAGCAGGATGATCGACATTACCATGCCCAGCGACTGCGCCCAGTCCGGCAGGGCGGTGTAGTGCAGGTGGTGCGGGCCGGCCCAGATGTACAGGGTGATCAGCGCCCAGAAGTGCACGATCGACAGGCGATACGAGTAGATCGGCCGCTCGGCCTGCTTGGGCACGAAGTAGTACATCATCCCCAGGAAGCCGGTGGTGAGGAAGAAGCCCACGGCGTTGTGGCCGTACCACCACTGGATCATCGCGTCGGTGGCGCCGGAGTAAGCCGAGTACGACTTGAACAGGCTCACTGGCAGCGAGATGTGGTTGACGATGTGCAGCATCGCGGTGACCACGATGAAGGCACCGTAGAACCAGTTGCCGACGTAGATGTGCTTGGTCTTGCGCTTGACGATGGTGCCGAAGAACACCAGCCCGTAGGTGACCCAGACGATGGCCAGCAGGATTGCCAGCGGCCACTCGAGCTCGGCATATTCCTTGGTGGTGGTGAAGCCCATCGGCAGGGTGATCAGCGCGCCGACGATCACTGCCTGCCAACCCCAGAAGGTGAAGGCGGCCATGCTGTCGGAGATCAGCCGGGTCTGGCAGGTGCGCTGCACCACGTAGTAGCTGGTGCCGAACAGCGCACAGCCCCCGAAGGCGAAGATCACCAGGTTGGTGTGCAGCGGGCGCAGGCGGCCGAAGCTGGTCCAGGGCAGGTCCAGGTTCAGTTGCGGCCATACCAGCTGCGAGGCGATGAAGACGCCGAGGCCCATGCCAAGGATCCCCCAGACCACCGTCATGATGGCGAACTGGCGGACGACCTTATAGTTATAAGCAGTCGGACTGATTGCTGTGCTCATTCTAAGGTTCCACGGTTTTGATGTTCTTGTTGGTCGAAAAATCGGCGCCAGTATTGATAACCAGCAAGGTTACCGCAACGCAACTTTGGTACGCCGACCCGTGTCCGAGCCCGTTCACTGATGTCCCGCAGTGATCGGGTTCGGCCGATTGTACACAAATAAATACTTGTAATGTGTACCGTTTTTCACATTTTTCTGATCGTTCGGTCAAGCTTTTTTCGGGACGGCGACAGGCTATGCGCCGCGTCTGCTTCGGTCCTTTCGGCGCGAAGCCCACTGAGGCAACAAGCTTAGTTCTGTTCGGAGGGGGTGCAAGGGAGGAGGGGGCGGGGGCGGTGGGGCGGCGTGTATGGTTTGAGAGTTAAGGGGGGGGGCGGGGTGTAAGGTTTGATGGTTATGGTGGGGCGGGTGTGTAGGGTTCAATGGTTATGGTGGGGCGGATATCGAGCGCCGCAGGTGTTCGCCGCAACATGTTCAGCGCCTGTGAAATCGAGCGCCGCCCGCGCGGCGCTTCGCGGCTAAAGCCGCTCCTACGTTTGTTTCAGGCCAGTATCGCCTGTGCCAGGCGCGCGCGACCGCCTTGTTTGTACGACGCGATATCGAGACATGCGCCAAGGCGTTCGCGCGCAAATCCCACAGGAATAATTGGCCAGAAACAAACGTAGGAGCGGCTTTAGCCGCGAAGCGCCGCGCGGGCGGCGCTCGATTTCACAGGCGCTGAACATGTTGCGGTGAACACCTGCGGCGCTCGATCTCACAGGCGCTGCATCTCTCCCGGCGAACTCACTGCGCAGTCACAGCCTCAGCAGCCGTATCCTGCGACAGGCTATACACATACGCCGCCAGCAAGTGCACCTTGTCATTACCCTGAATCTCAGACTGCGCCGGCATCTGCCCCTGGCGACCATAACGAATGGTCTGCTGCAACTGGGCAAAACTCGAACCATAGATGAACGCCTGCGGATGGGTCAGGTCTGGCGCGCCCATGGCCGGGGTGCCTTTGCCTTCCGGCCCGTGACAGGCCACGCAGTTGCCGGCGAAGATTTCCTTGCCCTTGGCCGGATCGGCCTTGGCGCCTTCTGGCAGTTCACGGCCGTCCATGCTGGTCAGCACGAACGCAGCCACATCGGCCACGCCCTGCTCGCCAATCACCTCGGCCCAGGCCGGCATCACGCCATGACGGCCGTTCATGATCGAAGCCTTGATGGTTTCCGCTTCGCCGCCCCAGCGCCAGTCCTTGTCGGTGAGGTTGGGGAAGCCAAAGGCGCCCTTGGCGTCCGAGCCGTGGCACACCGAGCAGTTGGAGGCAAACAGGCGACCGCCCATTTTCAGCGCCTGCGGGTCCTTGGCCACTTCCTCCACCGGCATGGCGGCGTATTTGGCGAAGATCGGCCCGAACTTGGCATCGGCCTTGTCCATTTCCTTCTGCCATTCGTTGGCACCGGTCCAGCCATTTTCATAGCCCGGCAGAATGCCTTTCCAGTTGCCCAGGCCCGGGTAGAGGACCAGGTAGCCGACCGCGAACACCAGGGTGCCGACGAACAGCCAGAACCACCACTTGGGCAGCGGGTTGTCATACTCCTCGATACCGTCGAAGCTGTGGCCCATGGTCTGGTCGGTGGTGTTGTTGCTCTGGCCCTTGCGGGTAGCAAGCAGCAGCCAGGTCAGGCCAATCAGGCTACCGATGGTCAGTACGCTGATGTACGTACTCCAGAAGGTGGTCATTGCCCGTTACTCCTTTTTGCAGCAGGTTCCTGCCCTACCGAGGGCAGGCGGTCGTCGACGAAGGGCAGCAGGCTTGCTTCGGCGAAATCACGGTCGCGGCGGCGGTTGAATACCCACAGGGAGAGGCCGATAAAGGCGATCATCACCACCAGGGTGCCCAGGCCGCGGATCATGCCGATGTCCATTTCCATCGCTCTCACCTCTTGTTCTTGATCGCGGTGCCAAGCACCTGCAGGTAGGCGACCAGCGCGTCCATTTCGGTCTTGCCCTTGACGGCGTCGCGGGCCCCGGCAATGTCGTCGTCGGTGTACGGCACGCCCAGGGTGCGCAGGGTGCGCATCTTCACGTCGGTGTGGCTGTTATCCACCTGTTCGGCGACTAGCCACGGGTACGACGGCATTTTCGACTCCGGTACCACGTTGCGCGGGTTGTACAGGTGCGCACGGTGCCAGTCGTCCGAGTAGCGGCCACCGACCCGGGCCAGGTCCGGCCCGGTACGCTTGGAACCCCACAGGAACGGGTGGTCCCACACGCTCTCGCCGGCCACCGAGTAGTGGCCGTAGCGCTCGGTTTCGGCGCGGAACGGGCGGATCATCTGCGAGTGGCAGCCCACGCAGCCTTCGCGGATGTAGATATCGCGGCCTTCCAGTTGCAGCGCGGTGTAGGGCTTCATGCCTTCCACCGGCTTGTTGGTGACGTCCTGGAAGAACAGCGGGACGATCTGGGTCAGGCCGCCGATACTGACGGCAAATACCATCAGCAGCGCCATCAGGCCGACGTTTTTCTCGATGACTTCATGTTTCATCAGGCAAGTCTCCTCAAGCCAGCTGGGCGTTCGCAGGGGCGACATCGAGCGCCGGCGAACGCACGGTGCGCCAGGTGTTCCAGGCCATCAGGAACATGCCGCTGAGGAAGATCGCACCGCCGACGAAGCGCACGATGAAGCCTGGGTGGCTGGCCACCAGGGTTTCCACGAACGAGTAGGTGAGCGTGCCGTCGCTGTTGACTGCGCGCCACATCAGGCCCTGGGCGATACCGTTGACCCACATCGAGGCGATGTACAGAACGGTGCCGATGGTGGCCAGCCAGAAGTGCGCGTTGATCAGGCCGAGGCTGTACATGCGCTCTTTGCCGAACACTTTAGGGATGGTGTGGTACAGCGCGCCGATCGAGATCATCGCTACCCAGCCGAGGGCGCCGGCGTGGACGTGGCCGATGGTCCAGTCGGTGTAGTGCGACAGCGCGTTGACCGTCTTGATGGCCATCATCGGCCCTTCGAAAGTGGACATGCCGTAGAACGCCAGCGACACCACCAGGAAGCGCAGGATCGGGTCGCTGCGCAGTTTGTGCCAGGCGCCCGACAGGGTCATCATGCCGTTGATCATGCCGCCCCAGCTGGGCGCCAGCAGGATCAGCGACATCACCATGCCCAGCGACTGCGCCCAGTCAGGCAGGGCGGTGTAGTGCAGGTGGTGCGGGCCAGCCCAGATGTACAGGGTGATCAGCGCCCAGAAGTGCACGATCGACAGGCGATAGGAGTACACCGGGCGCTCGGCCTGCTTGGGCACGTAGTAGTACATCATCCCCAGGAAGCCCGCGGTCAGGAAGAAGCCCACGGCGTTGTGGCCGTACCACCACTGCACCATGGCGTCGGTAGCGCCGGCGTAGACCGAGTACGACTTGGTCAGGCTGACGGGCAGCTCCAGGTTGTTGACGATGTGCAGCAACGCCACGGTCAGGATGAAAGCACCGAAGAACCAGTTACCCACGTAGATGTGCTTGGTGTTGCGCTTCATCAGCGTGCCGAAGAACACGATGGCGTAGCTCACCCAGACAATGGTGATCAGGATATCGATCGGCCATTCCAGTTCGGCGTATTCCTTGGAGCTGGTGTAGCCCAGCGGCAGGCTGATGGCCGCCAGCAGGATCACCAGTTGCCAGCCCCAGAAACTGAACGCAGCCAGCTTTGGTGCGAACAGGGTGGTCTGGCAGGTGCGTTGCACCGAATAATAGGAGGTGGCGAACAGCGCGCAGCCGCCGAAGGCGAAGATCACCGCATTGGTATGCAGGGGGCGCAGGCGGCCGAAGCTGGTCCAGGGGAGGTCGAAGTTGAGGGAAGGCCAGGCGAGCTGGGCGGCGATGAAGACGCCGAGCCCCATCCCGACGATTCCCCACACCACCGTCATGATGGCGAATTGGCGGACCACCTTGTAGTTATAGGCGGTACTGCTGGTTGTGTTCATGTATGGGTTCCCATCCACGGTTATTTGGCAGGCTTTACAGCGAGGCAAGCATGATTAATGGGCAAATTGCCGGTATTGACGGGGATCAATGGGCGAAGGTCGGAAATGTCCCAGGCTTGCGCTGCGATCTTCCGCAGGTTGAAGGTAAAGACGGCTACAAGGGCTGCCTGATCCTGGCCCATGGCGCAGGTGCGCCAATGGACAGCGGGTTCATGGACGAAATGGCGCAAAGGCTTGCGGCGCTTGGGGTAGCGGTCGTGCGCTTCGAGTTTCCGTACATGGCCGAGCGCAGGGTTACCGGCGGCAAGCGGCCGCCGAACCCGCAGAAGGTGTTGCTGGAGTGCTGGCGCGAGGTGTACCGGCAGGTGCGACCTTTGGTCGCGGGCAAGCTGGCGGTGGGCGGCAAGTCCATGGGCGGGCGCATGGCCAGCCTGTTGGCCGACGAATTGGGTGTGGATGCGCTGGTGTGCCTGGGTTATCCGTTCTATGCGGTGGGCAAGCCGGAAAAACCGCGGGTGGAGCACCTGGCTGGTTTGAAGACGCCTACGTTGATCGTGCAGGGCGAGCGCGATGCGTTGGGTAACCGCGAGGCGGTGGCGGGCTATGCGTTGTCGCCGGCGATCGAGGTGAGCTGGCTAGTGGCGGGGGACCATGACCTGAAGCCGCTGAAGGCCTCGGGGTTCAGCCATGAGCAGCATTTGCAGGCGGCGGCGGAAAGAGTTGCAAACTTCTTGGGTGGCTGATTTTTGTAGGAGCGGCCTTGTGTCGCGAACGGGCCGCATAGCGGCCCCGGCAATTCAGGCTGCGAAGCTGAGGCCCTGGGGCCGCTTCGCAGCCCTTTCGCGACACAAGGCCGCTCCTACAACGAGCGTGCCAGCAGCAGTGAATTAGTCGCGGTACTCGCACAGGTAGGCGGTATCCACCTTCACCTGCAGCTGGAACTTGCTGTCAGCCGGTACATTGAACTTGTCGCCGGCTTTGAAGGTTTCCCAGTTGTCGCTACCTGGCAGTTTCACGGTCAGGGCACCGGAAACCACGTGCATGATCTCGCGCTTGGCAGTGCCGAATTCGTATTCACCCGGGGCCATCACGCCGACAGTGGCCGGGCCTTCTTCGCCCGCGAATGCGATCGACTTGACGGTGCCGTTGAAGTACTCGTTGACCTGGAACATGGGCGACTCCTGAAAGGGGGGATGAAAAAGGGCTGGCCAGTATGCCCAAGCCCACAGGCCCCGTCATCTGCTTTCAGGTGCTGTTCGCCGGTAGGGTCAACGGCAGCAATCGCGCCGTGTTGCGCGCATCTTCCAGGGCCCGGTGCTGTTGCCCGCAAAAGTGCATGCCGGCCAGTTGCAGGGCACCGTTCAGGCCGGCTGGGCGCTGCAGGTGGCGGGCCTTGGCAAAGCGTTGCTTGAGGTTGATATGCGGCAACGTGCGCAGCAAGCTGTCGAGCCCGTGCTGTTGCCATTCCTGGTGCAGTTGCTGGCGGTCGTAGTCGCCCCAGCTGACCCAGGCCTGCAGTTGCCCACGGTGGTGCCCAAGCCAGCGCTCAAAGTTTGCCCAGACCTCGCGAAAAGGCGCGGCACTGTCCACGCTGGCCTGGCTGATGTGAGTCAGCTCGCGGCAAAACGGGGTCAGCTGCGGCCGCCGCCGAGGCCGCACGAAACGCTGGAAATGGTCGACCTCACGTCCTTCGCGGGTAACCAGGCTTGCGCCGATTTCAATGACTTCCATCTCTGTGACCGGCCACCCACCCTCATCGGTGGTGGCCTCCAGGTCGATCACCAACCAATGGCCCATACCAGGCTCCCTTGCAGATCCTGCTAGAGCGTAGCCAATGTGCGGGCATACGGCACCCCCTGGCATTTTGCCGCCTGCTTTGGCATAAAGAGCAGGAACCTGTAGTTGTGTCGCCCCCCGAAAACGCCTAGCTTAGACGGATCCAGGCATGAATTGTGATGAGTGTCCGTCTTGACTCCAGCGCCCCTCAAGGCCTTGTCCACCCTGATGCTGCTGGCCGTGACCTGGCTGGCGGTGCCGGCATGGGCTGCCGACGCGATCGAAGTCAGGGTTGGTGCTGCGCATTTCCCGCCCTATACCGTGCGCCCCGAGCAGGGTGCCGACACCGGCCTGCTGCCGCAGCTGGTCGAGGCGCTCAACCGTTTGCAGCAGGGCTACCACTTCGTCCTGGTGCCCACCTCCATCCAGCGGCGCTTTGGTGACTTCCAGCAAGGCCGCACCGACATGGCCATTTTCGAGAACCCGCAATGGGGCTGGCAGCAAATCGCCCACCAGACCGTGGACATGGGCCTGGAAGATGCCGAAGTGTTCGTTGCCCGCCAGGTCAACGGCCGTGACCAGCATTTCTTCGACGACCTGAACGGCAAACGTTTGGCGCTGTTCAACGGCTATCACTATGCGTTCGCCGGCTTCAACCCCGACCCGGACTACCTGCGCAAGGCCTACAAGGCGACGCTTACCTATTCCCACGACAGCAACCTGCTGATGGTGCAGGCCGGCCGCGCCGACATCGCGCTGGTCACGCGCTCCTACCTCAGCGATTTTCTGGCCCGCAACCCGGCCAGCCGGGCGCTACTGGTGCCCTCGCAACGCATCGACCAGGTCTATCACCACTACGCCTTGTTGCGCCCGGGTGCGCCTATTGGCGAGCAGTCGTTCGCCGGCCTGCTGCGAGACCTGCGCGACAGCGGTGAACTGGCGCGCATCTTCGAGCCCTATCGCATCATGGTCACCTTGCCAAAGGACTAAATTCCCGGACTGCAGCAACGTTCTCAGCAGTGAGCCTTTTCTTCATTTGCGTGAGTCAAGCCCATGCCGTTCGATGCCGCTTCGCAGCCACATTCACCGCCACGCTGGCGCAGCCTCAGTGCCGAGGAGGGCGACAGCTGGCTGAGCCTCACCCTTGAAGGCCGCCCGTTGATCCAGTTGCGCCTGGAGGCAGGCGCCACCTTGCAGGTTCATCTTGAAAACCTTTGCCCCGAGCGCCCTTATCAGGCCCTGTGGGCCGCCTGTTATTGGCTGCTGTCGCGCGACACGGCCTGCCAGCGCCTGGCCTGGCATTTGCCCGAGGCGCTGCCACAAGCGTTGTCCAGTGGCCTGCTGCTGGCAGGGGAAAGGCCGGGTGAATACCTGTGCGAGCGGGCGCTGTTCTGGCAATTGCCACAGCCTTGGCTGGGCGAGTCGGAGGCTGCGGTGTACCCGCAGCAAATGCAGATCAGCAACGGCAAGCGCCACCCGCGCCGCGCGCCCAAGCCCCGTGGCGAAGTGTACCGGCGCTTCGATGCGCGGCTGGGCAGCTGGGTGTCGCTGCGTACCCTGGAGATCGAGCACGACCTGGAGCGCTTCAACCGCTGGCAGAACAACCCCCGTGTAGAGGCTTTCTGGCAGGAGGGCGGCACACTTGCGCAACACCGTGAGTACCTGGACAAACTTGAGGCCGACCCGCATACCCTGACCTTGATCGGCTGCTTCGATGACCAGCCGTTTGCCTACTTCGAGGCGTACTGGGCAAAGGAAGACCGCATTGCGCCGTTCTACCCGGCCGATGACTACGACCGTGGCATCCACATGCTGGTAGGGGAGGAGAGCCATCGCGGGCCGCACAAGGTGGCCAGCTGGCTATCGGCGCTGGTGCACTACCTGTTCCTGGATGACCCGCGTACCCAGCGAGTAGTGGCCGAGCCACGTGCCGACAACGGCAAGATGATCGGTTACATGCATGACCAGTGCTTCCATTGCGACAAGGAGTTCGACTTCCCGCACAAGCGGGCGGCGCTGATGATTCTGGGGCGGGAGCGGTTTTTCGAGCGTTGCAAGCTGGTTTGAGGGCCCATGGGGCCGCTTTGCGCCCTGTGGGAGCGGGTTTACCCGCGAAGAATTTAACTCGGTGTATGGCACCGGCTAAGCCGGTGTTCGCGGGTGAACCCGCTCCCACAGGGGGCGGGATCTTGAGATGCAACTCAAGCCTGCCGGTTGGCCGTCTTGCGGCAATGCACCAGTGCATCGCGGATCATGAAGTTGACCAGTGTCGGCGACACCCCCAACTCCTTGGCAATGTCCTTCTGCGGCACGCCATGCAGGCGGTACATCTCGAAGGCATAGCGGGTGCGCTGCGGCAGTTCGTTCAGCGCTTCGGCAATGTCGTCCAGCGCGGCGAGGTTGATGTGGGTGGCTTCGGGCGAGGCGTTCTGGATGACCACATTCAGGCCTTCCTCCTCGCTGCCGGAGTACTTCAGCTCCATCGCCTGCTTGCGGTAATGGTCGATGGCCAGGTTGCGCACGATCTGGAACAGGTAGCTCAACTGCGCCTTGAACGACGAGGTGATCTGCGGGGCGGCGCTGAGCCGGAAAAAGGCGTCCTGCACCACATCTTCGGCGCGCGAGCGGCAGCCGGTGATGCGGGCAGCGATCTTGACCAGAATGCTGCGGTTGTCGACAAAGGCCTGCAGTAATGGTGAATCGCACTTACTTGTGGATAGTTGTTCCGCCATGGAAATCACCTTGTCACAGAGGGGAAAGGAGGCGCCCAAGGCTGGGAAGCTTCCTACGACGTGCGACAAACTATTCAGAATGATAATGATTGTCAAATGCGAAGTGTAATTGGTTTCATGTGATTTCGGTTCTAAGGGGTTGTGGGTGGGGTGGGTGGGTTAGGGGAATTGTGTGGGGCTGGAAGGTGCATGGCTTGAGGGAGTGTCGGGGCCATAAGGTGCCTGCCTTGAGGGAGTGTCGGGGCCATAAGGTGCCTGCCTTGAGGGAGTGTCAGGGCGACAAGGTGCCTGCCTTGAGAGGTTTGTCGCCTGTGAGATCGAGCGCCGCCCGCGCGGCGCTTCGCGGGTAAACCCGCTCCTACGTTTGTTTCGGGCCAATCATTCCTGTGGGATTTGCGCGCGAACGCCTTGGCGTACACCTCGATATCGGGTCGTACGGACAAGGCGGTCGCGCGCGCCTGGCACAGGAGGGACTGGCCCGAAACAAACGTAGGAGCGGCTTTAGCCGCGAAGCGCCGCGCGGGCGGCGCTCGATCTCACAGGCGCTGAAAATACATCGGCGAACACTTGGCGGCGCTCGATCTCACAGGCGCTGAAAATACATCGGCGAACACTTGGCGGCGCTCGATCTCACAGGCGCTGAAAATACATCGGCGAACACCTCGCGGCGCTCGATCTCCCAGGCGACACACCTCTCAAGGCAGGCACCTTGTCACCCTGACACTTTCTCAAGGCAGGCACCTTATCGCCCAGACACTCTCTCAAGGCAGGCACTTTCCAACCCCGCTAATTTCTCTCCCCGCCCATCCGTTCCCCTGTGTACATCCCGGCCGCCGTGCACTGCCCGCCCACGTTCGCGGAGCAGCCGGCCCGCCCCAACCAGACACTGGCAGGAACACCCCATGACGGACGCCTTCGAACTCCCGCTCTCGCTGGTCCAGGCCCTGGCGCAACGCGCCGCGCAAACCCCGGATAGCATTGCCTTGCGCTTTCTGGCTGACGCTCCCGGCGAGCAGGCGGTGCTCAGCTACCGGGACCTCGACCAGCGTGCGCGCACCATCGCTGCGGCCTTGCAGGCGCGCGCCAGCTTTGGTGACCGTGCCGTGTTGCTGTTCCCCAGCGGGCCAGACTACGTGGCCGCGTTCTTTGGCTGCCTGTATGCGGGCGTGATCGCGGTGCCGGCCTACCCGCCGGAGTCCGCGCGTCAGCACCACCAGGAGCGTTTGCTGTCGATCATCGACGACGCCGAGCCGCGCCTGCTGCTGACTGTTGCGGCGCTGCAGGGCAGCCTGCAAGGCCTGGAGGCCCTGGCGGCCGACAACGCCCCCGAACTGCTGGCGGTGGATGGCCTGGACCCGGCGCGGGCAGCGAGCTGGCGCGAGCCCGCGCTCAAGGGTGATGACATCGCCTTCCTGCAATACACCTCCGGCTCCACCGCGCTGCCCAAAGGCGTGCAGGTCAGCCATGGCAACCTGGTGGCCAACGAGCAGCTGATCCGTTGTGGCTTTGGCATCGACCTCAACCCCGACGACGTGATCGTCAGCTGGCTGCCGCTGTACCACGACATGGGCCTGATCGGCGGCCTGCTGCAGCCGATCTTCAGCGGCGTGCCGTGCGTGCTGATGTCGCCGGGTTACTTCCTCGCCCGGCCGCTGCGCTGGTTGCAGGCCATCAGCGAGTACGGCGGCACCATCAGCGGCGGCCCCGACTTTGCCTACCGCCTGTGCAGCGAGCGGGTCAGCGAGGCCTCGCTGGCCGGGCTCGACCTGAGCCGCTGGCGCGTGGCCTATTCCGGCTCCGAACCGATCCGCCAGGACAGCCTGGCGGCCTTCGCCGACAAGTTCCAGGCCTGCGGCTTCGACTCGCAAAGCTTCTTCGCCAGCTACGGCCTGGCCGAAGCCACCCTGTTCGTCAGTGGCAGCCGCCGTGGCCAGGGCATCCCTGCGCTGGAGCTGGACGCCAAAGCCTTCGCCGGCAACCGCGCCGAATCGGGCACAGGCAGCGTACTGATGAGCTGCGGCTACCCGCAGCCGGGGCATGCGGTACGCATCGTCGAGCCGCAGCAGCTGCAGGTGCTGGGCGACAACCAGGTGGGTGAAATCTGGGCCGGTGGCCCGAGCATTGCCCTGGGTTACTGGCGCAACCCCGAAGCCAGCGCGCGCACCTTCGTCGCAATGGACGGCCAGACCTGGCTGCGTACCGGTGACCTGGGTTTCATGCGTGAGGGCGAAGTGTTCGTCACCGGGCGCCTGAAAGACATGCTGATCGTGCGCGGGCAGAACCTGTACCCGCAGGACCTGGAACAAACCCTTGAGCGCGAAGTGGAAGTGCTGCGCAAAGGCCGGGTGGCGGTGTTTGCCGTCGAGCACCAGGGCGAGGAGGGCATCGGCGTGGCGGTGGAGATCAGCCGCAACGTGCAGAAAGCCATCAAGCCCCAGGACCTGATCAAGACCCTGCGCCAGGTGATTGCCGAAGCCTGCCGCCAGGCCCCGGCCGTGGTCCTGCTGCTGAACCCGGGCGCGCTGCCGAAGACCTCCAGCGGCAAGCTGCAACGCTCGGCCTGCCGCCTGCGCATGGACGATGGCAGCCTGGATTGCTACGCGCGCTTTCCTGATCTGAGCGAGGCTGTTGCCGCTGAGCCAGCGGGCGATGAACTGCAGGCGCGTATCGCCGCTGTGTGGCGCGACATTCTCAAGGTAGAAACGGTGGCGGTCGACGACCACTTCCTGCTGCTGGGTGGCAACTCCATCGCCGCCACCCAGGCCACTGCGCGCCTGGCCGACCAGCTGGGCATCAACCTTAGCCTGCGCACCTTGTTCGAAGCCCCGGTGCTGGCCGACTACAGCAATGCCGTGGCCACAATGCTCGCCGAAGGCGGTGCGCAGGCGGCAGCCATTGTCACCCTGGAACGCGCCCAGGCGCTGCCCCAGTCGCTGGCGCAAAACCGCCTGTGGCTGCTGTGGCAACTGCAACCGCAATCGGCGGCCTACAACATTCCGGCCGGGCTGCACCTGCGTGGCGAACTGGATGAAAGTGCCCTGCAAGCGGCCTTCCAGGCACTGGTGGCGCGCCACGAATCGCTGCGTACCGTGTTCAGTGAAGAGGGCGGTCAAGCGCTGCAGCGTGTCCTGCCTCAGCAGCCGTTCAACCTGTTCCGCCTCGACCTCGAAGGCCAGGCGCCCGAACAGGTCACCGCCCAGCGTGAAACCGAGGCCCGCCAGCCGTTCGACCTGACCCAGGGCCCCTTGCTGCGCGTGACCTTGGCCCGCCTGGACGACGAAGACCATCAGCTGTGGGTGACCCTGCACCACATCGTTGCCGATGGCTGGTCGCTGAACATCCTGCTCGACGAGTTCGCCAAACTGTACGCGGCTCACTGCCAAGGCCTACAGGCTAATCTGGCACCGCTGCTCTTGGGTTACGCCGACTATGGCACCTGGCAGCGCCAATGGCTGGCCGACGGTGAGGCCGAGCGCCAACTGCAATACTGGAAGGCCCACCTGGGTGATGAACTGCCGGTGCTCGACCTGTGCACCGATCACCCGCGCGCCAGCCAGCGCGCGCTCAGCGCTGCACGTTTCAACCTCAAGGTGCCTGCCAAGCTTACCGGCGCCCTCAAAGGCCTGGCCCGGGAGCAGCAGGCCAGCCTGTTCATGGTCCTGCTGGCCGGCTGGCAGGCGCTGCTGCAGCGCTACAGCGGCCAGGCCGATATCCGCGTTGGCGTGCCCAACGCCAACCGCCCACGCCTGGAAACCCAAGGCATGGTCGGTTTCTTCATCAACACCCAGGTGCTGCGCGCACAACTCGATGGTCGCCTGCCGTTCACCCAGTTGCTGGCCCAGGCGCGCCAGGCCACCCTGCAGGCCCAGGCCAACCAGGACCTGCCGTTCGAACAGCTGGTCGAAGCCTTGCCCGAAGCCCGTGAACAGGGCCTGTTCCAGGTCATGTTCAACCACCAGCAACGCGACCTGTCGGCGCTGCGCCGCCTGCCGGGCCTGCTGGCCGAAGAGCTGCCGTGGCACAGCCGCGAAGCCAAGTTCGACCTGCAACTGCACAGCGAAGAAGACCACCAGGGCCGCCTGAGCCTGGCCTTCGACTATGCCGCCGAACTGTTCGATGCCAGTACCATCAAGCGCCTGGCTGGGCACCTGCTGGCGCTGCTGGAGCAGGTGTGCGCCGCACCGCAACGGGCGTTGGGCGAGGTGCAATTGCTCGACGAGGCGGGCCGCGCCCAGCTGCTGGGCTGGGGCCAGGCAGCGACCGCCGCGCCGCAACAGCTGTTGGTTGAACAACTCAACGAGCAAGCACGCCTGACCCCGCAGCGCACCGCCCTGGCGTGGGAGGGCGGCAGCCTGGATTACGCCGAGCTGCACCAGCAGGCCAACCGCCTGGCCCACTACCTGCGCGACAAAGGCGTCGGCCCCGACACCTGCGTAGCAATTGCCATCGAGCGCTCGCCGCAGTTGCTGGTCGGCCTGCTGGCCATTCTCAAGGCCGGTGGCGCCTACGTGCCACTGGACGTCGACTACCCAGCCGAGCGCCTGGCCTACATGCTCGCCGACTGCAACGCCGGCCTGCTGCTGAGCCACAGCAGCCTGCTGGGCAAGCTGCCGCAGGTCGATGGTGTCAGCGCCATCGCCCTCGACCAGTTGCACCTGGACAGCTGGCCCTGCCATGCCCCGGGCCTGCACTTGCACGGCGACAACCTGGCCTATGTGATCTACACCTCCGGTTCCACCGGCCAGCCCAAAGGCGTGGGCAACACCCACGCGGCGCTGGCCGAGCGCCTGCAATGGATGCAGGCCACCTATGCGCTGAACGACAGCGACGTACTAATGCAAAAGGCACCGATCAGTTTCGACGTTTCGGTGTGGGAGTGCTTCTGGCCATTGATCACCGGCTGCAAGCTGGTGCTCGCCGGCCCCGGTGAACACCGTGACCCGCAGCGCATCGCCGAACTGGTCCAGGCCCATGGTGTGACCACGCTGCACTTCGTGCCGCCGCTGTTGCAGGTGTTTGTCCAGGAGCCGCAGGCAGTTGCTTGTAGCAGCCTGCGGCGCTTGTTCTCGGGTGGCGAAGCATTGTCTGCAGCACTGCGCGACCGTGTGCTGCAAGTGCTGCCACAAGTGCAACTGCACAACCGCTACGGCCCGACCGAAACCGCCATCAACGTCACCCACTGGCATTGCCAAGCCACGGATGGCGAGCGTTCGCCTATCGGTCGTCCGCTGGGCAATGTGCTGTGCCGCGTGCTGGACGACGAGCTTGAACTCACTGCCCCAGGCGTGCCGGGCGAGCTGTACCTTGGTGGCGCGGGCCTGGCCCGTGGCTACCTGGGCCGCCCCGGCCTTACCGCCGAGCGCTTCGTGCCGCAGGCCGATGGCAATGGCCAGCGCCTGTACCGCAGTGGCGACCGTGCCCGCTGGCAGGTACAGCTTGAGGCCCTGGAATACCTCGGCCGCCTCGACCAGCAGGTGAAGGTGCGTGGTTTCCGCGTGGAACCCGAAGAGGTCCAGGCGTGCCTCCTGACGCAAGCGGGTGTCGAGCAGGCGCTGGTGCTGATCCACAAGGACGCTGTTGGCGCGCAACTGGTCGGCTACTACAGCGGCAGCGCCCAGCCTGAAGCCTTGTTGGCGGTACTGGGTGAGCAACTGCCGGCGTACATGGTGCCGGCGCAACTCATTCCGCTGGCACAGATGCCAATAGGACCCAGCGGCAAGGTCGACCGCAAGGCACTGCCGGCCCCGGTGTGGCAGCAGCGTGATCACGTCGAGCCGCAAACCGAACTGCAACAGCAGGTTGCCGCCATCTGGCGCGAAGTGCTGAACCTGCCGCGCGTCGGCCTGCAGGATGACTTCTTCGCCCTCGGTGGCCACTCGTTGCTGGCCACCCAGATCGTTTCCCGCAGTCGCCAGGCCTGCGACGTCGAGCTGCCGCTCAAGGCGCTGTTTGAAGCCAGCGAACTGGGCGCGTTCTGTGCCGAGATCGCGCGTATCCGCGACGCCGGTGAGCACAATCTGCAAGGCGAAATCACCCGCGTCGACCGCCGCCAGGCGGTGCCGCTGTCGTACTCGCAGCAGCGCATGTGGTTCCTCTGGCAAATGGAGCCGGACAGCCCGGCGTACAACGTCGGCGGCATGGCGCGCCTGCGCGGCACCTTGCATGTGGACGCCTTCGAGCGCGCGTTGCAGGCGCTGATCGTGCGCCATGAAACCCTGCGCACCACCTTCCCCAGCATCGATGGCGTGCCGTACCAGTGCGTCGCCGAAGACAGCGGCCTGCACCTCGACTGGCAGGACTTCAGCGCATTGCCTGCCGATGCCCGCCAGCAACGCTTGCAACAACTGGCCGACGACCAGGCGCACCAGCCGTTCGACCTGGAGCGCGGCCCGCTGCTGCGCGCCTGCCTGGTCAAGGCCGAGGAGCGCGAGCACTTCTTTGTGCTGACCCTGCACCATATCGTCACCGAAGGCTGGGCAATGGACATCTTCGCCCGCGAACTGGGCGAGCTGTACGAGGCCTTCGTCGATGACCGCGAGTCGCCGCTGGCACCTCTGCCGGTGCAGTACCTGGACTACAGCGTGTGGCAACGGCAATGGCTGGAAAGCGGCGAGGGCGCCCGCCAGTTGGCTTATTGGAAAGACCGCCTGGGTGATGAACACCCGGTGCTGGCGTTGCCCGCCGACCGCCCGCGCCCGGCCGTGCAGAGCCACCGTGGCGAGCTGTACCGCTTCGAGCTCGACCCAGCGCTGGTCGCCCGCGTGCATGCCTTCAACAGCCAGCGCGGCTTGACCTTGTTCATGACCATGACCGCCACCCTGGCCGCCTTGCTGCACCGCTACAGCGGCCAGCGCGACTTGCGCATCGGTGCGCCGGTAGCCAACCGCATCCGCCCGGAAAGCGAAGGGCTGATTGGCGCCTTCCTCAACACCCAGGTGCTGCGTTGCGAGCTGGACGGGCAAATGACCGCCAGCGCACTGCTGGAGCAGATGCGCCGGGCCGCGATCGAAGGCCAGTCGCATCAGGACCTGCCGTTCGACCAGCTGGTGGAGGCCCTGCAGCCACCGCGCAGCAGCGCCTATAACCCACTGTTCCAGGTGATGTGCAACGTGCAGCGCTGGGCCTTCCAGCAAAGCCGCACCCTGGCCGGCATGCAGGTGGATTACCTGGTCAACGACGCCAGTGCCACCAAGTTCGACTTGTACCTGGAAGTGACCGACCTTGATGGCCGCCTGGGTTGCTGCCTGACCTACAGCCGCGACTTGTTCGACGAGCCGCGGATTGCGCGCATGGCCGAGCACTGGCAGCAACTGCTGGTCGGCCTGCTGGATAACCCGCAACAGCGTCTGTGCCAGCTGCCGATGCTGAGCAATGCCGAGCAGCAGGTGCTGGTGGGCCAGTTGCAGGGCGAGCACGATTTCGACCTCGACCAGACCTTGCACGGCCTGTTCGCCGCCCAGGCCGCACGCACGCCACAGGCCGGTGCGCTGACCTTTGCCAGCCAGCACATGACCTACGCCGAGCTCGACCAGCAAGCCAACCGCCTGGCCCGCGCCCTGCGCGAGCGGGGCGTCGGTCCGCAGGTGCGCGTGGGCCTGGCGCTGGAGCGTTCGCTGGAAATGGTCGTCGGCCTGCTGGCCATCCTCAAGGCTGGCGGCGCCTATGTGCCGCTGGACCCTGAGTACCCGCTCGACCGCTTGCGCTACATGATCGAAGACAGCCGCATCGGCCTGCTGCTGAGCCAGCGCGCGCTGCTGCAAACCCTGGGCGAGCTGCCCGACGGCGTGGCGCGCTGGAGCCTGGAAGACGACGCCGCCAGCCTGTCGGCCTACAGCGATGCGCCACTCGACAACCTCAGCCTGCCGCAGCACCAGGCCTACCTGATCTACACCTCCGGCTCCACCGGCAAGCCCAAGGGCGTGGTGGTCAGCCATGGCGAATTCGCCATGCACTGCCAGGCGGTGATTGCCGAATTCGGCATGCGCAGCGATGACTGCGAGCTGCACTTCTATTCAATCAACTTCGACGCTGCCAGCGAGCGCCTGTGGGTACCGCTGCTGTGCGGTGCCCGCGTGGTACTGCGCGCCCAGGGACAGTGGGGCGCCGAGGAAATCTGCCAACTGGTGCGTGAGCAGCAGGTCAGCATCCTCGGCTTTACCCCTAGCTACGGCAGCCAGCTGGCGCAGTACCTGGCCGGGCAGGGCGAACAATTGCCGGTGCGCCTGGTGATTACCGGTGGCGAAGCGCTGACCGGCGAGCACCTGCAGCGTATTCGCCAGGCCTTTGCCCCGCAGCAGTTCTTCAACGCCTACGGCCCGACCGAAACCGTGGTCATGCCGCTGGCCTGCCTGGCACCAGAAGTTATGCCAGCGGAGCTTGGCAGCGTGCCGATCGGCCGCGTCATTGGTAACCGCACGGCGTACATCCTCGATGAAGACCTGGCCCTGTTGCCGCAAGGCGGCATTGGTGAACTGTATGTCGGCGGTGCCGGCCTGGCCCAGGGGTATCACGACCGGCCGGGCCTCAGCGCCGAGCGCTTCGTTGCCGACCCGTTCAGCACCGAAGGTGGGCGCCTGTATCGCACGGGTGATCTGGTGCGCCTGGGTAGCGATGGCCTGGTGGAGTATGTCGGCCGTGCCGACCAGCAAGTGAAGATTCGTGGCTTCCGCATTGAGCTGGGCGAAATCGAAAGCCGCCTGCAAGCGCATGCCGATGTCGACGAAGCCGTGGTGCTGGCCCTTGATTTGCCAGGTGGCAAGCAACTGGTGGGCTACCTGGTGTGCAAACAGGCCTGCGCCGAAAGCGAGGCACAAAGCCTGTTGCGCGAAGCGGTCAAGGCCGATGCCCGCCAGCACTTGCCGGACTACATGGTGCCCGCGCACCTGGTACTGCTCGACAGCCTGCCACTGATGGGTAACGGTAAGCTCGACCGCCGCGCACTGCCGCTGCCAGACCTTGAGCAGGCACGCCAGCAATACCAGGCTCCTGGCAATGAGGTGGAGGCACAATTGGCGCAGATCTGGCGCGATGTGCTCAACGTTGCCCAGGTTGGCGTGCAGGACAACTTCTTCGAACTGGGTGGCGACTCGATCTTGTCGATCCAGGTGGTCAGCCGGGCCCGTCAGGCGGGTTTGCAGTTCACCCCGCGTGACCTGTTTCAGCATCAGACCATCCAGACCTTGGCGGCAGTGGTTCAGCGTAGCGAAGCCAGCAGCGACATCGAGCAGGGCCTGCGTCAGGGCCAGATCGGCCTGACGCCGATCCAGCACTGGTTCTTCGACAGTGAAGTGCCGCAGCCGCAGCACTGGAACCAGGCCGTGTTGCTGGAGGCACGTCAGCCGCTGGATGAAACGGTACTGGCTCAGGCGTTGGCCGCACTGGTGCAACACCACGACAGCCTGCGCCTGCATTTCAGCGAGGCCGGTAACCGCCGGCTGGCCGCCTACGCCCAGCCTGCCACAGAGCAATTGCTGTGGACCGCCACCGTCACCGACTTCGCCAATTGCCAGGCGCTGTACAGCGATGTGCAGCGCAGCCTCGACCTGCAACAGGGCCCGCTGCTGCGCGCCTTGCTGGTGCGAGACGGGCAGGGCAGCCAGCGCTTGTTGCTGGCGATCCATCACCTGGTGGTCGATGGCGTGTCCTGGCGCGTGCTGCTGGAAGACCTGCAGGCGCTGTACCGCGGCCAGCCACTGGCGGCCAAGACCCACGCCATGGGCGACTGGGCCGCGCGCCTGGCCAGCTATGCCGGCAGCGATTCGCTGCGCGACGAGCTGGGCTGGTGGCAAGGCCAGCTGGGTGGCGTGCGCCGCGAACTGCCGTGCGATCACCCGCAGGGCGGCAACTTGCACCGCCACGCCCATACCCTGGCCATCGGCCTGGATGTGGAGCAGACCCGGCAGTTGCTGCAACAGGCCCCGGCGGCCTACCACACCCAGGTCAACGACTTGCTGCTGACTGCGCTGGCGCGGGCCTTGTGCCGCTGGAGCGGTGACGAAGAAGTGCTGGTGCAGCTTGAAGGCCACGGCCGTGACGGGCTGTTCGAAGACATGGACCTGACCCGCAGCGTCGGCTGGTTCACCAATGCCTACCCGCTGAGCCTGCGCCCGCTGCCGGGTGAAGACGAAGCTGCGCGGGCCGGCTCGATCAAACGCATCAAGGAGCAGCTGCGCCAGGTGCCGCACAAAGGGCTGGGTTACGGCGTGCTGCGCTACCTGGCGGAAGATGCCGGGCGCGAGCAGATGGCGGCCTTGCCGCAGGCACGCATCACCTTCAACTACCTTGGCCAGTTCGACCAGCAGTTCGACAGCGCGGCCCTGTTCCAGCCGCTGGATGCCCCGGCCGGCCTGGCTCATGACCTCGATGCACCACTGCCCAACTGGCTGAGCGTCGATGGCCAGGTGTATGGCGGCGCCCTGCAACTGCGCTGGACCTTCAGTGCCGAACGCTATGATGAACAGACCATCGCAAACCTGGCCGAAGCCTATCGCCAGGAGCTGCTGGCGCTGGTCGCGCATTGCCTGGCCGAGGGCAATGGCAGCTTCACCCCGTCGGACTTCCCGCTGGCGCACCTGACCCAGGCGCAGATTGACGCGCTGCCGGTGCCGGCTGCGCAGATCGAGGACGTTTATCCGCTGACCCCGATGCAAGAGGGCATGCTGCTGCACACCCTGCTGGAGCCGGGCACCGGCCTGTACTACATGCAAGACCGCTACCGCATCAACAGCGCGCTGGACCCTGAACGCTTCGCCCAGGCCTGGCAGGCCGTGGTGGCGCGCCATGAAGCGTTGCGCGCCTCGTTCAGCTGGAACAGCGGCGAGGCCATGCTGCAGATCATCCACAAACCGGGCAACCTGGCGCTGGACTACCAGGACTGGCGCGAACTTGCTGACGATGCCCAGGAACAGCGCCTGCAAGCCCTGCACAAGCAGGAGCGCGAGGCCGGTTTCGAGTTGCTTAGCGAAGCACCGTTCCACCTGCGCCTGGTGCGCGTGGCCGACACGCGCTACTGGTTCATGATGAGCAACCACCACATCCTGATCGATGCCTGGTGCCGCTCGCTGTTGATGAACGACTTCTTCGAGGTCTACCAGGCCCTCGGCGAGGGCCGCCAGGCACAGCTGCCGGTGCCGCCGCGTTATCGCGACTACATCGGCTGGCTGCAACGCCAGGGCCTGGACGACGCGCGTGCCTGGTGGCAGGCCAACCTGGCCGGCTTCGAACGCGCCACGGCGATCCCCAGCGACCGCCCATTGCGGCATGACCACGCCGGCAGCGGCATGGTCGTCGGCGACTGCTACACCCGCCTGGACGTCAGCGATGGCGTGTGCCTGCGCGAACTGGCCCAGGCCCACCAGCTCACCGTCAACACTTTCGCCCAGGCGGCCTGGGCGCTGGTGCTGGCGCGCTACAGCGGCGACCGCGACGTGGCCTTTGGCGTGACCGTGGCCGGGCGCCCGGTGAGCATGCCGCAGATGCAGCGCACTGTCGGGCTGTTCATCAACAGCGTCGCCTTGCGCGTGCAGTTGCCGGTGGCCGGTGAGCGCTGCAGCGTACGCCAATGGCTGCAGGGCCTGCTGCAAAGCAACATGGAACTGCGCGAGTACGAATACCTGCCGCTGGTGGCGATCCAGGACTGCAGCGAACTGCCCAAGGGCCAGCCGCTGTTCGACAGCCTGTTCGTGTTCGAGAACGCCCCGGTGGAAACCGCCGTGCTCGACCATGCCCAGCACCTGAACGCCAGCTCCGACTCGGGCCGTACCCACACCAACTTCCCGCTGACCGCAGTGTGCTACCCGGGTGATGACCTGGGCCTGCACTTGTCGTTCGACCAGCGCTACTTCGACTACCCGACCGTCGAACGCCTGCTGGCCGAGTTCAAGCGCCTGCTGCTGGCGCTGGTGCAGGGCTTTGAAGGGGAGGTGGGTGAACTGCCGTTGCTTGGCACCGAAGAACAGCGCTTCCTTCTGGAAGACTGCAACCGTACCGAACGGGCTTACCCGCTGGAGCAGAGCTACATCGCGCAGTTCGAAGCACAAGTGGCCGCGCATCCGCAGCGTACTGTGGCCCGTTGCCTGGAAGCATCCTATGACTACGCCGGGCTGAACCTGGCGGCCAACCGCCTGGGCCATGCGCTGATCGCGGCGGGTGTGAACGTGGACCAGCCAGTGGCACTGTTGGCCGAGCGCGGCTTGCCGTTGCTGGGCATGATCGTCGGCAGCTTCAAGGCGGGTGCCGGCTACCTGCCGCTGGACCCGGGCCTGCCGGCAGCGCGCCTGCAGAGCATCATCCAGCTCAGCCGCACGCCGGTGCTGGTGTGCAGCGCGGCCTGTGCCGAGCAGGGGCGGCAGTTGTTGGCAGAACTGGAAACAGCGGTACGGCCGCAGTTGCTGGTCTGGGAAGAAACCCAGGCCAGCGCGGTTGCCAGCCACAACCCGGGCATCCACAGCGGGCCGGAAAACCTTGCCTATGTGATCTATACCTCAGGCTCCACCGGCCTGCCGAAAGGGGTGATGGTCGAGCAGCGCGGCATGCTCAACAACCAGCTCAGCAAGCTGCCGTACCTGGCGCTGAGCGAGCAGGACGTGATCGCCCAGACCGCCTCGCAGAGCTTCGATATTTCGGTGTGGCAGTTCCTCGCCGCGCCGCTGTTCGGCGCCAAGGTGGAGATTGTGCCGAACACCATCGCCCATGACCCGCAGGGCCTGCTGGCGCATGTGCAGGCCACCGGCATCACCGTGCTGGAAAGTGTGCCGTCGCTGATCCAGGGCATGCTCGCCAACGACCATCAGGCGCTCGACGGGCTGCGCTGGATGCTACCGACCGGCGAAGCCATGCCGCCGGAGCTGGCGGCGCAGTGGCTGCAGCGTTACCCGCAGATCGGCCTGGTCAACGCCTATGGCCCGGCGGAGTGCTCGGATGACGTGGCGTTCTTCCGCGTCGATGCCGCCTCGACCTGTGGCAGCTACCTGCCAATTGGCACGCCGACCGACAACAACCGCCTGTACCTGTTCGGCGATGAGCAGACGCTGGTGCCGTTGGGTGCGGTGGGTGAGTTGTGTGTGGCAGGCACGGGTGTTGGCCGTGGCTATGTCGGCGACCCGGTGCGCACGGCGCTGGCGTTCATCCCGCATCCTTATGGTACGCCAGGCGAGCGCCTGTACCGCACCGGCGACCTGGCTCGGCAGCGTCCTGATGGTGTGCTGGAGTATGTCGGGCGCATCGACCACCAGGTGAAGATCCGTGGTTACCGTATCGAGCTGGGCGAGATCGAAGCCCGCCTGCACGAGCAGGCGGAAATCCGCGATGCCGCGGTGGGGGTGCAGGAAGGCATCAACGGCAAGCATCTGGTCGGCTACCTGGTGGCGCATCAGGGCGTCAGCGCCGATGTCACGCTGCTGGAGCAGGTCAAGCAACGCCTGCGTGCCGAGTTGCCGGAGTACATGGTGCCGCTGCACTGGGCTTGGTTCGACAGGCTGCCGCACAACGCCAACGGCAAGCTCGACCGCAAGGCCCTGCCGGCCATCGACATCGGTGGCCAGCACAGCCAGGCCTACCAGGCGCCGCGCAACGAGCTGGAGGAGGTATTGGCGGGTATCTGGGCCGATGTGCTCAAGGCTGAGCGGGTTGGGGTGCACGACAACTTCTTCGAGCTGGGCGGGCATTCGTTGCTGGCCACGCAGATCGCCTCGCGGGTGCAGAAGCAATTGCAGTTGAACGTGCCGTTGCGGGCGATGTTCGAGTGCAGCACGGTGGAGGAGCTGGCCGCCTATGTGCAGGGGTTGCAGGGCAGTGCGCTGGATGACGACAAGGTCGACCGGCTGAGTGACCTGATGGCGGAGCTGGAGGGGTTGTAGGGGGTGGGTTCGCCTTGAGGGTTGCAGGGGGGCGGAAAGGTTCGCCTTGAGGTTTTCAGGGTGGCGGAAATCGAGCGCCGCCCGCGCGGCGCTTCGCGGCTAAAGCCGCTCCTACGTTTGTTTCGGGCCAATTATGCCTGTGGCATTTGCGCGCGAACGCCTTTGCGCATGGCTCGATATCGCGTCGTGCAAACAAGGCGGTCGCGCGCGCCTGGCACAGGAGGGACTGGCCCGAAACAAACGTAGGAGCGGCTTTAGCCGCGAAGCGCCGCGCGGGCGGCGCTCGATCTACGCACCACTGCAAATATCAAGACAGGCATCAGCGCTTGCCGAGAATCTTCCCCAGCATCTCCGGCCGCGGAGCCCCCTGCTGGCTTTGCAAGTTACCTTGCTCATCCTGATAAAAAATCGCCGGGGTAGCCTGCAACCCCATTTCTTCCATCAACGCCATGTTCGCCGCCAGCTTCTGCTGCACGGCGTCCGGCACCTTGTCCAGCGCCTTCAGGGTGCTGGCCTTGCCGGCCTTCTCATGCTGCTGCAGGGCCTTGGCCGGGTCTTTTGCCGCCAGCAGCGCCGCCGACTTGCCCGGGCTGTCCTCGCGGATGATGCCGACCATGATATGGCGCAACTGCACCTTGCCCGACTCCACCCACGGCCGCGCCTGCTCCCAGAACATGTTGCAGTACGGGCAGTTGGGGTCGCTGAACAGGTACACCTTGCGTGGCGCGTCGGCCTTGCCATCGGCAATCCACGCGGTTTTCTCCATCTTCGCCCAGATTTCCTTGCTCATCGGCGCATACACCAGCTTTTCCAGTGGCTCTGCGCTCAGGTCCTTGCCCTGCTCATCGAACAGGCTGCCGACCAGCACGTGCTTGCCGTCGGGGGTCAGGTACAGGGCCAGGGCGTTGTTCTGGTACTCGGCGGCGTAGCCGCGCAGACCGGCGGGCGCGTCGAAACTGCCCTTGATCACGGCGCCCTTGGCTTGCAGTTGCTGAACACCCTTGGGCAGTTCTTCGGCCTGCAAGGCGGGGGCGGCCAGCAGGGCCAGGGACAGGGGCAGCAGTGCAGTCAATCGCATGTCAGTTTCCTTGTGCGGCAGGGGCGGGCGCGCTGGCCCGGTCGAAAGGTTCCAGGGCGTGGCGCAGGCTGGCCCGGGACAGCTCGCCCAGGTGGCTGCCGACCAGCCGCCCGTCAGCGTCGTAGAACAGTGTGGTGGGCAGGGCCATGGAGCCGACGCGCTGGGCGAGCGAGCCGGTGCCATCGAACAGCACGTGGGTCAGGCTCAGGCCGGTGGTGGCGAGGAAGGTGCTGACGTTCTCCGGGGTCTCGCCCTGGTTGACGAACAGGAAGGTCACATGCGGGTAGTCGCTTTGCGCCTGTTGCAGCACCGGCATCTCGCGCCGGCAGGGCGGGCACCAGGTGGCCCAGATGTTGATCACCAACGGCTTGCCGCGGTAACTGTGCAGCGCCACGGATTGGCCGCCGGCATTGCGCAGGCTCAGTTCGGGCAGCTCGGTGCCCTTGCTGTACAGGTGCCCGCCAAGGCTGGCCAGGCCCCAGAACAGCGCGCCGCTGAACAGCGCCCAGCCCAGCGGGCGGCGCAGGCCTGGGTGGCGCCAGCCCTGCCACAGGGCGCCGAGCACGATGCCGGCCAGGCCCGACCAGAACAGGAAGCCACCATCACGAATGTCGATGATCTGCACCGGGTCGTCCCGGTACATCGGCCAGTAGGCCAGCACGAAGCCGGCGCGGGCGCACAGCAGGCCGATCAGGAACAGGTTGAACAGTGCTGATTCCGGGCTCTCGCCGCCCCGCCGGGCGACCCACCAGCCGACCACGCTGGCGATCACCAGGGCAGTGAGCATCAACAGGTGGTTGAGGGCCATGGTCAGTGGCCCCAGGGTTACGGTCAGCATCAGCCTTGGCTCCTGGTCTGGGCCCAGTGTTGCTGGAACGCGGCCGCATCCACTTCACCGGTGATGCGCCGCGCGCGGCGTTCTTCGCCTTCCGGGCCAATCCAGATGATGCTCGGCGGGCCGGGCACCTGGTAGCGCTGCAGCAGGGCCTTGCTGGCCGGGGTGTCGGCAGTCACGTCCAGGCGCAGCAGGTGCACGCCGGCCAGGCCGGCCTGCACGTCGCTGCGGGCGAATACCTGTTTTTCCATGACCTTGCACGACACGCACCAGTCAGCATAGTAATCGAGCATCACCCACTGGCCACGAGCCTTGGCTGCATCCAGCTCGCGTTGCAGGTCTTCGGGGCGGCTGACGGTGACAAAGCTGTCTTCGGCGTGCTGGCCGGCGGCTGGCGCAGTACCGCCAGCGGTGAACGGGCGCAGCGGCTGCCAAGGGTCGTCGCCACCCGCTGCCGCGCCTACCAGCAACAACCCACCCCACAGGGCCCCCAGCAGTGGCACCGCGCGCAACGCTGGCAGGCGCTGCAGGGCCGGCCAGGCGGCCCAGGCCAGGGCGATCAGCCAGGCGCCGCTCAGCGCCAGCAGCAGGGTGGCGGGCAGCAGGCTGCGCACGGTGTACAGCGCCATGGCCAGGAAGACGAAGCCGAACACGGCCTTGACCCGGTTCATCCAGGCGCCCGGGCGCGGCAGGTAGCGGTTGCCCAGGGTGACCAGCAACAGCAGCGGCACACCCATGCCCAAGCCCAGGCTGAACAGCACAAGCGCACCCTGCACCACATCGCCGCTCTGGGCGATGTACAGCAACGCGCCGGCCAGAGGTGCGGTCATGCACGGGCCCATCAGCAGGCCAGACAACGCGCCGAGCGCCGCCGCGCCATACAGGTTGCCGCCACGGGTGCCTTGCCCGGCGCGATCAAGGCGGTCACGCAGGGCGGCGGGCAGTTGCAGTTCGAAGGCGCCGAACATCGGCAGGGCCAGCAGCACGAACAGCCCCGCCAGGCTGCCCAGCAGCCACGGTTGCTGCAGCCAGGCCTGCAGGCTGGCGCCCAACAGCGCGGCAACCACGCCCAGGGCGGCGTATACCAGGGCCATGCTCAACACATAGACCCCAGCCAGCAGCCAGCCGCGCCGGGCGCTGGCGCCATTGCCCAGGACCAAGCCGGCGAGGATCGGCAGCATCGGCAGTGAGCAGGGGGTAAAGGCCAGCAACAGGCCAAGGCCGAAGAACGCCAGCAGGCTCCAGGCCAGGTGGCCTTGTTGCAAGCCGCTGGCCAGGGCTTGGTCGCTGGCTTGTTCGGCAGCTGGCGCCACACTGCCGCCCAGGTCGATCAGCGTGGTTTGCGGCGGGTAGCACAGGCCGGCGTCGGCACAGCCCTGCCAGCCAAGGCGCAACTGGCCCTGGGCATTGGCGGGGAGCAACAGCTCAAGTTGGTCGCGGTACACCGCACTGTCGCCGAAGAACTCATCATGGTGGTTGAGGGCCGCCGGTAGTTGCGGGTGCTGCTCGGCAGGCAGGCCGTCGAACTTCAGGCGCTTCTGATACAGGTAGTAGCCAGGCTTGATCTGGAAGTACAGGCGCATCTGGCCGTCGGCCTGGCGATCGTGGGTAAGCACGAAGGCCTGGTTTACCGGCAGGAAGTCGGGTTTTACGTCGAACGGGTTGGCCTGCAGCGGGCCGGCCAGAAGTAGTGTCAGGAAGAGCAGGAGGACGCGCATGTCTTCGCCTTGGCAGATCTAGGAATGGGGCCATGCTGGATGGGGTTGATTAAATGAAGGTTAACGCGGGTTTTTGGGGTTGGGGGGGCATCAAGGCTTACAGGTGCTTGCCGGGGGATTTTCAGCGCCTGGGAGATCGAGCGCCGCCCGCGCGGCGCTCGATCTCCCAGGCGCTGAAAACCCCAAGACGAACACCTATCAGCCCCGACGCAAACCCCGCCCGTCACCCCAGTCACACCGTGACATATTGTCGGCTTGACTTTGCTTATGCCCATATCCTTGTTGTAAAGTTGACGCACGAGTCAGATTTTTCCGACTCGCGCGACAAGGTTCTCACTCTTCCGAGTCCCCCGCACAAGAATCAAAAAAATGGGCAGACCCCCTGCTGCCCAGAGGATCAAGCATGTCCAACCGTGATATTTCCCGGCGCGCCTTCCTGCAAGGCGGCCTGATCGCTGGTGTCGGCGTAACCATGGCGCCACTTGGCAGCCAGGCGTTCGCCGCGCTGATGGAGGAACGCGTCACCACCTCGCCGCAAAAGTGGATGAACCATGACGGCAAGGCGCGGTTCCGCAACGACGCCCTGTCCAAAGTTTGTGGCGACAAGGTCTTCGCCCGTGACATCCGCGCCAAGGACATGCCCGGCTGGCCGGCTCGGCAGGGCCACGCGCTGCTGCTCAAGGCGACCAAGGCCGACCGCATCTATGCCGGCCATGACCTGAGCCTGCTCGGTACCGAGCTGCAACCGGACCGCATCGTCACCGCCGCCGATCTGGAACACGACGGTATTGCCTGGCCCGAAGCCCACTCGCCCGACCCACTGCTGCCGCCCGGCAAGGTACCGATGTTCATCGGCCACCCGGTGGCGATCCTGATCTGGCACGACTTCGAGCGCTTCCGCCAGGCCAAGCGCAAGCTGCAATTCAACGACCAGGCGATCCGCTATGGCGCCCAGGCGCCGCTGTACCAGCGCGACCCCTACGGCAGCTTCCGCTTCGTGCGGGTGGGCGGCGCCACGCCGTTCGACGACGATGAATTCTCCAGCCTGAAGAATTCCATGCTGTTCCCGACCATCCTCAACCGCAAGCCGGTGTGGTCGAAGGAGCCCAACCAGCACGGCGACCTGACCGAGCAGGGGCTGTTCTACGCCAAGCGCATGGGCGAGCAGCTGGATAACCCGCCCGAAGGCTGGCTGGTGTTCGACGAGCGCTACAAGACGCCGTCCATCGAACCTGCCGCGCTGGAGCCGGACAACGGCAACGGCTGGTACGACCCGGCCACAGGCACGCTGCACTTCGTGGTCGCCACCCAGTGCCCGTTCGAAGTGGCGCAGGAATGCGTGCACATGATCAAGCCGTCGCGCTTCGCCCTTAACACGCTGAACATGCACCCGGGCTACACCGTGGGCTATGGCTCGAAAGACAACAACATCTTTGTCTTCTACGCCGCCGTGGCCGCACTGTATGGCGCCGGTGTGCCGATCCGCCTGGCCAACGACCGCTACGAGCAGTTCCAGAGCGGCATCAAGCGCCACGCCTTCGACATTCGCTACCAGCTGGCGGTGGACAAGAAGGACAACAGCTTCAAGATCTTCCGCGCCGACATGAGCTGCGACGGCGGCGGGCGCATCAACTACAGCCCGTCGGTGGCGGCGGTGGGTGCCACTGCCGCGCAGTCGATCTACTACATGCCGCAGAACGACCTGTCGGTGACCGCCTATTTCTCGCGGGGCGTCGAGGCCGGCTCCATGCGCGGCTATGGCACCTTGCAGAGCATGGCCGCCACCGAGATGATGGTCGACGAGATCGCCGGCCGCCTGGGCGTCGATGCCATCGACCTGCGCCGCGCCAACGCGCTGAAATCGGGCATGAAGAACACCCAGGGCGCGGTCCCGGCCGGTGCCCTGCGCCTGTACGAGATCCTCGACAAGGCCGCCGTGCACGATTGGTGGCGCAACCGCGATACACGCAAGCAGCAGATGGACGCGCAGGACCCGGACCACTGGTACGGCGTCGGTTTTGCCATCTGCCAGAAGGACTTCGGCACCGGTTCCGAAGCACCCATGGCCAGTATCGAGTTCAGCCGCGACGGGCGCATCAGCCTGCGCCACATCGGCACCGAACTGGGCACCGGCATGTCCACCTCGCAGGCCTTGGTGGTCAGCGACTTCCTCGGCCGCTCGGCCGACGAGGTGCGGACGGCGGTCACCGAATGGCCGGAGCTGCAGCTGAGCACCAGTGGCAACCCGTACCTGATCAGCCAGCCCGAGCAGGACGCCGCGCTGCGTAACCCGCGCTGGGTCGGCAAGCTGGCCTCGCCGTCGTCGGCAACCAACTCGGCGTTCTACTTCAGCCATGCCACCCGCGAAGCGGCACGCGTGCTGTTCAACCACGGCCTGTGGCCGGCGGCCATGGCCATCTGGAGCCAGGGCCCGCACGGCGGCCAGGCCAACCCGCTGGTAGTGCGCCGCGAGAACGCGGTGTGGGTCAACGGTGAGCTGACCGGCAACGGCCTGGCACCGATCCCGTTCGCCCAGCTGGCGCAGAAAGCCCATGACATGGGCCTGGTCACCGGCGTCAGCGTGCACGGTTTCAACCGCTGGAGCTGGGCCGAGGCTGATTTCGTCATCGATGGCGTGCGCGAGCGCTTCCCGCTCGACGCCGTGGCGGTCAAATACGGCGATGGTGCAGTAAACGCCAAGAAAGCGCAGATGAGCAGCCACGGCTACCACCTGCTCGACCGGCAGAACGCCGCCTACCCCGACACCCAGCTGAACAACGCCATGGTCACCTACTACAGCCCGGTGGCGACCATTGTCGAGGTCAAGGTCAACAAGGGCACGCATGAAGTGCAGGTGCTCAACCACCACAGCTGGGTCGAGTGTGGCCGGGTGCTGGTGCCGGAGCTGGTCAAGGGCCAGCTCGAAGGCGGTATCGCCATGGGCATCGGCCACGCACTGACCGAAGAAATGCCGTTGTACGAGGGCGGGCCCGGGGAGGGCGACTGGAATTTCAACCGCTACCGCCTGCCGCATGCGCGTGACGTGGCAGTGTGGAAGCAGACCAGCGAAATCCTCCCGCCGCTGTCACCGACCGACCCGTCCAAGGGCATCGCCGAAGTGGTGATGATCCCGGTCGTCGGTGCCATCGGCAATGCCGTCGCGCATGCCATTGGCAAGCGCGTGCGCGATCTCCCCATCACCCCAGCCCGTATCAAGGAGGCCCTCAATGGCTAACCGTCCACTGCAGCTGACCCTCAACGGTCAACCGGTCGGCCCGGTCGAGGTCCCCGACGACCTGGCGATGCTCGACTACCTGCACGAACACCAGAACCTCACCGGCTCGCGCCTGGGCTGCGGCCAGGGTATCTGCCACGCCTGCGTGGTGATCGTCGACAACCCCGACGGCACCAGCGAGGAGGTGCGCACCTGCATCACCGGCGCGCATTACTTCGAAGGCAAGAAGGTGCGCACCATCGAAGGCCATGCCAAGCAGGACGAGGCCGGCAACCTCACGCTGAACCCGATCCAGCAGAAGTTCGTCGACCTGTTCGCCTTCCAGTGCAGCTACTGCGCACCGGGCTTCGTCAACGCCGCCACTGTGCTGGTGGAAACCGCCCAGCGCCAGCCACTGAAGAAGAGCGAGGTGGAAGACCGCATCGAGGCCAGCCTGGGCCACCACATCTGCCGCTGCACCGGCTATGTGCGTTACTACGACGCCACCCGCACGGTGCTCAATGACCTCGGCCTGGTCAAGGAGGGTTGAGCATGGGCTTCGTACGTAGCGCACTGGCGCTGGCCCTGGGCTTTGCCGTCAGCTCGTTGGCCCTGGCGGCCGACGAGGCGCAGGTCAAACGCGGCGAATACCTGGCCCGAGCGGCCGACTGCATGGCCTGCCACACCGCCGAAGGCGGCGCGCCGTTTGCCGGCGGCCTGCCGATTCATTCGCCGTTCGGTACCATTTATGGCAGCAACATCACCCCGGACAAACGGTACGGCATCGGCGACTACAGCGCCGACGAGTTCTTCGCCGCGGTCACCGAGGGCAAGCGCAAGGATGGCGCCAACCTCTACCCGGCGATGCCATATACCTCGTACCACCTGATCAAGCGCGAAGATTCGGACGCCATCCTCGCCTACCTGATGACCATACCGCCGATCAACCGCCCGGCACCGCAGACCGCACTGAGCTTCCCGTTCAACGTGCGCCTGGGGCTCAGTGGCTGGAACATGCTGTATGGCAAGAGCGTGCAATTGCAGCCGACCGAGGGCAAAAGCCCGGCCTGGCAGCGCGGCCAGTACATGGTTGAGGTCATGGGCCACTGCGGTGAGTGCCACACCCCACGCAACGCCATCGGCGCACTGCAGCAGGAGCAACGCCTGAGCGGCGGCCTGTTGGGCGGCTACCTGGCGCCGAGCCTGCTGGCCCAGGACCTGGCCGAGCGCGGCTGGACCCAGCCAGACCTGACCACCTTCCTCAAGCACGGCATCAGTGCCCAGGGCAGCATGTTCAACGAGATGTTCCCGGTGGTGCACCACAGCACCCAGCACCTGGAAGATGCCGACCTGGCGGCCATGGCCACTTACCTGCTCGGTGACCAGCCACCGCCGGCCAAGGCCATCCAGGCGGTTGCCCTGGCGCAGATGAGCGACAGCGCCAAGCGCGGCCACCAGCAGTACCTGAACGTCTGCGCCGGCTGCCACGGCGTCGACGGCGAGGGCAAACCGCACATCGCCGTGGCCATGCGTGGCAACACGGTGCTGCGCCAGGGCGATTCACGTAACCTGGTCAAGGTCATCCGCGAAGGCATCCGTGAGCAGCAGTTCACCGGCTTCGAGCGCATGCAGCCAATGCCGGGCTTTGCCGACAAGCTCGATGACCAGCAAGTAACGGATATGGTCAACTACCTGCGCCAGGCATGGGGTGGATTGCCCGGGGACCTGAGCGTACAGCAGCTCGCCGAGCTGAAGGCGGAGTAAAGCGTGCAGCATCTCGATCTACAGGTGGTCCGCCAGGCCTTGCAGTGGTCGTGCAACGGCCAGCGGGTATGGTTGTGCACGGTGCTCGCCACCTACGGTTCGGCGCCGCGTGCGCCGGGCTCGCTGCTGGCGGTGAACGCCAGCGGCCAGTGGTTGGGTTCGCTGTCCGGGGGTTGCGTTGAAGACGACTTCCTTGAACGCGTGGCCCTGGGTGAATTCCCAGAGCCAGTAGCCGTCGTGCGTTACGGCGATGGCAACGACCCGCGTTCGAGTGTTCGCCTGCCGTGTGGCGGTGTGCTTGAAGTGCTGGTGGAGAACCTGCCGGCCGAGTGCGCGGTGCAAGCGCACCTGCGTGAGCTGGAAAGCGCATTGCTGGGCCAGCGCCGGGTATTGCGTGAGGTGAGCCTGCCTGAGGGTACCCGCCAACTTTTCGATGACCACAGCCACGGGCCGCGCGTCGAGCGGGAAAGCGCCCTTGTGCGCCTGCGCGTCGGCGCCGCCCAGCGCCTGCTGCTGGCCGGGTATTCCAGCGTGGCGCATTTTTGCGCTGAGTTCGGCAAGGGCATGGGCTTTGAAGTCATTCTTTGCGAGCCGCGTGATGAAGTGCTCGATGGCGTGCGTCTGGACGGCATCGAAGTGCGCCGGGAGCTGCCATCGGAGTTTATTCTCAATGGCGGTTGCCATGCCGACACGGCCGTGGTCGCGCTGACCCACGACCCGAAGATTGATGACCTGGCAATGCTAGAGGCGGTGCGCACCGAGGCGTTCTATATTGGCGTGATGGGCTCCCGGGTAACGTCCGACAAGCGCCGTGAACGCCTGCAGCGCATCGGTGGCCTGGGTGAAACCGAACTGGGCCGCATCCATGCCCCGATCGGCCTCAACCTGGGCAGCAAGACCCCGGCGGAGATCGCCTTGGCGGTGCTGGCCGACATCCTGCGGGTGCGTAACGGTATTGAGCGGGTGGCGCTGTGAGCGTGGTCGCGCTGGTGCTGGCAGCAGGTAGCGGTACGCGCTTCGGGGCCGACAAGCGCCGGGTGACCCTGGTTGATGGCCGCAGCCTGCTGGCGCACAGCGTGGAGCGGGCGCGGGGGGTGTTCGATGATGTGCGCGTAGTCTTGCGTGCGGGCGAGTGGGGCGAGGATTTTGGCTTGCCTGCTGATTGCCAGGTCATCGTCAGCCCGGATGCGGCGCTGGGGATGGGGCATAGCCTGGCTGCCGGGGCCAGGTCGTTAAGCGATAGCCAGGCGCAGGCAGTGGCGATCTTGCTGGGTGATATGCCGTGGATCGAGTTGGCAACCCTGCGCCGGTTGGCCGAGGCTTCCAGCGCATCGCGCATCGTGTTGCCGCGCCATGCGGGGCAGCAGGGGCATCCAGTGATTTTCGGGCGGGAGTTCTGGCCGGCGCTGGGGAAGTTGGCCGGGGATGAAGGGGCGCGGGAGGTGGTGCGGGCGCAGCGGGATTGTTGTTTGGTGGTTGATGTGGGGGATGCTGGGGTGTTGCTGGATGTGGATACGCCGCAGGGGTTGGTGTAGGGCCAGGGTGTTCGCCGTGACATTTTTTTGCGCCTGTGGAGGGTGTCCGCCGTGACGTTAAGGTGCCTGTGGAAGGTGTTCGCCGTGACATTTACGGCGCCTGTGGAGGTGTTCGCCACAACATTTTCTGCGCCTATGAGTTCGAGCGCCGCCCGCGCGGCGCTTCGCGGGTAAACCCGCTCCTACGTTTGTTTCGGGCCAGTCCCTCCTGTGCCAGGCCCGCGCGACCGCCTTGTTTGTACGACGCGATATCGAGGCATGCGCCAAGGGGTTCGCGCGCGAATCCCACAGGAATAATTGGCCCGAAACAAACGTAGGAGCGGGTTTACCCGCGAAGCGCCGCGCGGGCGGCGCTCGATCTCACAGGCGTAGAAAATGTCATGGCGAACACCTTCCACAGGCGCCAAAAACGTCACGGTGAACACCCCGCCCCTACATCCCCCCCAAACTGATCCCCACCCCCCCACAAAAGGTCCATAATCCCCCCTTAATCCGCCCAAGGTGCAATGCCAGCCACACCATTCCGGGAGCCCCACCATGCACGTTCTGCTCTGCGAGGACGACGACCTGATCGCCGCCGGCATCTGCGCCGGCCTTACCGCCCAGGGCCTGACCGTGGACCGGGTGGGCAACGCCGCGGACGCGCGGGCGATGCTGCAGGCCGCGCAGTTCGACGTGATGATCCTCGACCTCGGCCTGCCCGACGAAGACGGCCTAAAGCTGCTGCGCCGCCTGCGCGAGAAAGGCGAGAACCTGCCCGTGCTGGTACTCACCGCCCGCGATGCCGTCACCGACCGGGTCGATGGCCTGCAGGCCGGTGCCGACGACTACCTGCTAAAACCCTTCGACCTGCGCGAACTGGCCGCGCGCCTGCACACCCTGCTACGGCGGATGGCCGGGCGGGCGGTGAACGTGATCGAGCACGGCCCGCTGCGCTACGACCCGAGCAGCTGCGAGGCGACCCTGGCCGGCCAGCCAGTCGACCTGTCGCGCCGTGAGCAGGCACTGTTGCAAGCGCTACTGCAGAACCCCGGGCGGGTGCTGTCCAGCGAGCAATTGAAAGACTGCGTGTACGGCTTCAGCGACGAAGTCGAGAGCAACGCCCTGAACGTGCATATCCACCACCTGCGGCGCAAACTGGGCAACGGTATTGTCGAGACCGTGCGTGGCCTGGGTTATCGCCTGGGCCCGGCGCAGGCACCGGAAGAGGCCGCATCATGAGCCTGCGGGTACGCCTGAGTCTGATCCTGGGCAGTGCCTTCGTGATCATCTGGGCGCTGGCCGCCGCGTGGATGCTGCGCGACCTGCGCCAACAAATGATGTTTTCCCTCGACCAGCGCCTGGTGGCCTCAGCGCGCATGGTCGCCGGGCTGATCGACCAGCTGCCGCAGCCGTTGACCGCCAAGGGCGAGGATGCGCACTTTTCCGCCGACCAGTTCAGCGTACCGGACGGCATGGCCTGCCAGGTCAGCTCGCTGCGTGGCGAAATCCTGGCCAGCAACCACAAGCACGATGGCGCCATGGACGACGAGCGCAGCGGCTTTCGTGACCAGACCATCGACGGCGCGTTGTGGCGCACCTTCACCTACAACCATGGCGATGTGCGCATCACCACCGCCGACCGGCACATGGAACGCGAGGCGCTGAACCAGTCGATCCTGCTGGCGGCCTCGGCGCCGGTATTGATGGCCTTGCTCGGCAGCCTCGGCTTGTTGTGGATTGGCCTGGGCAAGGGCCTGGAACCGCTCAACCGCATGCGCGACGCGTTGCGCCGAAGGCGTGCGGACAGTGTCGAGCCGCTGCAGGTGGCGGGCATGCCCAGCGAGCTGCAGCCGTTGTTGGAAACCCAGAACCAGCTGTTCTTGCGCATAGCCCAGACCATCGAGCGTGAGCGGCGCCTGACCGACGATGCCGCGCATGAACTGCGCAGCCCGCTGACTGCGATCAAGACCCACCTGCAGGTGGCACGCATGACCGAGGGTGCCGTGCGTGAACAGGCGCTGGAGCATGCCGAGCAGGGCGCCGACCGCATGCACCGCACGCTGGAGCAGTTGCTGATGCTGGCGCGGGTGGAAGGCAGCCTGTCGTTCGAGGATGGCGTGCAATGCAGCGCAGAGCAGGTCGCCCGGCAAGCGGTGCAGGATGCCGGTGGCGGCGACAACCGGCGCATTGTGCTGCGCTTGCCTGAAGAGGCCACGCAGATTTACCTGGGCATGCCCGCACCGCTGGCTGTGGCGGCACTGCGCAACCTGCTGGACAACGCTTTGCGCCATGGTGGTGAAGAGGCGGTGGAGCTGGAAGTGCAGATGGCCGACGGCCAGGTGGGCTTCATGGTGCGCGACCATGGGCCGGGGATTGCCGAGGCGGACCTGGAGCATTTGACCGAGCGTTTCTGGCGTAATGGGCAGAGTGGTGGTTGCGGGTTGGGGTTGGCGATCGTGCAGGCCATTGTGCAGCGCTGTGCCGGTAGCCTGCGGTTCGACAGCCGTAGCGATGGCTTGCGGGTTCTGCTGCAGGTGCCGGCGCGCGTGGGGCATTGATCTATACCGCCTGTGCCGGCCTCTTCGCGGGTGAACCCGCTCCCACAGGTTCTGTACAGGCTGCATGCGGGGTGCGGTCCCTGTGGGAGCGGGTTTACCCGCGAAGAGGCCGATCCTGCTGTCAAAAATCCCACAACAACCGCTAAATCCTCCCCGCACTCAAGCGTTTTCCAAGCGATAACCGCCCATCCGCTTGCTTGCGAGGATTCACCCATGTCCACCGCTTCCAGCCTTGCCCAGCGCCCGCCGGCCAGCGCGCCGCAGCCCTTGTACGAGTTCACCGATTCGCCCTTGCTGCAACGCCAGCAGCAACAGGAGTCCAACGCCCGCAGCTACCCGCGGCGCATCCCGCTGGCGCTCAAACGCGCCCGCGGTATCCACGTGGAAGATATCGAAGGCCGGCAGTTCATCGACTGCCTGGCCGGCGCCGGCACCCTGGCGCTGGGCCATAACCACCCGGTGGTGGTCGAGGCGATTCAGCGGGTACTGGCCGATGAGCTGCCACTGCACACCCTGGACCTGACCACGCCGGTCAAGGACCGCTTTGTCCAGGACCTGTTCGGCATCCTGCCCGAGGCGCTGCGCCGCGAGGCCAAGGTGCAGTTCTGCGGCCCGACCGGCACCGATGCGGTGGAGGCGGCGCTCAAGTTGGTACGCACGGCCACCGGCCGCAGCACCGTACTGGCCTTCCACGGTGCCTACCACGGCATGAGCCAGGGCGCGCTGAGCCTTATGGGCAGCCATGGGCCGAAACAGCCGCTGGGGGCGTTGCTGGGCAATGGCGTGCAGTTCATGCCGTACCCTTACGACTACCGTTGCCCGTTCGGCCTGGGCGGCGAGGCGGGGGTCAAGGCCAACCTACATTACCTGGAAAACCTGCTGCTCGACCCTGAAAGCGGCGTGCCGCTGCCGGCAGCGGTGATCCTTGAGGTGGTGCAGGGCGAGGGCGGAGTGATTCCGGCCGACATCGAATGGCTCAAGGGCGTGCGCCGGATTACCGAGCAGGCCGGGGTGGCGTTGATCGTCGATGAGATCCAGAGCGGCTTTGCCCGCACCGGGCGCATGTTCGCCTTCGAGCATGCCGGCATCGTGCCGGACGTGGTGACCCTGTCCAAGGCCATTGGCGGCAGCCTGCCGCTGGCGGTGGTGGTATACCGCGACTGGCTGGATACCTGGAAGCCGGGCGCGCATGCCGGCACTTTCCGTGGCAACCAGATGGCCATGGCGGCGGGTTCGGCGGTGATCAATTATCTGGTTGAGCACCGCCTGGCCGAGCATGCTGAGGCCATGGGCCTGCGCCTGCGCCAGCACTTGCTGCAGTTGCAGCGGGATTATCCGCAGCTGGGGGATGTGCGCGGGCGTGGATTGATGCTTGGGGTGGAACTGGTGGATCCGCAGGGTAAGCTGGATGCCCTCGGCCACCCGGTAGCCAACCGTGAGCTGGCGGCCAAGGTACAGCGTGAGTGCCTCAAGCGTGGGCTGATTCTTGAGCTGGGTGGGCGGCATGGTGCGGTGGTGCGCTTCCTGCCGCCGTTGATCATCAGTGGCGAGCAGATCGATGAGGTGGCGCAGCGCTTTGCCGAGGCGTTGATCGCGGCGGTCTGATCGATAGCCGGGGCCGCTCTGCGGCCCTATCGCGACACAAGGCCGCTCCTACAAGGGGTCGCATATCTGTTGTAGGAGCGGCCTTGTGTCGCGATAGGGGCGCAAAGCGCCCCCAATATCCTGGCTACCAACCGCGCCCGGAATTCACCCAGAAATTCACCGACAGCGATGTGCTCACCGACTCCACCTGGTGGAACCAGCCCTCAGGCAGGAACAGCAGGTCGCCGGCCTGCAGCACCACGCGCAAGAACGGCACTTCGCGCGCCGCCGGGAAGCGCTGGTAATCCGGCGCGTCAGGGTTGAAGTCGCAGCCGTCGAGGCCGCCCTTGGGGCTGGTCGACCAGGTGCCCAGGGCCGGGCGGTGATGCGGCGCGGCGAGGATGAACGACTTCTGCCCCCAGACCTGGGCGAACAGGTTGTCGGCATCGTCACGGTGCAGGGGGGTAAGGGTGCCCTTGGGGCCGATCCAGATGCGCGGCGCGATGAATTTGTCGCGGCTGAAGTACTGCGGGTGGCGGATCAGCGTCAGCAGTTTCTCCGGCACGATGTTGTTGCCCATGTAGGCTGGGGTTTCTCCCGGTTTGGCCGGGGTGTCCAGCGAGGCGATGAACTCGGCCATGGAGGTGGAGCGGAAGTCGCGATCGGTGGAGAAGGTCTTCTTTACGTAGTCACCGTGCCGGGTGATGCCCTGCAGTTCGGCGAAATGTTCCAGCGAGGCCTGGCGGCCCATGGTGAACAGCGGCCAGTCTTGCAGCGCATCGCTGATCACTACTGGCGTGCCGTGTACCAGGTAGTCGTTCTGGAAGCGCCCCAAGGGCATATCGGCGCGGGCGATGCGTGCCACTTCGCGCTGTACCGGTTGTGCGGCTGACACGCGTTCGCTGAGGCGTGCCGGGGTCGGGTAGCGCTGGTTCATCGACACCTTCGCCGCCGTCGCCCCGCGGCGGGCATTGCTGATGATCTGCGGCAGCAGGGTGGCCAAGCCCATGTTGCCGGTGATCTTCAGTCGTGCGCTGGCGAACAGCTCCTCGACGTTGGCGGTGCCGCCCATGATGCCAAGGAAGTCGCGCTCGGCCACCTCGATGGTGACGTCCGGGGCGCTGTGCTGGCCGGCGCCGGTGCGGCTGCTACCGCGAACCTCCGACCAGAAGGCCCGGTCCTGGCCGAAGTCGAACTGGAATACGCCTTCGATGCCGACGGCATGGGCGTTGGCGAACAGTTTGCTGAGGATGCTCTGAAGGTCCACGGTGTGCCTCTGGCGGTCTTTCGTTGTGCAGGGATAACGAGTGCCTGCGCCAACGATTTAGCCGCCTGGGCGGGTAATTTTTCGGCGTGCTGCTACGTCCCGTAGGGATGTTCGAGTCACATTGTTCACCCAAGGAACCCACATGGCACTGCACCCTGATCTGGCGGCATTTCTGGAACTGGTCGAATTTGGCCGGCTGACGGGCAGGAGCCTGCCCATGCACGCGATGGACGTGGCCCAGGCCCGGGCCGAATTCGCCGGCAGCTCGCAAGTGCTGGACCCAAGCCCGCCCGGCAGTGTGGTGATCAGCGAGTTGCAGATAACCGCGCGTGATGGCGCCAGCCTGGCTGCACGCTTGTACCGGCAGGGCGGAACAGCCGGCGCCTTGCAGCCGGTGATCTTTTACCTGCACGGTGGTGGCTATGTGGTCGGCAGCCTCGACTCGCACGACTCGGTGTGCCGCCGCCTGGCCGCCCTGGGCGAGTTCGCGGTGCTGGCGCCGGACTACCGGCTGGCACCGGAGCAGCAGTTCCCGGTGGCCCTGCACGATGTGCTGGACGCCGCAAACTGGCTGGCCGAACAGGCGGCGACGCTGGGGCTGGACAGCCGCCGAGTGGTGCTGGCCGGAGACAGCGTGGGGGCCAGCCTGGCGGCGGTGTTGGCCATTACGGCGGTCGAGCAGCCCGAAGCGCTGGCGATCAAGCCGCTGGCGCAGTTGCTGTTCTACCCGGTGACCGATATTTCCTGTCAGCGTGGTTCGCACCGCGAGCATGCCGAGGGTTACCTGCTGGAGACGCCAACGTTGGAGTGGTTCTACCAGCATTACGCGCCGCAGCCCGAACAGCGGCTGGACTGGCGGGTGTCGCCGTTGCTGTCAACGCTGCGTGAGCCGTTGGCGCCGGCATACCTGTGGGTGGCCGAGTATGACCCGCTGCATGATGAGGGCGTTGCCTATCGGGACTGGTTGCTGGCGGGGGGGACGTCGGTGACCTTTGCGCGGGTGGACGGGCTGACCCATGACTTCTTGCGCATGTCGGGGATCGTTGGGCAGGTAGAGGGGATCTATCGGGATGTCGGGGAGTGGCTGAAGGTGATTGGCGGCCAGTCCTGACTTGAGAATGCCGGGGGCGCTTTGCGCCCCTATCGCGACGCAAGGCCGCTCCTACAGGAGACCGCGATCCCTTGTTGGAGCGGCCTTGTGTCGCGATGGGCCGCAACGCGGCCCCCAGGGCCCTACCCGCGGACGCGCTTGCCCAACACATCCACCAACCGCTCTATCTCCGCCTCGGTATTCAACAACCCAGGCGCCGTCCGCACCACCGGCCCGGCATCCCGCGACACGGCATCCACCACAATGCGCTGGCTGTTGAGATACTTGGCCACCTCATCGGCATCCTGCCCCTTGACCCGGAAGAAGCTGAACCCCGCCGAGTACCGGGCACTGCGCGGTGTCACCAGCTCAACCCCTGGTAGCGCCTCCAGGCGCTGCTTCAGCTGGTCATTAAGCCCATGAATCCGCGCCTGCACCGCCGCCTTGCCCAGCTGCAGGTGCAGCTCGAACGCCTTGCCCAACGCCCAGCGGTGTTCGAACGCGTGGTAGCCGCCTGGCGTCATCACCGTGGCGAAGTCTTCATTCTCCGAGAAACTCGCTATGGTCGGGGTCAGCTGTTTCAGCTCGGTGGACGCCGCGCAGATGATCCCGGTGCCCCGTGGCCCGAACATCCACTTGTGCGTGCCGGCGATGAAGTAGTCGCAGTTGAGGTCGGCAAAGCGCATGTCCTCGACGCCAAAGCCATGCACGCCGTCGATCACGTAGATGATCTGGTCCTGCTCGTCACGTTGACGGTTGACCTCGTGCACCAGCTTGCCAATCTCGCCCACAGGCAGCTTCACGCCGCTGCCCGAATGCACCCAGGTCATGCCCAGTACCCGGGTTTTCGGCCCGATGGCGCCTGAAATGGTCGCCAGCACCTGGTCGCTACTGACCTTGGCGGGGTCTTCGAACAAGCGCAAGCGGCGCACCGCTGTGCCGTCGCGTGATGTGCGAAAGCCCATGGTATGGCGCGCGGCCGAATGCTCGTGCACGGTGGTGAGAATTTCCTGCCCCGGCGCAATCTTCAGGCCGCCATAGATCAGCCCCAGGCCTTCGGTGGTGCTGCCGGTCAGGGCAATCTGCCGGGGAGTCACTGCAAGGTAGCGGGCGGCCCATTCGCGCACCGCGGCTTCGTGCTTCCACTCTGACTGGCTGTCCCAGTCGACCATCTGTGCCGGGTGGTGGTCGAAACGGGCGCGCAGGGCTTCGATGGCTTCGCGCACCGGCCGTGGGTGCGAGGTGATCAGGAAGTTGGCGAAGTGCGCGTAGCTCGGGTCCAGCTCGAACAGGCCGCGAAAGGCAGCCCAGTCGTTGGCGGTAGCGGGTTTTGCAGCTGCTGCGTGGGCGGCAGGCAGCAACGGGCCGGGGCCGGTCAGTGGCAGGGCGGCAGCCAGCAGGCCGGCCTGCTTGAGAAAGGTGCGACGATCGTTCATCAAGGTACTCGAATGGTCTCAGGGAGACGAAGTGGCGACAGGTTGTGCGACGCGCTGTACCTGCTCCCACACCCGCAGGAAGTTGCCGCCCCAGAGCTTGGCGATATCCGCTTCGGAGTAGCCGCGGCTGATCAGTTCGGCGGTGACGTTGCGTGCTTCGCTGGCGTTCTGCCAACCGTCGATGCCGCCGCCTTCGTTGAAGTCCGAGCTGAGGCCGACATGGTCGATGCCGACCTTGCGCACGGTGTAGTCGATAGCGTCGCCATAGTCCTTGAGCGTGGCTGGCGGTTCTTCGTCGAGAATGCCGTACAGTGCGTTGGCGTACTGGCCGACCTTCTGCTCGGGCCAGCCGGCAATCACCGGGTCGCCGGGCATCAGCGCGTAGTTGAGGTTGGCCAGCGGTGGCAGGTCGTAGCCTGCGCGCAGGGCGTTGAGCTTGTCCTGGGTCTTGCTGCTCAGCGGCTTGAGGTAGGTGGAAAAGGCCACCAGCTGGATCACCCCACCGCTGTCCTTGATCAGTTGCAGTTCCTTGTCGGAGAGGTTGCGGTTGATGTCGACCATGGCCCGCGGCGCCGAGTGCGAGGCCACCACCGGTGCGCGGCTGAGGGCTACCACCTGGGCCAGCGCCTTGCTCGACATCTGCGACACGTCGATGATCACGCCCAGCTCATTCAGCCGTTGCACGGCGCGCTTGCCGACCGGCGACAGGCCGTCCAGCGCATCGACAGTGTCATTGAAGAACGGCAGCGGGCGCGAAGAGTCGGCCCAACTGTTGTTGCCCACGTAGCTGAAGCCGAACATGCGTACGCCGCGCGCGGCCCAGCGGTCGAGCTGGTCGATGTCGTCACCCAGCGCATAGGCGTTGAGCATGCTGAGGAACACCGCGAACTTGCCTTCGCCATGCAGGCGCCGCATGTCTTGGGGGGTGTAGGCAATGCCGACCTGTTGCGGGAAGTCGCGGACCATGGCGCTGATGGCGTTGTAGCGCACTTCCTGGGTATGCCGGGCGGCCTCGACGAAGCCTGGGGTAGGGCGGTGCGGGCCATCGTTGCCGGTCCAGGATTCGGGCCAGGCGAAGATGGTCAGGGCGGCGCTCGACAAGCGCCCGCTGGCGGCCTTGGCCAGGTCGAAGCGGCCATTGCCGTCCCTGTCGGCCTCGCTGCCTTCGGTGCCAAAGGTCAGCGGCAGGGTGACATGGCTGTCGAACGAGATGATGCGCTCCTGCAGGTCGTTGGCCTGGCGGGTCACCTCGCGGGAGTAGCCGGCAGGGGTGGCGAAATAGTGCCAGGCAGCAAACCCGGCACCTGCGGCTACTGCCGCGGCCAGGCTGATAAACAGGGCTTTCTTCCAGCGTGGAGTCGTCATCTTGGTCTCAGTAGGTTCACCGTCGAGGGGATGGGCACAGAGGCCGCCGCTACCTGCAGTGAACGAGCTCGCACCTTGGGAATTTAGGTTGTTCGCGGGGAAGTGGGGGAGAGTGGCTGTGATTTGTCCGTTGGGGGGATGGGGTGAGGGCTTCCAGGTGCATGGCTTGGGATTTTGGTTGATGCACAGATCGAGCGCCGCCCGCGCGGCGCTTCGCGGGTAAACCCGCTCCTACATTTGTTTCGGGCCAGTTATGCCTGTGCCGGAGGCGCGCGCCCCCTGGGTGCATGGCTGGAGAACGATGAAGATCAACGGCCTTCCCTTCGATATTGAATGGAACACACAAGGCGGACAGCGGTGACCTCACAGGAGTGACTGGCCCGAAACAAATGTAGGAGCGGGTTTACCCGCGAAGCGCCGCGCGGGCGGCGCTCGATTTCACAGGCGATAAAAATCTTGTGCCAAGCCCCCCCATATGCAACTGATGCCCCGTTAAATTTCCCTTGCCGTGCAACGTTCTAGCCTTGGACGGGCCGTGCTCCATGGCCGCAATGAATGCACAGGTATGCAATGACGATTTCCCGACGCGGTTTCATCGCCGGTGTGGCATTGACGGGTGTGGTGGTGCCCGGTGCGCTGGGTGCTCTGTACGTGCAGCGCCAGCGTGAGGCCGAGGAATTTCCGGAAACCCCTGGCGAAGCCGTCGTGGAATTGGCCGATACCCGCCTGCAGCAGCTGGGCGACACCCTGCGCGGCATCTGGCGCTGGACCCTGCAAGGCAAGGATGCGGGGCTGGAGGGCCTGCCCACGGGTGAGCTGGAGCTGTTCCTGGATGTGGCGGCCAGCGGTCGAGCCCTGCGTGGCTACCTGGATACTCCCGAGCGCCTGCGCGGGCACGAGGAGCCTCGCTACCGGGTGGTCGGCGACCTGTTGGCCGACAAGCCGGGCACTTTGCGCTGGCGGTTATTCTCCGACCAGGCGCGCTATGAGTGCCATATCGTGCTCGACGAAGTCTGGGGCCGCTTTGGTAACGCCGGCCCGGCGACCCTCAACGGGCGCATCGCGCGTATGGACCGTGCACTGTCGTTGCCGCTGCAGGACAACCAGTTCCTGGCCCTGAAACACACCTTCCCCGAGGCGCGCGAGCGCACCCCGCTGAATCCGCAGTTGCTGGCTTGGCTGATCGCCCCGGAGCATCGCCTGTTTCACCAGCTGTGGCACTCCTCGCGGGACAAGTGGCACAAGCTGGACAAGGACAAGCAGGGCGCCCTGCGTGGCCTGGGCTGGCAGCCGGGGCCGCGAGACCGCGAGCGTGATGCACGCGGGCGGCACAAGGACCGCAATGGCTCGGGCGAGGATTTTTTCTTCATGCACCGGCACATGCTCGGCAGCGCCCGTGCCCTGCAAGACTTGCCTTCCTGGCCGCGCTTCCCGCTGCCGCAGCCGGAGCTTGAGCGTGACCGCGCAGGCTTTGCCCGCTACTTCGACAACCATGACGGCAACGCCCTGCCGCCCACCTGGCTGGCCAGTGGTGACGCGGAGTACACACAGTGGGTGCGCGACATCAAGACGTCGGATACCTTCCACGGCAACTTCCAGGTCTGGGAATCGCGCTACACCGACCCGGAATACCTCAGCACCCTGACCCTGGGCCAGTTTGGCTCGGAGGTGGAGCTGGGCCTGCACGACTGGTTGCACATGCGCTGGGCATCGGTACCGCGTGACCCGTCCAATGGCATGCCGGTGCCGACTGCGCGCACGCCGGATGACTTTGCCGAACGCTGGTTCGCGGCGCAGAACGACTTCCTTGGAGACCCGTTTTCATCCCATGTAAACCCGGTGTTCTGGCATTTCCATGGCTGGATCGATGACCGCATCGAGGACTGGTTTCGCGCCCATGAGCGGCTGCACCCGGGCCAGGTCCGGCGCCTGGAAGTCAATGGCGTGCCGTGGTTTGCGCCGGGGCGTTGGGTGGAGGTGGCGGACCCGTGGCTGGGGCCGGACACCCATGGTTGCTCGACGGTGCCCGGGCTGCGGCCTGGGCGTAGCGTGGAGATGGACCCAGAGACCATGAAGCTGGCGTTGCGCATCATCTACAGCGATGAAGGCCTGTTTGACAAGCTGCGGCCCAAGGTGCCACAGCGGCCTTGGTATGCGCGCAACCTCAAAGTACAGCACAGGCCTTGAGTCCGGCGCTTAACCTGTAGGAGCAGCCTTGTGCTGCGAAGAGGGCGGTAGGGCCAAAGGTTAACTTCGGCACAAATGGCCCTTTCGCAGCACAAGGCTGCTCCTACACAGGCTGTGTGAAAACCTGAAATTTTGAGCCAGCTCCTGCAAAATGCCCCGCATCAACGATGCGGGGCATTTTTCATGGCGTACATCCAGGGTG
>NZ_JBIVIF010000038.1:0-61493 GCF_044749595.1 Pseudomonas sp. NPDC089392
GGGTCGTCACTTCATTTTCCGGAGCCTGCCCAATGAGCAACACGCAATTCCGCCAGCCCGTCGTCGAGGACGCCGAGCGCTGCTACGACATCGAGCACGCTGTTGCCGACCTGGAAAAGATCACCGGTCAAAAGCCGGTCGTGACTTTCGCTCGCAAATCCATCGCTGGCTTCAAAGTCCGCGAAGGCTGGCCGATCGGCGTCAAGGTGACCCTGCGTAGCGACAAGATGTACGAATTCCTGGACCGCCTGCTGGCGATCTCCCTGCCTCGGGTTCGCGACTTCCGCGGCCTGAATGCCAAGTCCTTTGATGGCCGTGGCAACTACAGCATGGGCGTGAAAGAGCAGATCATCTTCCCGGAAATCGATTACGACAAGATCGATGCTCTGCGCGGTTTGGACATCACCCTGACCACCACTGCTCGTTCGGACGACGAAGGCCGCGCTCTGCTGCGTGCTTTCAAGTTCCCGTTCCGCAACTGATTGGAGTAGGAAAATGGCCAAGAAGAGCATGAAAAACCGTGAGCTGAAGCGTCAGCTGACGGTAGCCAAGTTCGCTAAGAAGCGTGCTGAGCTGAAAGCGACCATTGTCAACGTTAACGCCTCTCCAGAAGAGCGTTTCGCTGCCGTTGTCGCTCTGCAGAAGCAGCCACGTGATGCCAGCGCTGCGCGTCTGCGCAACCGTTGCCGCCTGACCGGTCGTCCTCACGGTGTATACCGTAAGTTCGGCCTGGGCCGTAACATGCTGCGTCAAGCTGCAATGCGCGGTGACGTACCAGGTCTGGTCAAGGCCTCCTGGTAATCGCTGCAGGCAGGGTCCCGGCGGAAGGGGAGCAATCTTCCGACCGTCGGTGACCTCGCCAACAAACAAGCCCCTATATGGGGCTTGTTTCGTTTCTGCCTTGTGTCTAGAATGACCGGCTCACCTGAGCCTGGGTTTTTGCCCAATCCGCTCGGGTGGTTGTCATAGCCGCAAGGCTAATAATTCTTGTATCAGGAGCATCTAGCCCATGAGTATGCAGGACCCGTTAGCGGACATGCTAACTCGCATCCGTAATGCCCAGATGGCTGAAAAGTCCGTCGTAAGCATGCCTTCTTCTACCCTGAAGGTCGCGGTTGCCAAAGTTCTGAAGGACGAAGGTTACATCGCTGGCTACCAGGTAACTGGTGAAGCCAAGCCTTCCCTGTCGATCGAACTGAAGTACTTCGAAGGCCGTCCGGTCATCGAGGAACTGAAGCGCTCCAGCCGTCCAGGCCTGCGCCAGTACAAGGCCGTCACCGATCTGCCGAAAGTACGTGGCGGTCTGGGCGTGTCTATTGTCTCCACCAACAAAGGTGTGATGACTGATCGCGCTGCGCGCGCTGCCGGTGTCGGCGGCGAAGTTCTGTGCACAGTGTTCTAAGGGGGGATAGACATGTCTCGCGTCGCTAAGAACCCCGTTAAGCTGCCATCCGGTGTCGAAGTCAAATTCGCAGGCCAGCAGCTTTCGGTGAAGGGTGCCAAGGGCACTCTCGAACTGAACGTTCACTCGTCTGTTGAAGTCTCCGAAGTGTCCGGCGAACTCCGTTTCGTCGCTCGCAACGGCGACCAGCAAGCTCGCGCTATGGCCGGTACTACCCGTGCCCTGGTCAACAACATGGTCCAAGGCGTAAGCCAAGGCTTCGAGCGTAAGCTCCAGCTGGTCGGTGTTGGTTACAAGGCACAGGCTAAAGGCACCGTCCTGAACCTGGCTCTGGGCTTCTCGCATCCAGTGGACTACGAACTGCCAGCCGGTATCACCGCTGAAACACCTAGCCAGACCGACATCCTGATCAAGGGTATCGACAAGCAGCTGGTAGGTCAGGTGGCCGCTGAAATCCGCGACTTCCGTCCGCCAGAGCCTTACAAAGGTAAAGGTGTGCGTTACGCGGACGAAGTAGTCCGTCGTAAAGAAGCCAAGAAGAAGTAGGGCCTAGTAAATGACCGACAAAAAAGTTATTCGACTGCGTCGCGCTCGCAAAGCACGTCTCAAGATGCACGAACTCGAAGTCGTGCGCCTGTGCGTGTTCCGCTCCTCGCAGCACATCTACGCCCAGGTCATTTCGGCCGACGGCAGCAAGGTTCTGGCAAGCGCCTCGACCTTGGACAAAGACCTGCGTGATGGCGCCACTGGCAACATCGACGCGGCCACTAAGGTTGGCAAGCTGGTAGCTGAGCGTGCGAAAGCCGCCGGTGTATCTCAAGTTGCCTTTGACCGTTCCGGCTTCAAGTACCATGGCCGCGTCAAAGCGCTGGCTGATGCTGCTCGTGAAGGCGGGCTGGAGTTCTAAGTTATGGCAAATAACGATCAAAAGCGCGACGAAGGCTACATCGAGAAGCTGGTTCAAGTTAACCGCGTTGCCAAAACCGTAAAAGGCGGCCGTATCTTCACCTTCACCGCGTTGACCGTGGTTGGTGATGGTAAAGGTCGTGTCGGCTTCGGCCGTGGCAAATCGCGCGAAGTACCAGCCGCGATCCAGAAAGCCATGGAAGCTGCTCGCCGTAACATGATCCAGGTTGACCTGAAGGGCACCACCCTGCAGTACGCCACCAAGGCTGCCCACGGCGCCTCGAAGGTTTACATGCAGCCTGCCTCGGAAGGTACCGGTATCATCGCCGGTGGCGCAATGCGTGCTGTCCTGGAAGTTGCTGGCGTTCAGAACGTTCTGGCCAAGTGCTACGGTTCGACCAACCCAGTGAACGTGGTTTACGCCACCTTCAAGGGTCTGAAAGCCATGCAATCTCCTGAATCCATTGCTGCCAAGCGCGGCAAGAGCGTCGAGGAGATCTTCTGATCATGGCAACCGTAAAAGTAACGCTGATCAAGAGCGTCTCGGGCCGTCTGCCTAACCACAAACTGTGCGTTAAAGGCCTGGGTCTGCGTCGCATCGGTCACACTGTAGAAGTCCAGGATACTCCCGAGAACCGCGGGATGATCAACAAGGCTTACTACATGCTGAAGGTCGAGGGTTAATCGATGAAACTCAATGATCTGAGTCCAGCGCCGGGTTCCCGTCGCGAGAAGCATCGTCCAGGTCGTGGTATCGGTAGCGGTCTGGGTAAGACCGGCGGCCGTGGCCACAAAGGTCAGACCTCCCGTTCGGGTGGTTCGATCGCTCCTGGCTTCGAAGGCGGTCAACAGCCGCTGCACCGTCGTCTGCCGAAGTTCGGCTTTGTTTCCCTGAAAGCCATGGACCGCGCAGAAGTGCGTCTGTCCGAGCTGGCCAAAGTGGAAGGCGACGTGATCTCCGTGCAATCCCTGAAGGATGCCAACGTGATCAACCAGCACATTCAGCGTGTGAAAATCATGCTGTCTGGCGAAGTTACTCGCGCAGTCACCATCAAGGGTATCGCAGCCACCAAGGGTGCGCGTGCGGCTATCGAAGCAGCTGGCGGCAAATTCGAGGAATAAATGGCTAAGCAAGGTGCTCTCTCTTCGCTCGGTAAGGGCGGGATGTCGGAACTCTGGGCTCGTCTGCGCTTTCTGTTCATGGCGATCATCGTCTATCGGATAGGTGCGCATATCCCGGTTCCAGGCATCAATCCGGACCGTCTGGCGGATCTGTTTCGGCAGAATGAGGGGACCATTCTTAGCTTGTTCAACATGTTTTCCGGTGGCGCGCTTGAGCGCATGAGCATCTTTGCACTGGGGATCATGCCGTACATCTCGGCATCGATCATCATGCAGCTGATGACGGCGGTCAGCCCGCAACTGGAGCAGTTGAAGAAGGAAGGTGAAGCTGGCCGTCGCAAGATCAGCCAGTACACCCGCTACGGCACCGTTATCCTGGCACTGGTTCAAGCCATTGGCATGTCCATTGGCCTGGCCAACCAGGGCGTGGCGTTTTCTGTAGGCCTGGGCTTCCATGTTGTCGCCGTCTCCACGTTCGTGGCCGGCGCGATGTTCATGATGTGGCTGGGCGAGCAGATCACCGAGCGCGGTGTGGGCAACGGTATCTCGATGTTGATCTTCGCAGGTATCGTTGCCGGTCTTCCGAGAGCAATCGGGCAGTCTTTCGAGTCTGCACGCACAGGCGATATCAACATTTTCGCCCTGGTCGCTATCGGTTTGCTGGCAGTAGCGATTATCGGTTTCGTGGTGTTCATTGAGCGTGGTCAGCGTCGTATCGCCGTTCACTATGCCAAGCGTCAGCAGGGCCGCAAGGTCTTCGCTGCGCAGACCAGCCACTTGCCGTTGAAAGTGAACATGGCGGGGGTTATCCCGGCTATTTTCGCGAGCAGCATTCTGCTGTTCCCGGCTTCGCTGGGTGCCTGGTTCGGTCAGTCCGAAGGTATGGGCTGGCTGCAGGACATCTCGCAGTCGATCGCTCCTGGTCAGCCGTTGAACATTCTGCTGTTTAGTGCAGGGATCATTTTCTTCTGCTTCTTCTACACAGCGTTGATGTTCAACCCGAAAGACGTAGCGGAAAACCTGAAGAAGTCCGGTGCCTTTATTCCGGGTATCCGTCCTGGTGAGCAGTCGGCACGCTACATTGATGGCGTTCTGACCCGTTTGACCATGTTCGGTGCTCTTTACATGATGGCCGTCTGCCTTCTGCCCCAGTTCCTGGTGGTGGCAGCAAATGTGCCGTTCTACCTTGGCGGGACCTCGTTGCTGATTGTGGTAGTGGTTGTGATGGACTTCATGTCCCAAGTACAATCGCACCTCGTTTCGCACCAGTACGAATCCCTGATGAAGAAAGCCAACCTGAAAGGCTATGGTGGCAGCGGTCTGCTGCGCTGATACGCCCCTAAGGTTCGAGGAGTCGGTAATGAAAGTTCGTGCATCGGTGAAAAAGCTGTGCCGTAACTGCAAGATCATCCGTCGCGAAGGCGTCGTACGAGTGATCTGCAGCGCGGAACCGCGTCACAAACAGCGCCAAGGCTGAGTGTGATCTGCGCTTCAAACCCAGCAGCTAGTGTGCTGCTGGGTTGATTATTCGTTTCTACAGCGATATTATCTCGCGCCCTATTTCTTGGCTTCCGGGGCGTAGGTAGCTGTCAATTGGAGTCCCACTGAATGGCCCGTATTGCAGGCGTCAACATTCCAGATAACAAGCATACTGTTATCTCGCTGACCTACATCTATGGTGTCGGTCGCACAACTGCACAGAAGATCTGTGCAGACGCTGGTGTAAACCCAGCCGCTAAGATCAAGGATCTGAGCGACGAGCAAATCGAAACCCTGCGTGGCGAAGTCGCGAAGTTCACCACCGAAGGTGACCTGCGTCGTGACATCAACATGAAGATCAAACGCTTGATGGACCTGGGTTGCTACCGCGGCCTGCGTCATCGTAAAGGTCTGCCGGTACGCGGTCAGCGCACCAAGACCAACGCACGCACCCGTAAGGGCCCGCGTAAGCCGATCCGCAAGTAACCGCCCAGGAATATAGACATGGCAAAACCTGCTGCTCGTCCTCGTAAGAAAGTCAAAAAGACAGTGGTTGATGGCATCGCCCACATCCATGCGTCTTTCAACAACACCATCGTGACCATCACCGACCGTCAGGGCAATGCTTTGTCCTGGGCGACCTCCGGTGGTTCGGGTTTCCGTGGTTCGCGCAAATCCACCCCGTTCGCAGCCCAGATCGCTGCTGAGCGTGCTGGTCAAGCTGCGCTGGAATACGGTCTGAAGAACCTCGACGTAAACGTCAAGGGTCCAGGTCCAGGTCGTGAGTCCGCCGTTCGTGCATTGAACAGCTGCGGCTACAAGATCGCCAGCATCACCGACGTGACGCCAATCCCGCATAACGGGTGCCGTCCGCCGAAGAAGCGTCGCGTGTAATCAGGAGACAGAAGAATGGCACGTTACATTGGTCCAAAATGCAAACTGTCTCGTCGTGAAGGCACCGATCTGTTCCTGAAGAGCGGCGTTCGCGCTCTGGAATCGAAGTGCAACATCGAAGCAGCCCCAGGTATCCACGGCCAGCGCCGTGGCCGTCAGTCCGACTACGGCACCCAGCTGCGTGAGAAACAAAAAGTCCGTCGTATCTACGGTGTTCTGGAGCGTCAGTTCCGCGGTTACTACCAAGCTGCAGCCTCGAAAAAAGGCGCAACTGGTGAGAACCTGCTGCAACTGCTCGAGTGCCGTCTGGATAACGTCGTTTACCGTATGGGCTTCGGCTCGACTCGTTCCGAGTCGCGTCAGCTGGTTTCGCACAAAGCGATCAGCGTCAACGGTAAGACTGTAAACATTCCATCCTACCAAGTTCGTCCGGGTGACGTGGTCGCGGTCCGCGAGAAGTCGTTGGCCCAGCTGCGCATTGTTCAAGCCCTTGAACTGTGCGCCCAGCGTGGCCGCGTTGAGTGGGTTGACGTGGATGCTGCTAAAAAGTCGGGCGTTTTCAAGAACGTTCCTGCTCGCAGCGACCTGTCTGCCGACATCAACGAAAACCTGATTGTCGAGCTCTACTCCAAGTAAGGGCTAGAAAATAGGTGCATCCATGCAGATTTCGGTAAATGAGTTCCTGACTCCCCGCCATATTGATGTGCAGGTAGTCAGTCCGACCCGCGCCAAGATCACGCTCGAGCCTCTCGAGCGTGGCTTTGGCCACACCCTGGGCAACGCGCTGCGCCGCATCCTGTTGTCCTCCATGCCTGGCTGTGCAGTAGTCGAGGCCGAGATCGATGGCGTACTCCACGAGTACTCCGCGATCGAAGGTGTTCAGGAAGACGTAATTGAAATCCTGTTGAACCTGAAAGGCCTGGCTATCAAACTGCACGGTCGTGACGAAGTTACGCTGACCTTGTCGAAAAAGGGTTCGGGGGTGGTTACCGCTGCCGATATTCAGCTGGATCACGATGTCGAGATCGTCAACCCCGATCACGTAATCGCGAACCTGGCGTCGAACGGCGCCCTGAACATGAAGCTCACTGTAGCTCGTGGTCGTGGTTACGAGCCGGCCGACTCCCGTCAAACCGACGAAGACGAAAGCCGTAGCATTGGCCGTCTGCAGTTGGACGCTTCGTTCAGCCCGGTGCGTCGTATCGCCTATGTGGTCGAAAACGCCCGTGTTGAACAGCGTACCAACCTGGACAAGCTGGTCATTGATCTGGAAACCAACGGCACCCTGGATCCTGAAGAGGCTATCCGCCGCGCTGCGACCATCCTGCAACAGCAGTTGGCCGCGTTCGTCGACCTCAAAGGTGACAGTGAGCCTGTCGTAGTCGAGCAGGAAGACGAGATCGATCCGATCCTGCTGCGTCCGGTTGACGACCTGGAACTGACTGTACGTTCGGCCAACTGCCTCAAGGCGGAGAACATCTACTACATCGGCGACCTGATTCAGCGTACCGAAGTAGAGCTGTTGAAGACTCCTAACCTGGGCAAGAAGTCCCTGACTGAAATCAAGGACGTCCTGGCCTCTCGTGGTCTGTCTCTCGGCATGCGCCTCGACAACTGGCCGCCTGCAAGTCTTAAGAAAGACGACAAGGCGACCGCCTGATCGTCGTAATCACCGAACGTAGTGTTTGGTAAGGAATGAATCATGCGTCATCGTAAAAGTGGACGTCACCTGAGCCGTACCAGCTCTCACCGCAAGGCTATGTTCCAGAACATGGCAGTGTCGTTGATCGAGCACGAGCTGATCAAAACCACCCTGCCGAAAGCCAAGGAACTGCGCCGCGTTGCCGAGCCGCTGATCACCCTGGCCAAGGAAGACAGCGTTGCTAACCGTCGTCTGGCCTTCGACCGTACTCGTTCGAAGTCCGCCGTCGGTAAGCTGTTCAACGACCTGGGCAAGCGTTACGCCACCCGTCAGGGCGGCTACCTGCGCATCCTGAAGTGCGGTTTCCGCGCTGGCGACAACGCGCCTATGGCGTATGTCGAGCTGGTTGATCGTCCGGTCGGCGGTGCTGTAGAAGCTGCTGAGTAAGACGTTCTGTCTGCTACAAAGAACCGGGCCTAGTGCCCGGTTTTTTGTGTCTGCATATATTGTTTATTTCTATTGATACAAGTCATGTAATGAATTTGTCCTGATGCGACCGCTCGTCAATACTCCTTCTCAAGCCGATTAGCCGGCAGTTGAAGACCGATAAGGAGAGCCCATGAGCAAGATTCTCACCACCGCCAGCGGTGCACCTGTAGCCGACAACCAGAATTCCCGCTCCGCCGGCCCACGCGGCCCGCTGCTGCTCGACGACTTCCATTTGATCGAGAAGCTTGCCCATTTCAACCGCGAAAACATTCCTGAGCGCCGCGTGCACGCCAAGGGCTCGGGTGCCTACGGCAGCTTTACCGTCACCCGCGACATCACCGACTACACCAGCGCCAAGCTGTTCGAACAGGTCGGCAAGCAGACCGAGACCTTTTTGCGCTTCTCTACAGTGGGTGGCGAGCGCGGCTCTGCGGATACCGAGCGCGACCCACGTGGCTTCGCTGTCAAGTTTTACACCGAGGAAGGCAACTGGGACATCGTTGGCAATAACACGCCAGTGTTCTTCATTCGCGACCCGCTGAAATTCCCGGACTTTATCCACACCCAGAAGCGCCACCCGCAATCCAACCTGAAGAACGCCCAGATGATGTGGGACTTCTGGTCGCACTCCCCCGAAGCGTTGCACCAAGTCACTATCCTGTTCTCTGACCGTGGCATTCCAGACGGCTATCGCCACATGCACGGCTTTGGCAGCCACACCTATAGCCTGATCAATGCCAAGGGTGAGCGTACCTGGGTCAAGTGGCACTTCAAGACCCAGCAAGGTATCAAGAACCTCGCTCCGGCAGATGCCGCGCGCTTGGCAGGTACTGACCCGGACTATGCCCAGCGCGACCTGTTTGAGGCCATCGAGCGTGGCGACTATCCGCGTTGGACTGTCTGCATTCAGGTAATGAGCGAAGCCGAGGCGGCCAGCCGCAACGAGAACCCGTTCGATGTCACCAAGACATGGTCGCAGAAGGACTACCCGCTGATCGAGGTGGGTGTACTGGAACTGAACCGTAACCCGCTCAACTACTTCGCCGAAGTCGAGCAGGCCGCTTTTGGGCCGAGCAACATGGTGCCTGGCGTTGGCCTGTCACCAGACCGCATGCTGCAAGGTCGCGTTTTCGCCTACGCTGACGCGCACCGCTACCGTGTTGGTACCAACCACCAGCAGCTGCCGGTGAACGCGCCGCGCTGCCCGGTAAACAGCTATCAGCGCGACGGCTCCATGGCCACCGGCAGTTACGGCAGCGCGCCGAACTACGAACCCAACAGCTACGCCGAGGCGCCGAAGCAGTCGCCGCGTCATGCCGAGCCAGAACTGGCCTTGAAGGATTCGGCTGATCGCTACGATCACCGAGAGGACACCGACTACTACAGCCACGCCGGTGCGTTGTTCCGGTTGATGAGCGATGAGCAGAAGACCCTGCTGATCAACAACATTGCCGGGACGATGGCAGGTGTCAGCGAAGACGTGGTCCAGCGCCAATTGCAGTACTTCTTCAAGGCCGACCCGGCCTACGGCGAAGGGATTGCCAAGGTCTTGGGCATCAATCTCGCCTAAGTCGAAGTGATAAGAAGAACCGCCCTCATTTGGGCGGTTTTTCAATGAATATCACTACTGTTTAACCGATTTTTTGCTTCTAATTGCGCGTTTTTCAGTGACCGCAGGCAAAAGCTGGTTCACACTATGTGGCATAGACGTTTTCACATGGAGAAGCAGGGCGATGCAAGGCCACCCGGACGTAATCAATTACCTCGTCACGCTGCTGAAGGGCGAACTGGCGGCACGCGACCAGTACTTCATTCATTCGCGCATGTACGAAGACTGGGGCCTGTCCAAGCTCTACGAGCGCATCAACCACGAGATGGAAGAAGAGACGCAGCACGCCGATGCCCTGATGCGTCGCATCCTCATGCTCGAGGGTACTCCCGACATGCGTGCAGACGACCTGGAAGTCGGTAGCACCGTGCCAGAAATGATCGAGGCTGACCTCAAACTCGAGTACAAGGTGCGCGGCGCCCTGTGCAAAGGCATCGAGTTGTGCGAGCTGCACAAGGACTACATCAGCCGTGACATCCTGCGTGCGCAGCTGGCCGATACCGAAGAAGATCACACCTATTGGCTGGAGAAGCAGCAGGGTCTGATCAAGGCCATTGGCCTGGAGAATTACCTGCAGTCGCAGATGTAAGTTATCCACAAGCTCACGAAAAAGCCCCTGGCACCAACGGTACCAGGGGCTTTTTCATTGCGTCGGCAATACTCAGGCGCGATCCCGCTCCAGCAGCGGTTTCAGGTAATGCCCGGTATACGACTGCTTCATCTCGCTCAGCTCTTCCGGCGTACCGCAGGCAATGATCTGCCCACCCTTGGAGCCACCCTCCGGTCCCAGGTCCACCAGCCAGTCGGCAGTCTTGATCACATCCAGGTTGTGCTCGATCACCACCACGGTGTTGCCGTGGTCACGCAGGCGATGCAGCACGTCCAGCAACTGCTGGATATCGGCGAAGTGCAGGCCTGTGGTCGGCTCATCGAGGATGTACAAGGTCTTGCCGGTATCGCGCTTTGACAGCTCGCGTGACAGCTTCACCCGCTGCGCTTCACCGCCAGACAGCGTGGTCGCCGACTGGCCAAGCTTGATGTACGACAGGCCCACATCCATCAACGTTTGCAGCTTGCGCGCAAGCGCCGGCACCGCATCGAAGAACTCGCGGGCGTCCTCGATGGTCATTTCCAGCACCTCGTGGATGTTCTTGCCCTTGTACTTGATCTCCAGGGTTTCGCGGTTGTAACGCTTGCTCTTGCACACGTCGCACGGCACGTAGATGTCCGGCAGGAAGTGCATTTCCACCTTGATCAAGCCATCGCCCTGGCAGGCCTCACAACGGCCACCCTTGACGTTGAACGAGAAGCGCCCTGGGCCATAGCCACGTGAACGCGATTCCGGCACGCCGGAAAACAGCTCGCGGATCGGCGTGAAGATACCGGTGTAGGTCGCCGGGTTGGAGCGCGGGGTGCGGCCGATCGGGCTTTGGTCAATATCCACCACCTTGTCCAGGTGCTGCAGGCCGTCCATGCTGGCATGCGGCGCCGCTTCCAGGCTGCTAGCGCCATTGAGGGCGGTGGCAGCCAGCGGGTACAGGGTGTTGTTGATCAGCGTCGACTTGCCCGAGCCGGATACCCCGGTCACGCAAGTCAGCAGGCCGATCGGGACTTCCAGGTCAACGTTCTGCAGGTTGTTGCCCCGTGCGCCCTTGAGCTTGAGTTGCAGCTTCTTGTTGCGCGGTGTGCGTTTGGCCGGCACGACGATCTTCTTGCGCCCGGACAGGTACTTGCCGGTCAGTGAGTCAGGGTGCTCCATGACCTCCTGCGGCGAGCCCTCGGCGACGATCTGCCCACCATGCACGCCAGCCCCTGGGCCGATGTCGACCACGTAGTCGGCCAGGCGGATGGCGTCCTCGTCGTGCTCCACCACGATTACCGTGTTGCCCAGGTCGCGCAGGTGGTTGAGGGTGGCCAGCAGGCGATCGTTGTCGCGTTGATGAAGGCCGATGGACGGCTCATCGAGAATGTACATCACCCCTACCAGGCCAGCGCCGATCTGGCTGGCCAGGCGGATACGCTGGGCTTCGCCGCCGGACAGGGTATCGGCGCTACGATCGAGGGTCAGGTAATCGAGGCCGACGTTGACCAAAAACTGCAGGCGCTCGCAGATTTCCTTGAGGATCTTCGCTGCAATTTCGCCACGGCGGCCGGTCAGGGTCAGTTCGCCGAAGTAGTTGCTGGCGTCACCGATCGGCATGTTGGTCACTGCCGGCAGGGTCTTCTCGCCAACCCACACGTGGCGCGCTTCACGGCGCAGGCGGGTACCACGGCAGTCAGGGCAGGGCTGGGTGCCGAGGAACTTGGCCAGTTCTTCACGCACGGTCGCCGACTCGGTCTCCCGGTAGCGGCGCTCCAGGTTCGGCACGATGCCTTCGAACGGGTGCGAGCGCTTGACGATATCGCCGCGGTCATTGAGGTACTTGAAGTCGACACTCTGCTTGCCACTGCCTTGCAGTATCACCTTCTGGTGGTCGGCTGAAAGCTCGCCGAACGGTTCTTCCAGGCTGAAGCCGTAATGCGCGGCCAGCGAGCCGAGCATCTGGAAGTAATACACGTTACGCCGATCCCAGCCGCGGATCGCGCCTTCGGCCAGGGTGAGCTCGGCATTGACCAGGCGCTTGGTGTCGAAGAACTGCTTCACCCCCAGGCCATCACAGGTCGGGCAGGCGCCAGCCGGGTTGTTGAAGGAGAACAGCTTTGGCTCCAGCTCGCTGATGGCGTGGCCGCACACCGGGCAGGCGAAGCGCGCGGAGAAGATCATCTCTTCGCCTTGTTCGTCGTCCATCGGTGCTACCAGGGCGATGCCGTCGGCCAGCTTAAGTGCGGTCTCGAACGACTCGGCCAGGCGCTGCTGCAGGTCGGCGCGGACCTTGAAGCGGTCCACCACCACATCGATGCTGTGCTTCTTCTGCTTGTCCAGCTTGGGCAGTTCGTCGAGCTCGTAGAGCTTGCCGTTGACCCGGGCGCGTACGAAGCCTTGGGCGCGCAGCTCGTCGAACACCGCCAGGTGCTCGCCTTTGCGCTCGCGCACTACCGGTGCCAGCAACATCAGCTTGCTGCCTTCCGGGCGCTCCAGCACCAGGTCGACCATCTGGCTGATCGTTTGCGCTTCCAGCGGGATATCGTGGTCCGGGCAGCGTGGGGTGCCGACGCGGGCATACAGCAGGCGCAGGTAGTCGTAGATCTCGGTGATGGTGCCGACCGTGGAGCGCGGGTTGTGCGAAGTCGACTTCTGTTCGATGGAAATCGCCGGCGACAGGCCTTCGATGGTGTCGACGTCGGGTTTTTCCATCATCGACAGGAATTGCCGGGCGTAGGCCGACAGCGATTCCACGTAGCGGCGCTGGCCTTCGGCGTACAGGGTATCGAACGCCAAGGACGACTTGCCGGAACCGGACAGGCCGGTGATCACGATCAGCTTGTCCCGGGGCAGGGTCAGGTCGATGTTCTTCAGGTTGTGGGTACGCGCCCCACGAATCAGGATCTTGTCCACTGCGGCCTCGCTTGGCGGGCATAAACAAGGAAGTATACGGCGCGCTGCCAGTACGCGGCAAAGCGTCGCGTAGATGCCGTCAAGCTGTCGGACTGATAGAATCCCCGCCGGTTCACACGAGGTTAATCCATGCACGACACCCACAACGAGCGCATGAGCAGCGGCGAAACCCGCGCTGCTGGCGGCCTGGCCCTGGTCTTTGCCTTTCGTATGCTGGGCATGTTCATGGTCTTGCCGGTGCTGGCCACCTACGGCATGGACCTGGCCGGCGCCACGCCTGCACTGATCGGTCTGGCCATTGGTGCCTACGGCCTGACCCAGGCGGTATTGCAGATCCCGTTCGGGATGATTTCCGACCGCATTGGCCGCCGGCCAGTGATTTACCTGGGGCTGGTGATCTTTGCCCTGGGCAGTGTACTGGCGGCCCAGGCCGACTCCATCTGGGGAGTGATTGCCGGGCGTATCCTGCAGGGCGCCGGGGCGATTTCTGCCGCCGTCATGGCGCTGCTGTCCGACCTTACCCGCGAGCAACACCGGACCAAGGCCATGGCCATGATCGGCATGAGCATCGGTCTGTCGTTTGCCGTGGCCATGGTCGTTGGTCCATTGCTGACAAGTGCCTTTGGTTTGTCAGGATTGTTCCTGGCCACGGCAGGGCTTGCCCTGGTGGGCATCCTGCTGATCGCCTTTGTCGTGCCCAATACCCACAGCATCCTGCAGCATCGCGAGTCGGGTGTGGCGCGCAAGGCCATCGGCCCGACCCTGCGTCATCCGGACCTCCTGCGCCTGGACGTGGGCATTTTCATCCTGCACGCCATCCTCATGGCCAGCTTCGTAGCGCTGCCACTGGCCTTCGTCGAGCGCGGTGGCTTGCCCAAGGAGCAACACTGGTGGGTGTACCTGACCGCGTTGTTCATCTCATTTTTTGCAATGGTCCCGTTCATCATCTACGGCGAAAAAAAGCGCAAGATGAAACGTGTGCTGGCCGGGGCGGTCAGTGTGTTGCTGCTGGTCGAGGTGTTCTTCTGGCAGTGGGCTGACGGTTTGCGCGGACTGGTGATCGGCACCGTGGTATTCTTTACTGCATTCAACCTACTGGAGGCCTCGCTGCCTTCGCTGGTGAGCAAAGTGTCGCCTGCAGGTGGCAAGGGGACGGCAATGGGGGTTTACTCCACCAGCCAGTTCCTCGGCGCTGCCCTGGGGGGAATCCTCGGTGGCTGGTTGTTCCAGCACGGCGGGCTGAACATGGTGTTCCTCGGCTGTGCGGTTCTGTGTGCCATCTGGCTGGTCGTCGCCTTGCGGATGAACGAGCCGCCCTATGTGACCAGCCTGCGCATGCCGCTGACGCCTGAGGCAGTCCGGGAAGCCGGCCTGACCGAGCGCCTGATGGCCGTGCCGGGTGTGACCGACGCCGTTGTGGTGGCAGAAGAATCTGCCATCTATATCAAACTGGATACGAAAATTTTGGACCGTACGACCCTCGAGCGCTTGGTGAACCCGGCCTCTTCGGCGTGCGAAGCCTAGGAGAACGTTATGGCCCGTGGGGTTAACAAAGTCATTCTGGTCGGTACCTGTGGCCAGGATCCCGAAGTCCGCTACCTGCCCAACGGTAACGCCGTGACCAACCTGAGCCTGGCCACCAGCGAGCAGTGGACCGACAAGCAGTCGGGCCAGAAGGTCGAGCGTACCGAATGGCACCGTGTGTCGCTGTTCGGCAAGGTTGCCGAAATCGCCGGCGAGTACCTGCGCAAAGGTTCGCAGTGCTACATCGAAGGCAAGCTGCAGACCCGCGAGTGGGAAAAAGACGGCATCAAGCGCTACACCACCGAGATCATCGTCGACATCAACGGTACCATGCAGCTGCTCGGCGGCCGTCCGCAGGGCCAGCAGCAGGGCGGTGACCCGTACAACCAGGGTGGCGGCAACTACAACCAGGGCGGTGGTCAGCAACAACAGTACAACCAGGCCCCGCAGCGCCAGCAGGCCCCGCGCCCGCAGCAGCAACAGCGCCCGGCGCCACAGCAGCAGGCACCGCAGCCGGCGGCTGACTTTGACAGCTTTGATGACGATATTCCGTTCTAATCAGAGCGGTTAGGCGTCTAGCTGGACCAGAAACCCAGGGCAGTTGCCCTGGGTTTTTTTATGCCTGGACCTCCGGTGTAGGAGGCTTCTGAATTTGCTGGTGTTGCGACTCATCGCAGCCCTCACCATTTAGCATCTGCTCCGTAGCAGGCAGAGGGAATGGGAAAATGGACGTCATCATGGGGCTGGTAGCTGCCGTGTTGTGGGGCGCTACGGATTTTCTGGTGGGGGTAAACGCCCGGGCGGTTGGCATCCGCCGAGCTGTCTTTCTTGGACAGGTATTGGGTCTGCTGCTGATGGGGCTGATTATCTTCGTGTCGGCCAATCAGCTGGAAAAGATGCTGGCGGCACCTGTTAGCGCATTGCTGCTCGGTGGGGTTGCGGCGCTTTGCACGGTGTTGGGGGCGCTGTCACTTTCCAAGGCGTTTGCTATCGGCAAGACGGCAGTCGTGGCCCCGCTGGTGACCTCATATGGCGTCTTTACTACGCTGCTGGCCTGGCTGGGTGGTGATGAACTGTCGCTTTGGCAGTTTCTTGCCTTGCTGACCTGTTTCCTTGGTGTGCTGTTGGCCAGTAGCAGCGGTAACAGGGCGGATGAGCAGGGGCGCTCGATGAGCCGTTTGCCTATTGGTTTCGCGTTGTTGGCGGCGGCGCTCTACGGCATCAGTTTCTGGCTTCAGGGGATGTATGCGCTGCCATCGCTCGGCCCTGTGAACATGTTGGCGCTAGGGTATGCAGTAGGGGTGATCTTCCTGATGCCCGAAGCGCTCAGGCTGATAAGAGGGTGGTCGGCAATCGGGCCACGAACCTGTGCAACATTGTGCTGTGCCAGCCTGTTTAACCTGGGTGGTTTTTCTGCATTTTCATGGGGGGTACTCAATGGTTCGATTTCCATCGTCACGGTGATCAGCACACTGTCTGGCGGCATCGCTGCGATACTTGGCTTTTTCTTCTATCGAGAGCGCTTGTCCTGTTTTCAGGTGGTAGGCGTTAGCCTGGTTTTGGCGGGTGCCATTCTGCTGCACCTGTTTGGATGACCCCGATAAGTTCAGGTACTGCGTTCATCTGAGCCATGACGCGGTCTCTGTGGGAGCGGTTTTACCCGCGAATGCGGCAGCGGGCTTACCGACGCATTCGCGGGTAAACCCGCTCCCACAGGGGGCGTGTGAAATCAGCCAGCGCTTCAATAGAACAACCGCGGCTCCGGCGAGTCCAGCAGGCTGACCAGCTTGGTCAGGGCAAAGCCCAGTTCCTGGCGGCTAGGGGTCATCAGGGCAATGCGCACGCCGCAAGTGGCGTGGCTGCGTTCTGGCAGGAATTGGCTGCCACTGACCACCGTGACGCCGTTGTTGCGCGCCAGGTTGGCAAACTCGTCGCTGGTCCATGGCTCTGGCAGCTCCAGCCAGATGTGGAAGCTGTTGGGTTGGCTGCGGATCTTGTACTTGCCAAGAGTCTTCAGGGCCATTTGCTGGCGCGCGGCTGCCTCGTCCTGCTGTACCCGCACCAACTGGTCGGCCATGCCGCTGTTGATCAGGTTGCTGGCCAACTGCGCCATCAATGGCGATGGCATCCATACGCTGCTGCGTACCATCGACGATAGTTGTTGGCGATCCTCATGCTCGGTGCGATCGCCTTCATTGCGGGCTTCGTCGACAGCATTGCTGGCGGTGGCGGGTTGTTCCTGGTGCCGGGCTTCCTGCTGGTCGGCATGCCCCCCCAAGTTGCCCTGGGCCAGGAAAAACTGGTCAGCACCCTTGGCACCTTGGCGGCCATTCGCAACTTCCTGGCCAACAGCAAGATGGTCTGGCAGGTGGCGCTGGTCGGGGTGCCGTTTTCGTTGCTCGGTGCCTACCTGGGGGCGCACTTGATCGTGTCCATCGCCCAGGAAACCGTGGGCAAGATCATCCTGGCGCTGATTCCGTTCGGCATCCTCATCTTCCTCACCCCCAAGGATCGCCCGGTCGAGGAGCGCGAGCTGTCTTCGCGCATGCTCTACACCGTGGTGCCACTGACCTGCCTGGCCATTGGCTTCTATGACGGCTTCTTCGGCCCCGGCACCGGCAGCATGTTCATCATCGCCTTCCATTACCTGCTGCGCATGGACCTGGTGTCCAGTTCGGCCAACTCGAAAACCTTCAATTTTGCGTCAAACATTGGCGCCCTGGTGGCCTTCGTCATGGCAGGCAAGGTCGTCTATCTGCTGGCATTGCCGCTGGTTGCCTGCAACATCCTCGGTAACCACCTGGGCAGCGCACTGGCCCTGCGCAAAGGTAACGAAGTGGTGCGCAAGGCGCTGGTGTTCTCGATGCTCTGCCTGTTCACCAGCCTGGGCGTGAAGTACCTGGCCTGACCCAATCCAAAGGAGACAATCGATGAAAACCGCATTCGTAACCGGCGCCTCCTCGGGCTTTGGGCGCGCCATTTGCCGCACCCTGATCGTCAAAGGCTACCGCGTGATCGGTGGTGCCCGGCGCATGGACAAGCTACAAGCGCTGGAAGCCGAACTGGGCGTCAACTTCATGCCGCTGGCGCTGGATGTCACTGACCCGGTGTCGCTTGAAACGGCGGTAGAGCAGATTCGTGATGCTTCGCTGCAGATCGATCTGCTGGTCAACAACGCCGGGCTGGCGCTGGGTGTCGACCGTGCCCAGGCCAGCAGTGCCGAAAACTGGCAGCGGATGATCGACACCAACATCACCGGCCTGGCCATGGTCACCCAAAAGATCCTGCCGCAGATGGTGGAAGCCGACAGTGGCATGATCATCAACATCGGCTCCATCGCCGGGACCTATCCCTACCCGGGCGGTAACGTATACGGCGCGAGCAAGGCCTTTGTTCGCCAGTTCAGCCTCAACCTGCGCGCCGACCTGGCGGGCACCCGCGTGCGGGTGAGCAATATTGAGCCGGGGCTGTGTTCGGGCACTGACTTCTCGGTGGTGCGCCTGAAGGGTGACCATGATGCCGTGCAGGCGCTGTACCGGGATGTGGAAGCCATTCTTCCGGAAGACATTGCGGCGACGGTGGCCTGGATTGCCGAGCAACCGGCGCATGTGAACATCAATACCATCGAGATCATGCCGGTGGCGCGGAGCAGTGCGGCGCTGAATGTGGTGCGCAACCTGCCGCGTTGCTGATTGGTAAGTGGTGGATGGCACCGGCGTTACCGGTGTTCGCGGGTAAACCCGCTCCCACAGGGACCTCGTCTGCAGCTGATCCATGTCATCGCACCCTCTCGATTCTTGACTAGTCTTATCTATTGGCGGCCACCAATTAGCCGCCACCGTGACTACCAAGAGGCGCCGGCCATGTTCCGCGCGTCCACCACCTGATCAGGAGTGCACGATGGACCTGAACCGTCGGCAGTTCTTCAAGGTCGCCGCCGTCGGCCTTGGAGGCTCGAGCCTGGCGGCGTTGGGCATGGCCCCGACGCCGGCCTTCGCCGAGCAGGTGCGTCACTTCAAGCTGGCGCATACCAAAGAAGCCCGTAACACCTGCCCCTACTGCTCGGTCGGCTGCGGCCTGATCATGTACAGCCAGGGCGATGCGGGTAAAAACGTCAAACAGAGCATCATCCATATCGAAGGTGACGCCGACCACCCGGTCAACCGTGGCACCCTCTGCCCGAAAGGCGCCGGCCTGCTGGACTTTATCCACAGCCCGAGCCGCCTGCAGTACCCCGAGGTACGCAAGCCGGGCAGCAAGGAGTGGGTGCGGGTCAGCTGGGACGAAGCGCTCGACCGCGTCGCCGACCTGATGAAGCAGGACCGCGACGCCAACTTCATCGAGAAGAACGCCCAGGGGCAAACCGTCAACCGCTGGCTCACCACCGGTTTTCTCGCTGCTTCCGCCGCCTCCAGCGAGGCCGGCTACCTGACCCACAAGGTCGTCCGCGCAACAGGCATGCTGGGGTTCGATAACCAGGCTCGTGTCTGACATGGCCCGACGGTGGCAAGTCTTGCCCCGACGTACGGCCGTGGCGCCATGACCAACCACTGGTCCGATATCGCCAACGCGAATCTGGTACTGGTGATGGGTGGCAACGCAGCAGAAGCGCATCCGTGCGGATTCAAGTGGGTGACCGAGGCCAAGGCGCACAACAAGGCGCGGCTGATCGTGGTCGACCCGCGGTTTACCCGTACCGCTTCGGTGGCGGATTACTACGCGCCGATCCGTACAGGTACCGACATCGCCTTCATGGGCGGGCTGATCAACTACCTGCTGAGCACTGACAAGATTCAGCACGAGTACGTGCGCAACTACACCGACGTGTCGTTCATCGTCAAAGAGAGCTATGGCTTCGAGGACGGGCTGTTCAGCGGCTACGACGAGGCCAAGCGCGTGTATGCCGACAAGTCCGGCTGGGGTTACGAGCTGGGTGAGGACGGCTATGCCAAGGTCGACCCGACCCTGCAGCACCCGCGCTGCGTGTTCCAACTGATGAAGCAGCACTACAGCCGCTATACCCCGGAGCTGGCGAGCATGACCTGTGGCATGCCGCAGGACGCCATGATGAAGGTCTGGGAAGAGATCGCCACCTGCTCGGTACCGGGCAAGACCATGACGATCCTCTACGCGCTGGGCTGGACGCAGCACTCGATCGGCGCGCAGATCATCCGCAGTGCGGCCATGGTCCAGCTGCTGCTGGGCAACGTCGGCATGCCCGGTGGCGGGGTCAACGCCCTGCGCGGGCACTCCAACATCCAGGGCCTGACCGACCTCGGCCTGCTGTCCAACTCGCTGCCTGGCTACCTGACCCTGGCTGGCGACGCCGAGCAGGACTACGCCACCTACATCGACAAGCGCGCTTCCAAGCCGCTGCGCCCGGGGCAGCTGTCGTACTGGCAGAACTACGGCAAGTTCCACGTCAGCCTGATGAAAGCCTGGTACGGTGCCAATGCCACGGCGGAAAACAACTGGGGCTACGACTGGTTGCCCAAGCTCGACGTACCAGCCTACGACGTGCTGCGCATGTTCGAGATGATGGGCCAGGGCAAAGTAAACGGCTACATGTGCCAGGGCTTCAACCCGATCGCCGCGCTGCCGGACAAGAACCGCGTCACCGCAGCCCTGGGCAAGCTCAAGTGGCTGGTGATCATGGACCCGCTAGCCACCGAAACCTCGGAGTTCTGGCGCAACGCCGGGCCGTTCAACGATGTCGACACGGCCAACATCCAGACCGAAGTGATCCGCCTGCCCACTACCTGCTTCGCCGAGGAAGACGGCTCGCTGGTCAACAGCAGCCGCTGGCTGCAGTGGCACTGGAAGGGCGCCGACGGCCCGGGTGAGACCCGTACCGACGTGCAGATCATGAGCGAACTGTTCCTGCGCCTGCGCCAACGCTACCAGGCTGAGGGTGGCGCCTACCCCGACGCGATGATGAACATCAGCTGGCCGTACAAGATTCCTGATGAGCCATCCCCGGAGGAGCTGGCCAAGGAGATGAACGGCTGGGCGGTCACCGACCTTACCGACGCCACTGGCGCCACGCTCAAGGCCGGCCAGCAACTGTCGGGCTTCGGGCAGATGAAGGACGACGGCAGTACTGCGTCCGGCTGCTGGATCTTTGCCGGCAGCTGGACTGAGCAGGGCAACCAGATGGCCCGCCGTGACAACAGCGACCCGTATGGGATGCACCAAGTGCAGAACTGGGCCTGGGCCTGGCCGGCCAACCGGCGCATTCTCTACAACCGTGCTTCCAGTGACCCGCAAGGCAAGCCGTGGGACCCAGAGAAGAAGCGCCTGGTGTGGTGGAACGGCAAAGCCTGGACCGGCACCGACGTGCCCGACTTCAAGGTCGATTCGCCACCGGAAGCGGGGATGAACCCGTTCATCATGAACCCCGAAGGCGTGGCGCGTTTCTTCGCCATCGACAAGATGGCCGAAGGCCCGTTCCCCGAGCACTACGAGCCGTTCGAAACGCCGATTGGCATCAACCCGTTGCATCCGCAGAACAAGAAGGCCACCAGCAACCCGGCCGGGCGCATCTTCGATTCGGTGTGGGACAGCCTCGGCACGCACGACGAGTTCCCGTACGCGGCGACCACCTACCGGCTGACCGAGCACTTCCACTTCTGGAGCAAGCATTGCCGGCTCAACGCCATTGCCCAGCCCGAGCAGTTCGTCGAGATCGGCGAGGTACTGGCCAACGAGAAGGGCATCAAGGCCGGCGACCGGGTGCGGGTGTCGAGCAAGCGCGGGCATATCGATGCGGTGGCGGTGGTGACCAAGCGGATTCGTCCGCTGCAGGTCAACAACCAGACCGTGCACCAGATCGGCATCCCGCTGCACTGGGGCTTCACCGGCGCGACCCGGCATGGCTACCTGACCAACACCCTGGTGCCGTTCCTCGGTGACGGCAACACGCAGACGCCAGAGTCCAAGTCGTTCCTCGTCAAAGTGGAGAAACTCTGATGGCCAGCCAAGACATCATCGCCCGCTCGGCCACCACCACCGTACCGCCCTCGGTACGCCAGCAGCAGGAAGTCGCCAAGCTGATCGACACCACCAAGTGCATCGGCTGCAAGGCCTGCCAGGTGGCGTGTTCGGAGTGGAACGAACTGCGTGACGAGGTCGGCCACAACCACGGCACCTACGACAACCCCCAGGACATCACCGCCGAGACCTGGACCCTGATGCGCTTCACCGAGCACGAGCGTGACGACGGCAACCTGGAATGGCTGATCCGCAAGGACGGCTGCATGCACTGCGCCGACCCAGGTTGCCTGAAGGCCTGCCCGAGCCCGGGGGCGATCATCAAACACGCCAACGGCATCGTCGATTTCAATCAGGACCACTGCATCGGCTGTGGCTATTGCATCACTGGCTGCCCGTTCAACATCCCGCGCATCTCGCAGAAGGACCACAAGGCGTACAAGTGCACCCTGTGTTCCGACCGCGTGAATGTGGGCCTGGAGCCGGCCTGCGTGAAAACCTGCCCGACCGGGGCGATCGTGTTCGGCAGCAAGGACGAGATGAAGGTGCATGCCGCCGAGCGCATCGTCGACCTGAAGTCGCGGGGCTTCGACAAGGCCGGCCTTTACGACCCGGATGGCGTCGGTGGCACCCACGTGATGTACGTGTTGCACCATGCCGACACGCCGAAGCTGTACGCCGGCTTGCCGGACCAGCCGGTGATCAGCCCGCTGGTGGGGCTGTGGAAGGGCTTCACCAAGCCGCTGGCGCTGCTGGCCATGGGCGCAGCGGTGCTGGCCGGGTTCTTCCACTACGTGCGGGTTGGCCCACAGCGTGTGGAAGAGGATGAACACCCCACGCCACCCGACGAAAGCGTGCATCAGGTGGACCCTGCGGTGCATGTCTATGATCCGACCAAGCCCGGTGGGCAAGGGGGGCAGCGGCCATGAACGACAAAAAACCCATCCTGCGCTACAACGCCAACGAGCGCAGCAACCACTGGGTGGTGGCGATCCTGTTCATCCTTGCAGGGCTGTCGGGGCTGGCGCTGTTCCACCCGGCGCTGTTCTGGCTCAGCAACCTGTTCGGCGGCGGGCCGTGGACGCGCATCCTGCACCCCTTTATCGGCGTGGCGATGTTCGTGTTCTTCCTCGGTTTGGTGTTCCGCTTCTGGCGGGCCAACTTCATCACTGCCAACGACCGCCTGTGGCTGCGCCGGGTGGACCGGGTGATGCGCAACGAGGAGGAGGGCGTGCCGCCCGTAGGCAAGTACAACGCCGGGCAGAAGCTGCTGTTCTGGACCCTGCTGGCGTGCATGCTGGTGCTGCTGGTCAGTGGCGTGGTGATCTGGCGTGCTTACTTCAGCCATTTGTTCGGCATCGATGTCATTCGCCTGTCGACGCTGCTGCATGCGTTGGCGGCGTTCGTGCTGATCCTCAGCATCATCGTGCACATCTACGCCGGTATCTGGATCAAGGGCTCGATCGGCGCCATGCTGCATGGCTGGGTCAGCCGCGCCTGGGCACGCAAGCACCATGAATTGTGGTACCGCGAAGTGACCGGCAACAAGACGCCGGGCAATCACAGGCGAAAAGAAGGATGAGCGCTTGAGCACGATACTCGAACCCGGGCAGATCGAAGCGTCGGCGGTGATGCCGCCGTTTCTGCACCTGCCCCCCGCTAACCTGTTTGAACTGCGCGCCGCGCGCCTGGAGCTGTTGGCCGAAGGCAATGCCCTTGGCGCTTACCTGAAACTGATCGCGCGGTTGTGCCGTATCCAGCAGCAGCTTGTGGATAACCCGCCTGGCGGCATGCCGGTGGCCGAGGAGCGGCAGCGCCTGTGCATAAGTCACGGCTTGCCGCCACTGGCGGCTGACAGCCTGGTACGTGAAGGGCCTTGGCTGGTCTGGTTGCAGGCCTTGCTTGAACACTTCAACGGAGAAACCAGTGGCCCGTTGGGTGAGGCGTTGCAGGTGATGCGCGGCAGTGATGACAATCAGCGCAAGGGCTGGGGCATTGCCTTGCTGGCGGGCCAGTACGATGCGGTGCCAGCGGCGCTTGTGCCGTTCCTGGGCGCCGCGTTGCAGGCTGCATGGTCCTGCTGGCTGCTGGCGCTGCCCACGCCTGAGCTCAAGCCTGGCGACAGCCTGGCCCAGTGCCCGGCCTGCGGTTCGCCGGCGATGGCTGGGGTGGTGCGCAACCGTGGCAAGCACAATGGCCTGCGTTACCTGGCCTGCTCGCTGTGTGCCTGTGAGTGGCATGTGGTGCGGGTCAAGTGCGTGTACTGCGAGTCGAGCAAGGACTTGCGCTACACCAGCCTTGAAGATGATCGCCATGCACCGGGCAAGGCGCCGCTGCGGGCTGAATGCTGCCCGGGGTGCGAGAGTTACCTGAAGCAGAATTACCTGGAGAACGATGCGGCAGCCGAGCCGCTGGCTGACGACCTGGCCAGCCTGGCGCTGGACATGCGCCTGGACGAGGAGGGCTTTCATCGCCTGGCACCCAACCTGATGCTCGCGCCCGGGTAGTGGGTGAGTGTCTACACTGAAGTATCGAGTTGCCTGCTTCGCGGGTAAACCCGCTCCTACAGGTACAGCGTATTCCTGACGGTTTGCGCATTCCCCGTAGGAGCGGGTTTACCCGCGAAAGGGCCAGCACAGACAACGGACCAGTCCAAGGTAGTACCGCATGTCCAACAGCCTCGCCAGCGAAACTGCACGCCTGCCCTCCATCGACACCCTTCTGCGCCACCCGGCCTGTCTCCCACTGATCGACCGCCACGGCCGCGACGCTGTCCTGGCCACCCTGCGCCAGCTGCTCGACGACCTGCGCGAACCCACCCGCAACGGCCAGCTCAGCGCCGCCGAACTGTCTGCTGAAGTCCTGCTGGGCCGCAGCGGCGAACGCCTCGCTCTCCAGCAACGCAGCCAAGTCCGCCGTGTGTTCAACCTCACCGGCACCGTGCTGCACACCAACCTCGGCCGCGCCCTGTTGCCCGAAGAAGCCATCGAGGCCATGCACACCGCCGCCCGTTACCCGCTCAACCTGGAATTCGACCTGGCCACCGGCAAGCGTGGCGACCGCGACGACCTGATCGAAGGCCTGATCCGCGAACTGACCGGCGCCGAAGCCGTCACCGTGGTCAACAACAACGCTGCTGCCGTGCTGCTGGCGCTCAACAGCCTGGGCGCGCGCAAGGAGGGCATCATCTCCCGTGGCGAGCTGATCGAAATCGGCGGCGCCTTCCGCATCCCCGACATCATGGCCCGCGCTGGCGTGAAGCTGCATGAAGTCGGCACTACCAACCGCACCCACGCCCGCGATTATGAGGCTGCCATCGGCCCGCGCACCGGCCTGCTGATGCGCGTGCATTGCAGCAACTACAGCATCCAGGGCTTCACCACTCAGGTGCCCACCGCCGAACTGGCGCGCATCGCCCACCAACATGATTTGCCGCTGCTTGAAGACCTGGGCAGCGGTAGCCTGCTCGACCTCACCCGCTGGGGCCTGCCCGCCGAACCGACGGTGCGCCAGGCCCTGGCCGATGGTGCCGATATTGTCACCTTCAGTGGCGACAAGCTGCTGGGCGGGCCGCAAGCCGGGATCATCGTCGGCCGCAAGCAACTGATCGCCAAAATCAAGAAGAACCCGCTCAAGCGCGCACTGCGCGTCGACAAGATCACCCTCGCCGCACTGGAAGCGGTGCTGGCGCTGTACCGCAACCCCGACCGCCTGGCCGAACGCCTGCCCAGCCTGCGACTGCTGACCCGCAGCCAGGCCGAGATCCAGGCCCAGGCCGAGCGCCTGGCCCCTGAACTCAAAGCCCACCTCGGCGAGCAATGGGCAGTCAGCGTGGAACCGGCGTTGGGCATGATCGGCAGTGGCAGCCAGCCGGTTGCACGCCTGCCGAGCGCGGCGCTGTGCCTGCGCCCGCAGGTGTCGAAGAAACTGCGCGGTCGCAGCCTGCATGTGCTTGAGCGGGCCCTGCGCGAATTACCGGTGCCGGTGCTCGGGCGTATCGATGACGATGCCCTGTGGCTCGACCTGCGCCAGCTCGACGACGAGGCCCAGTGGCTGGCGCAGCTGCCGGCCTTGCAACTGGGGCCAGTGCAGTGATCGTCGGCACCGCCGGCCACATCGACCACGGCAAGACCGCGCTGCTACAGGCTCTCACCGGCCAGGCCGGTGACCAGCGGCAGGAAGAACGCGCCCGTGGCATGACCATCGACCTCGGTTACCGCTATGCGGCGCTGGCCGAGGGGGCGGCGCTGACTGGCTTCATCGATGTGCCGGGCCACGAGCGCTTTATCCACAACATGCTGGCCGGCGCCCATGGCATCGACTTGGTGCTGCTGGTGGTGGCCGCCGACGACGGAGTAATGCCGCAGACTCGCGAGCACCTGGCGATCATCGAGCTGCTGGGTATTCCCCAGGCGCTGGTGGTAATCAGCAAATGCGACAGGGTCGAGCCCGCGCGACTGGCAGAGGTGCAGGCGCAGGTCAGGGAATTGCTGGCTGATGGGCCTTATGCCAAGGCACGGCAATTCCCCGTGTCGAGCATCAACGGGCAAGGCATCGAGGTGTTGCGCCGGGCCTTGCTGGAAGCCGAGGTGCGGGTGCGTCAGCGCAGCGTGCGCGGTGGCTTTCGCCTGGCGGTCGATCGCGCCTTCGCCGTGACCGGCGCCGGGGTGGTAGTGACTGGCACAGCGCTGGCCGGGCGCGTCAGCGCTGGCGACACGTTGCTGCTGGGCAAGGCCGGCAAGCCGGTGCGAGTGCGTGGCCTGCACGCGCAGAACCAGGTTGCACTGGTGGCCGAGGCCGGCCAGCGAGTGGCGCTGAACATCGCCGCCGAACGCTTGGCGGTGGAGCAAGTGCACCGCGGCGACTGGCTGGTGCCCGAATGGCTGCATGCACCCAGCGTGCGGGTGGACATAGAACTTTGCCTGCTACCCGGGGAAACCCGCATTTTTGAACATTTCAGTGCTGTTCATGTGCACCTCGGTACCCAGGACGTGACGGCTCGGGTGGCCTTGCTCGAGGGCGAAACCCTGGCCGCCGGCCAGCGCATGTTTGCCCAGCTGCTGCTCAACGCGCCGTTGCAGGCGGTACATGGTGATCGTCTGGTGCTGAGGGACCAGCGTGCCCAGCGCACCCTCGGCGGCGGCAAGGTGCTCGACCCGTTCGCGCCGAGTCGGCAGCGCCGCAGCGAGGAGCGCCTGCGCCAGCTGCAGGTGTTGCGCGATGCAGATGACCTGGAGGAGGCACTGCCGGCCTTGCTCGCCAGTGCGCTCGGTGGGCTCGATCCGCAGCGCCTGGAGCGCCAGTTCAATCGCCAGCGCGAAACCTGGCTGTTGCCCAATGATGTGCAGGTGATAGCCACGCGCCAGGGCCCGCTGCTGTTTGCCAAAAGCCAGTGGCAGGCACTGAGGCAGCAGGTGATGGAGCAGCTGGCGCGCTTCCATGAACAGGAGCCCGACCAGCTCGGCCCGGACCGCGACCGCCTGCGCCGCTTCACCGCCTTGCCGCTGGAGCGCCCGGCATTTGTCAGCTTGCTCGATGAGCTGCTCAACGACGAGGTGATCGCCAGCAGTGGGCCATGGCTGCATCTGCCTGATCACAAGGTACAGTTGAGCGAAGCCGACAGTGCCTTGTGGGCAAGGCTGCAGCCGAAGTTGCTGGCAGGGCAATATGACCCGCCCTGGGTCAGGACTTTGGCCACTGAAGAAAACTGCGCGGAGGCAGATGTGCGCCTGTTGCTGCGCAAGCTGGCCCGGTTGGGCCTGGTGCATCAGGTGGTGCGCGACCTGTTCTACCCCGAGGCGACGCTACAGCGCATGGCAGAGCTGCTGCTGCGGCAGGCCCGCGAAACGCCTATAGTGCAGGTTGCCGCGTTTCGCGATATGTTGGGCATCGGTCGCAAACGCAGTGTGCAGGTTCTGGAATACTTCGACCGCATCGGCCTGACCCGGCGGGTGGCCGACCAGCGTCACATCCGCGCCGACAGCGCCCTGGCCCAGCAGCAGGCCAGGCACTGAGTTCAAGGAAGGCAATCGCGCCCGGTGGCGCGGCCGGGCTTCAAACCCGGTTGGGGACGGCAGCCGTTCCCGGGCAGGTTCGACTCCCGCTGCCTTCCGCCATTCTCTTTTCCTGTCAAGGCCTCTTCGCGGGTAAACCCGCTCCTACACAGGAAACGCAATCATTGTAGGAGCGGGTTTACCCGCGAAGAGGCCCTAAAGGGTTAAACCTAAGCCCGCTCCCCGCACAGGTCCAGAGCAAACCACCGCTCTGCCGCATCGACATCCAGCCCAGCCCCCAACAGCGCAACCATCTTGGCCAGCGCCGCCTCACGGGTCATGCCGCCACCACTGACCAGTCCGGCCCCGCGCAGTCGGTTACCCGCCGCATAGGTATCGAACACCACCGCCCCCTCAGGGCACTGGCTGATCGCCGTCAGCAACACACCGCGCTGGCGCGCCGCACGCAGCACATCCAGCAACGCCTGGTCATCCGACGGCCCGGTCCCGCTGCCGTAGCACTCCAGCAGCAACCCTTGCACACCACTACCCAGCAGCGCCTGCAAATGGCTGGCCTGCAGCCCCGGGAACACCGGCACTACTGCCAGGTTGACCGGCTGACGTGGGTGTTTGTAACCAAGCTCGGCAGGGATCGCTACGGCACGCTCACCGTCACGATGACGCGGCAGTGCAACAAAGGCATCGAACGCTTCGCTGCGCAGCTTCGACGCCCGGCAGCCATGCAACAGCTGGCCATGGAAGTACAGCTGCACGCCGTCTTCCAGGCCTTGTTCGAACTGGCGCAGCGCACCACACAGGTTGGGCCAGGCATCGCTGTCTGGGGCACCTGCCGGCAGCATCGAGCCGGTCAGCAGCACCGGCACCGGCAGGCCCAGCAGCAAGAACGACAATGCAGCCGCGCTATAGGCCAGGCTGTCGGTACCGTGCAGCACCAGCACGCCATCGTGACCCGCCACATCCACCGCTGTAACGATGGCATCGCGCATCGCCAGCCAGTTGTGTTGCTGCATATTGGCGCTGTCGAGCAGCGGGTTCAGTTCCTGCAGGGTCCATTGCAGCTGGGGCGCATCGGCCATCTGGGCGAAGTGCTCGCGCATCCGCGCTTCAAAACCACCGGCTGGCGCCAGGCCTTCCGGGGTTTCAAGCATGCCGATTGTGCCACCGGTATAGAGCACGAGAAGATTCTTTACTGCACGCATGGAAAGCATCCGTAGCGGTAAGCGGAGAAAGAAAAGCCGCCCGCGGACGGGGCGGCTGGGCAGGGCAGGATATCAGCGCTGTGGCTGAGCTTGGCCGACTGCTTTGTCAGCGGCTGTTTCCACCTGCGGATTGGCAGGCCAGGCATTGCGGTCCAGGTCGAGGTCGGTGAACTTCGACGAGTCGAACACTGGCTGCTGGATGCCGGCCTTGCGCTGGTCGTCATAGTCGCGCATTACCCGCAGGCCGACCTTGAACAGCAGGGCCAGGGCCACCAGGTTGACGAAGGCCAGGCAGGTCATGGTGATGTCGGCGAAGGCGAACACGGTCGACAGGTCCTGCATCGAGCCCCACACCACCAGTGCCAGCACCAGGGCGCGGAACACCATCAGCACCACGCGGTTGCGGCTGAGGAACTGCAGGCTGTTCTCGCCCAGGTAGTAGTTGTAGAGGATGCAGGTGAACACGAACAGCGACAGTGCCACGCTGACGAACACGCGGCCCCAGTCACCCACTACGGCGGCCAGCGAGTTCTGGGTCAGGACGATGCCATCACCCTCGAAGCCCGGGGTGTAGAAGCCCGACAGCAGGATCAGCAGCGCGGTGCAGGTGCAGATCACGAAGGTGTCGAGGAACACGCTGAAGGCCTGGACCACGCCCTGCGCGCCTGGGTGTTTCACGGCGGCCACGGCGGCCACGTTCGGCGCACTGCCCAAGCCCGCTTCGTTGGCGAACACACCACGCTTCACGCCCATGACGATGGCGCTGCCGAGCAGGCCGCCGAACGCTGGGTCGAGGCCGAAGGCGCTCTTGAAGATGGTTTCCAGCATGGCCGGCACGTGTTCGATCTGGGTGCCGATCACGTACAGGGTCACACCGATGTAGGCCAGGGTCTTGACCGGTACCAGCAGGTCCGAGACTGCGGCGATGCGCTTGATGCCGCCGAGGAAGGTAACGGCCAGCAGCACCGCCAGGACAATGCCGGTGTGGCTTGGGTCGAAGGCAAAGGCGTTTTGCAGCGAGTGGGTCACGGTGTACGACTGCAGGCCGATGAAGGCGAAGCCGTAGGTAACCAGCAGCAGGATCGAGAACACGATGGCCATGCTTTTCTTCTTCAGGCCATGCTGAATGTAATAAGCCGGGCCGCCACGGTACAAGCCATCGCCGTCGGCGCGCTTGTAGACCTGGGCCAGGGTGCATTCGAAGAAGCTGCTGGCCATGCCGACCAGGGCGGTGACCCACATCCAGAACACCGCGCCAGGGCCGCCCAGGGTCACGGCGATGCCGACACCGGCGATGTTACCGGCGCCCACGCGGCCGGCCAGGCTCAGCATCAGGGCCTGGAAGGAGCTCAGCTGGCCTGCCTGGCCACGCAGCGATTCCTTGAACACGGCGAACATGTGGCCGAAATGGCGGAACTGGACGAACCGGGAGCGGATGGTGAAGTAGCTACCCAGCCCTACGATCAGCACGATGAGGAGTTTCCCCGAAAGGAAATCGTTGAGTACTTCGAGCATTGGAAAATGACCTCGATTCTTATTCTTCGTGTGGAAAGACCAGCGGACGGCAGGCGCACCGCTATTCGTTGGGGCGCATGGTTGGTCATGACAAGAGTGGTTACAATTTCGCGGATTGCTCTTACTTGATGCGACTTGATGCTAAACTGGCGTCATTCGCGTCACCTGAGTTTCTTGTCATGAGCGATCATTTCGCAACCAACCTCAAACTGGCCTGCAGCCACTACCGCTCTATCTCCGAAGTTTGCCGCCAGCTGTCAATCAACCGCGCGCAGTTCAACAAGTACCTGAGCGGGCAGAGCCGTCCAACGGCGTTTAACCTGAAACGCATCGGTGATTTCTTCGGCGTCGAGGATTACGAGCTGAATTTGCCTGCTGAGCAGTTCGCCCGTTTGATCGGTGCACGGGTGTCGACCCTTGCCGAGCAGCCCAGCGACCCGATCAGCGAACTGTTCCGCCCGCTGCACGAACACGCTGGCAACCTGTCGCGCTATTGCGGTTATTACTTCGAGTACTCCAACTGCATGTCAGTACCGGGCACGATCCTGGTGTCGCTGGTGCACCTGTGGGAAGAGCGCGGCCGTTTCCTGTTCGAGCGCCAGGAGCGCCAGGAACGCTCAAGCGCCGCCGATCAGCATGCCGAGGTCCGTTGCCGCTACCTGGGTGCGGCGTTCCAGTTGCAGGACCGGGTATTCCTCATCGACTACGAGTCGCTGACCTTTAACGAAATGAGCCAGACCATCCTCATCCCCAGCTTCAAAAGCCGCATCACCCGCCTGAACGGCCTGAAGGCCGGTGTCTCCAGCGGCGACCGGCGCAACCCGGCCTGTACCAGGGTGGTGTGGGAGTACCTGGGCGAGGAGATCAACCGCATCAATGCATACCGGCAGGTAAGACTGTACCGGCCGGATGATCCGCGTATAGATGACGATGTACGTGAGCGGCTGAGCGTGGGGCCGTTGCGCAATAGTCTGTTCGAGATCGAATGATGTTTCGCTCAAAGAGTAAGGCGATGTAACCACTGACCAATCGGGTTGCCTGAGTCGAGCAGCAACTTGGTCGCCATGATGCAGCAAACACCGACCAGCAATGGCTTGATCAGCCGGGGACCAAAGTGCACTGCGCAACGTGCGCCCAATTGAGCCCCCACAAAAGCCGCGCCTGCCATTGCCAACGCCAGTGGCCAGATGATCGCCCCGCTTAATGAAAACACTGACAGCGCACCCAGGTTACATGCTGCGTTCAACAGCTTGCTGTTACAAACGGCCTGGAGCAGATGCTGGCCCAGGAGGATGACGCAGGCCAGCATGAAAAACGAGCCGACGCCTGGACCGAAAATCCCGTCATAGAACCCAATGATCGGCGCCACGGTAATGCAGAACAAGCTGACTGATATCTTCGCCTTTCGCGATTGCTCATTGGGTTTCGGGCTGAAAGCGAAGTAGGCTGCCACCAGAATCAGGAGTATTGGCACGCAGGCTTGTAGCAGTGTTTTTGGTACGAAACTGACCGACAAGGCGCCTAGTGCGCCACCGGCAAAGGACATGAGCGCCATGGCGCTGCCATTTTTCCAGTCGATCATGCCTTTTCGCGCAAAGGCGCATGTAGCCGAAACGGTCGCCGACGCTGCTTGAAACTTGTTGGTGGCGATCGCTGCCAATGGTTCGATGCCGGCTATAAACAATACCGGCAGCGTGATCAGGCCACCGCCGCCGGCAATCGCATCGAAGAAGCCGGCCATCAGAGCCACAAGGGCGAGTATCAGAACAAGTGTCAAATCGAGTTCGATCATCGGGTATTTTCCTGTGCTCAGCCACGGACCAGCAGTGGATCTTCAGTGATCACAATTGGAACGGCGGAACGCGAGTATCCGAACTGACGCACCAGTAAGCGCCGGTTATCGCGAATGATGTCGCGGCCATGCAAGGCGCGACCGTTGTTGATCAGCAGTGCCGTGTCAGCCTGCAGGTCGAACATGAAGGGTGGCGTGCTGTTCAGTGCCTGTTGAAACGCATTGAATGCGCGGGCAGCCGCACTGCAGGCACTGTCGTTGAGAGAAAAGCGATAGCTGTTATAGCGAAGTGCAAATCCGCCTTGGGCGTTGAACTGCAGCATCGACACTGCTTTGCCAGCGTTGCCCTGCCCATGCGCGAAGCAGTCACTACGCGTGAAGTCGAATGAAGGCGAAGTGAGGGCGAGCACATCCAGGGCGGCCATTCGTTCGATGATGTTGCGAAGTGGAAAAACCGCTATTGGTTCTTGGGCAGGATTCCAGCGTGCGGTAAGAATAAGAGCGCAAGGCGCAGGGGAATGGCCATTGCTGGCTACGGTCGAACAATTATAGGGTGCTTCGGTATGCGGCCCCAGGCGCAAACCTGCATGTGAGCTCAATTCAATTTCAGTATTGGGCTTTTCGTCGAAGAGAGGGATGCATCCACCCCCCTTGAAGTTGCCGACCAAACGAACTTGTTTGCCGTCATTGTCGATGTCGAAGGCAAAACTGCGATGGTGTGCCAGTGCTAACAGCACGTGGTTACGCGATGCAAGGAATTGGCAGCGGTTGCTGCTTGCCAGTAACGAAATGTCGGCCAGCTGTTCTGGGATAGGGTCGTCGGCGCCAGGCAGGTGCCGGAACATCAGGGCAGATAGCTGGCCTGCACTGAATCGCTGTAGTGTCGACTGTTGGTCAGCACTCAATATTGTTTCGAGTTGTTCGGCAAAAAGGCGGGCCTGAATCGCCACCCCTCTAGCTTCTGGCCCCCCCAGTTCTGTAAGGGTTTGGCTTGCGAGGGCTATCGCCTTGCCTTGCTTCCTGTTGAAGTCCAGGTAGGCAACTTCCGAATGCGGCATGAAACGTTCCTTGTAGTGAATAACCTGAAGTGCCTTTCTTGCCGCCGCTCGCAAAAAAGCGTCGGCAACCAGCAAGTGGCAGCAGTCAATAATTCAATGCCGTTGGGCCGCTGAAGGGAAGTCAGCCTGATCTTTGAGGGCTGTAGGAAATTTCTGCTTGTTGTAATTTCGACGATGAAAGCGTTGGGCGATTGCGACGAACGGTGTGCTTGAGACCTCGCGTTGGACTTCCCCGCCCGGAAACCGCAAAATGACCCCTTTCCTTCATCAACCTCTCCGGATCTGCTGACTCTATGCGTATGCGCCTAATGCTGTTGGGTGGTGGCAATGCCCTCGGGCAAGCGCTGATTCGTCTTGGGGCCGAGGAGGACATCGCATTCCTGGCACCGCGCCCGCCCGAGAATGGCTGGGCGCCTGCCAGCCTCACTCAGCTGCTCGACGATCATCGCCCCGATGCCGTGGTCAACCTGGCCTACTACTTCGACTGGTTCCAGGCCGAGTCGGTCAGCGAACAGCGCCTGGCTCAACAGGAGCGGGCGGTGGAGCGGCTGGCAGAGCTGTGCCAGCACCACCATGTCACCCTGGTGCAGCCATCCAGCTACCGGGTGTTCGATGGATCGCGGGCCACGGCCTACAGCGAAAAGGACGAGCCCGTGCCGCTGGGCCTGCGTGGCCAGGCCCTGTGGCGTATCGAGCAGAGCGTGCGTGCGACCTGCCCGCAGCATGTACTGTTGCGCTTTGGCTGGCTGCTGGACGATAGCATCGACGGGGCCTTGGGCCGCTTCCTGACCCGTGCCGAGCAACCGCAGGAGCTGCTGCTGGCCGATGACCGGCGCGGCAACCCGACGCCGGTAGACGATGCCGCCCGGGTGATCCTGTCGGTGCTCAAGCAACTCGATTGCAGTGCGCCGCTGTGGGGCACCTACCATTACGCCGGCAACGAGGCGACTACGCCGCTGGCGCTGGGCCAGGCGATCCTCACCGAGGCTGGCCAGTACCGCCAGCTGGCCGTGCAGGCGCCGACGCCGCAGGCCCATGCCGCGCGCCCCGATGCCAGCGAAGAGCCGCAGCACGCAGTACTGGCCTGCAAGAAAATCCTTCATACCTTCGGCATCAAGCCGCGTGCCTGGCGCGCCGGCTTGCCGCCTCTACTGGACCGGTTCTACCGCCATGGCTGACGCCCCCATCCTGATCACCGGCGGTGCCGGCTTCATTGGCTCCCACCTGTGCGATGCGTTGTTGGAAAAAGGCTACGCCGTACGTGTGCTCGACGATTTATCCACTGGCAAGCGGGGCAACCTGCAGCTGGACATCCCACGGCTTGAGCTGATCGAAGGCGATGTGGCCGATGCTGATCTGGTCTTGCGCGCGGCTGCCGGTTGTAGTGCCGTGGTCCATCTGGCTGCGGTAGCGTCGGTGCAGGCGTCTGTCGAAAACCCGGTAAAGACCCATCAGAGCAACTTTATCGGCACCCTGAACGTGGCCGAGGCCATGCGCGTACAGGGCGTGCGCCGGGTGCTGTTCGCCTCGAGTGCGGCAGTGTATGGCAACAATGGCGAGGGCGAGTCGATTGCCGAGGACACCCCCAAGGCGCCGCTGACCCCTTATGCGGTGGACAAGCTGGCCAGTGAGCAGTACCTCGACTTCTACCGCCGCCAGCATGGCCTGGAGCCGGTGGTGTTCCGCTTCTTCAATATCTTTGGGCCGCGCCAGGACCCGTCCTCGCCGTATTCCGGGGTAATCAGCATCTTCTGCGAGCGTGCTGTGCAAGGGTTGCCGATTACGGTGTTCGGTGATGGTGAACAGACCCGCGACTTCCTTTATGTCGGGGATCTGGTGCAAGTGATGGTGCAGGCGCTGGAGCAGCCGCAGGTCGAGGAGGGGGCGGTGAACATCGGCCTCAACCAGGCTACTTCACTCAACCAGTTGCTGGCGGCACTGGAGAAAGTGGTCGGTAGCTTGCCGGCGATCAGCTATGCAGCGGCGCGTTCGGGTGATATTCGCCATTCGCGGGCGGATAACCAGCGCTTGCTGGCGCGGTTCGATTTTCCGCAGGCGACGCCGATGGTCGAGGGCCTGGCGCGGCTTTTGGGTAAAAGCTGAAGCCCATGGGGCCGCTTTGCGGCCCTATCGCGACACAAGGCCGCTCCTGCAAGGGATCGCGCAAGGCCGAAGTGACGCGGTCGCTGTAGGAGCGGCCTTGTGTCGCGATAGGGCTGCGCAGCAGCCCCAAAAATCACCCATGCTGCACAACTCTGCGCAGACAATCCTCGGCGTTCAAAATCCGCCCATTCTGGCCTCGCACCTGTAACGTCTCAAGCGCCTGCCCGCTAACATCCTCCACCAATTCCGAACGCACCTCACCCGCCGCGAACAGATACCGCTCCCCCCACTGCCTCAAACCAACCACCACCGGAAACACCGACCGCCCTTTCTCGGTCAGCACGTATTCCTTGTAGGCGCTGCCATCCGAGGCCGGCTGCATCTCCAGCAATCCGCTCTCAACCAGCAGCTTTAACCTTGAGGCGAGGATATTCTTCGCCAGCCCCAGGTTCTTCTGGAATTCACTGAAGCGCCGCAGGCCATCAAAGGCATCGCGCAGGATCATCAGCGCCCAACGGTCACCCAGTACTTCCAAGGCCCGGGCCACAGGGCATTGCGCATTATTTTCATCGAGCATGGGGCAAACCTGTCTTGGCTATCTGGTTGCAGATTAAAACTACATTTGCTAAATATCCAGCATGTGGTTTCAATTCAAAACCAGGTTGACGAGGTCGCCCCGATGAGCCCTGCGCTGACACGCTGGAAAACCCTGCTGCTTGCCGTCACCAGCGCCATGGCCGTGGCGACGGTGTATTTCGCCCAGCCCTTGCTCGAAACGATGGCTGCCGATCTGGGTGTGGCGCAGCAGCAGATCGGCTGGGTGGTCGGTGCCACCCAGGCGGGATACGCCCTGGGGCTGCTGCTGATCGTACCGCTAGGGGACATGGTCGACCGCAAACGCCTGTTGCTTGGCCAGTTGCTGGTCTCGGCCCTGGCGCTTGTCAGCGTCGGCATGGCACCCAACTGGGCCATGTTGCTGCTGGCGTTGATCATCACCGGGCTGATGGCCGTCATGGTGCAGGTGATGGTGGCGTATGCCGCGAGTCTCGCCGCACCCGGCCAGCATGGGCAAGCCGTAGGCACCGTCACCAGCGGTGTGGTGCTGGGGATTCTGTTGGCGCGGCTGGTTTCGGGCGGGCTTGCCGACCTGGCCGGTTGGCGCAGCGTGTACCTGGTTGCCGCAGCACTGCTGATACTGCTGGCCCTGGTGTTGTGGCGCAGCTTGCCCACGGCGCAGCCGGCTGAGCATCGGCTTGGCTACCGGGCGCTGATCGCGGCCCAGTTCAGCCTGTACCGGCACGACCGGCTGTTGCGCCAGCGTGGGGTGTTCGGCGTGTTGATCTTTGCGGCGTTCAGCGTGCTGTGGAGTGCAATGGTCATGCCCCTGAGCGCTGCGCCATTGGCGCTGAGCCATACCGAGATAGGCCTGTTCGGTTTGGCAGGTGTTGCGGGCACCATGGCGGCAGCCCGCGCCGGACGCTTGGCCGACCAAGGGCGCGGGGAGCGCACCACCGGGCTGGCTCTGGCCCTGCTGGCACTGTCTTGGCTGCCCACGGCACTGGTCGGGCAGTCACTGATGGCTTTCGGCTTGGGGGTGCTGATGCTGGATTTTGCCGTGCAGGCGGTGCATGTCACCAACCAGAGCCTGTTGCTGGCCGGGCGAGGCGCAATGGCCAGCCGCTTGATCGGCGCCTACATGTGTTGCTATTCGCTTGGCAGCGGGCTGGGTGCAGTGCTGGCGGGCTGGGTATTTGCCCATTGGGGCTGGGTGGCGGTGTGTGGGTTGGGGATGGCCTTTAGCACGGTCGCACTGGGCTATTGGCTATGGCTGCAACGGGAGAGGGCGGCCGAAGCCGCCCTGCAATGCTCAGGTCAGAACTTGTAGCCAAGGCCGACCATGTACACCCACGGGTCGACGTCGACGTCGACCTTGGTTTTGCTGTAGCCCAGTGCAGTCGGGCCGTTGACGCTGGCCTTGGTGTCGATGTCTACGTACCAGATCGAAGCGTTGACCAGCAGGTTGTCGGTGAGCATGTAGTCCATGCCCAGCTGGCCGGCGATGCCAACCGAGTCCTGCAGCTTCAGGTTGCTGAAGCCCTGCTGCTTGCGGGCGCTGCTGAGGTCTTCGTCGAAGAACAGGGTGTAGTTGATACCGACGCCGGCATACGGCTGGAACTTGGAGTTGGGCTCCATCGGGTAGTACTGCAGCGACAGGGTCGGTGGCAGTTGCTTGATGTCGGCCAGCTTGCCGTCCAGGCCGCCGCCCAGGCCTTTTACGGCCACGGTGTGTTTGAAGGGCGTGGCTGCCAGCAGTTCCAGGCCGATGTGGTCGGTGAGCATGTAGGCGAACGTCAGGCCCAGCTGGGTGTCGCTGTCCAGGGTCGCCTTGGTGCCCGAAACCTTGCTGCCATCAAATTTCAGGTCGCCGCTGCTCTCGTTCGGCGCAGTGGTAATGGCACCGGCGCGGACGATGACATCACCCGCCTGGTGGGCGTGGGCAACAGGGGCGGCGAGCGCCAGGGCCGCGAGGGCGGCACCGAGCAAGGACTTGTTCATGGAAGCTCCCAAAGGACGTGAGTAATCGAGTAGTCCAATGGTACGGATGCGTCTAAACAGAAAGTTTGACCCAGCTCAAAGAAGCGTCTTCACGAATTGGTAACAGTTCTCACTTCAGCTCGTAAGCGTATATTTTCTCGGCTTCCATCTGGTATCCGGCATCGGCCAATTCGCTGCTGGAGGCTCTAACCTGCATCTTTCCCTCTATCCAGTAGGGCTGGTAGAGGTCTTCGACGCGTACGCCCATTTCGCTGAAAATGTGCACGATCTGGTTTGACGGCGGTGGTGGCACGTGGATGCATGCGCCGTAGTAGGGGACCAGCAGGAATTCGGTGGTGCGGCCTTCTTCGCTGACCTCCAGCGGTACGATGTAGCCGGGCAGTTTGATCTGCTGGCCATCGAGGTTTTTTACTACTGGCGCGTCGGGAGCCTGCTGGCGTGCTGCCGGGGCGGACTCGGCAGACAGGGCATTGCTGAGCTGTGACATGTCGTGCAGCGGGGCGAGTTGTGGCGGGATGACCGGGGCGCCTTCGGGGATCAGGGCGGGCCAGTCGAGCTCCTTGGGTTCCGAGGCCCACAGGGGCATCGCTACCGTAATCAGCAGGATCAGTAATATGTGCAGTGCTGGCCTCTTCGCGGGTGAACCCGCTCCTACACGGGGAACGCAACCCAATGTAGGAGCGGGTTTACCCGCGAAGCAGGCGATGAAATTTCTGATCATTGCAGGCCCTCAGAGGTGTATGGCCAGGCCATCGGCCAGCGACTGCCGATAGGCCCGCCACGCCGGTACGCTGCCCATCAGCAACGCGGCCCCCAGGATGATAGCCAGCAAGGTCCACTCATGAGCACTCGGCAGCGCCAGCGGCAAGTACAAGCCATAGTTGGCCTGCACATACCCCTGCGCCAGGGCGATACCCGCATACAGCAAGCCAAGCCCGGCCACTATCCCGACCGCAGCCAGCGACAGTGCTTCCAGTACCAGCAACCCTGCGATATGCCAGGGCCGGGCCCCGACCGAACGCAAGATCGCCATTTCCCGGCGGCGCTCGTTGAGGCTGGTGAGAATCGCCGTGAGCATGCCGATCAAACCGGTCAGCACCACGAACAGCGACACCACGAACAACGCCTGTTCCGCAGTGCCCATCAGGCTCCACAGCTCTCGCAGGGCCACCCCGGGCAGGATCGCCAGCAAGGGCTCGTTGCGGTATTCGTTGATCTCCCGTTGCAGGCTGAAAGTGGCGATCTTGCTGTTCAGGCCGAGCATGAACGCGGTGATGGCAGCAGGTTGCAGGTCCATCGTACGTGCCTGCTCGGCACTGATACGCCCGGCGCCACGGGCCGGTACGCCGTTATGCCAGTCGATGTGGATGGCCTCCATGCCGCCCAGGCTGATATGCAGGGTGCGGTCGACCGGCGTGCCGGTGCGTTTGAGCACACCGACCACGGTGAAGGGTTTGTCGTCATGCTTGACCAGGCTGATCGCGGCCACGCCGTGGGCTAGCACCAGCTTGTCGCCCAGCTTGTAGTGCAACGCCTCGGCCACTTCGGCGCCGAGTACCACTTCGAACGGGTCGCTGGCGAACTCACGCCCCTGGCTCAGCTGCAGATGCTGGCGGCGGCCATACTGGTAATGACTGAAGTATTCAGGCGTGGTGCCCATCACCCTGTAGCCGCGATGCGAGTCGCCCAGCGAAATAGGGATCGCCCATTTTACCCGCGGGTCTTTGGCGTAGTGCTCATAACTGTCCCAGCGGATGTTGTTGGTGGCGTTGCCGATGCGGAATACCGAATACAGCAGTAGGTTCACCGAGCCGGAGCGGGCGCCGACGATCAGGTCGGTGCCACTGATGGTACTGGCGAAACTGGCGCGGGCCTCGGTACGGACGCGCTCCACGGCCAGCAGCAGGCACACCGACAGGGCGATGGCGAAGGCGGTGAGCAACGCAGTGAAGCGGCGGTTGGCCAGGCTGACCAAGGCAAGGCGGAGCAGGTACATCAGGCCTCCCGGGGCTTGGCGGCGCGGTTGAGTTCGGCCAGCGACAGGTGGCGGTCGAACAGCGGTGCCAGGCTCTGGTCGTGGCTGACGAACAGCAGGCTGGCGCCGGCGGCGCGGCATTCATCGAACAGCAGGCGGATGAATGTTTCGCGGGTGTCTGCATCCAGCGCCGAAGTGGGTTCGTCGGCAATCACCAGCTCGGGCTGGCCGATCAGCGCGCGGGCGGCGGCGACCCTTTGCTGTTGGCCGATCGACAGGCTGTCGGCGCGGCGCACGAGCAGGGCGGGGTCGTGCAGGCCCAGGTGGGCCAGCAGCGTGCTGGCCGCTTGGTCGACACTGCCATGGCGCTGCTCGGCGCGGGCCTTGCGGCTGCTCGAGAAGCGGCAGGGCAGCTCGACGTTTTCGCGCACCGAGAGGAACGGCAGCAGGTTGAACTGCTGGAAGATGTAGCCGGTGTGATCAACCCGGAAGCGGTCACGGGCGCCTTGGCCCAAGCTGCCGAGGTTCTGGCCGAGCAACTGGATGCGGCCCTGTCCTGGCACATTCACCCCGCCCAGCAGGCCCAGCAGGGTGGTCTTGCCACTGCCGCTGGGGCCTTTCAGAAACAAGGCCTCGCCGGCGTCCAGGTGGAACGCCGGAATATCCAGTAGCGGAGGTTGACCTGGCCAGGCGAACACCAGGTCATGCAGTTCGATCAACGGCTGGCTCATTCAGAAGGTGACCGCTGCCTTGGCCGGCGTTGCTTCCACGCCTTTCTGGCCATTGGGGCCGATCAGTTGCACATTGATTTTCTGGGTGGCCGGGAAGGCTTTGAACAGCGGAGTGAGGTCGACCTGTGCCAGTTTTTCGGGGCTGGTGCAGGTCAGCTGGTAATGGGCGCCGATGTCGCTGTGCTGATGGCCGTGCTCATGTTCATCGCCATCGTCGTCGGCTTTCGGCGCATCACCGAACAGTGGGCTTTCCAGCTCCTGCTGGTCTTCCTTGCAGCCTGCGGCAGCAGGCAGGCCGAACAGTTGCAGCGGTTGTTCGAGTTGCTGGCGCACGGCGGCGACCTTGGCTTTGTCGGCATCGCTGCTGGCAGCATGTTCGAAGCCGACCAGGTTCATCGCCGGGTTGTCCAGCTCCAACTCCAGGGTGTTGCCATCAAGCACGGCGTTTAGCTTGGCCACGCCATGCTCATGGGCGCCAAGGGTGCCATGGGCGTGATCATGATCATGATCGTGGTCGTCGTGGGCATGGGCCACGGCCAGGGGCAACAAAGCGAAGGGCAGGGCGAGCAGCAGGCGACGCATGGACGACTCCGGAGCGGGCGGGATGATTGAGTTATGTTATAACAACTTCTCGGCGCGCCGCCAGCCTGTGTGGCGCAGGTTTCATGTTGCGTTAGCATGGGTGCATTGACCTTGCTCAAGGAATGCATCGTGAGAATTCGTGGACAGATTGGTGACTGGCCGGTGGACCTGACCATCGAGCTGGAACCTGAAGAGTGGGCGCAGCTGGGGCGGCAAATCGAGGTGCCGGTGGTGGCGCAGGGTGCTGCGACGGCTACGGTGGCGACGCCGCGTCAGGATGATGGGCAGTGGACGGCGGCGCGTGAGGTGTTGCGCTTGGCTGGACAGATGAGCGGGCCGGAGTTGCTTGATCGGCTGGAAGGGCTGGCCGGGAGCACGGCGGCGGGCAAGCGGCTGCTGGTGCGCTTGCGGCACAGCAGTGAGGTGAAGGTGGAAAGTGGCGTGGATGCGCCGGTTTATCACTGGGTGGGATAGATCTGTATTGCCTGTTCTGGCCTCTTCGCGGGTAAACCCGCTCCTACAGGGACCTCATAAGTCTTGAGGTTGTGGTGATCCTGTGGGAGCGGGTTCACCCGCGAACGAGGGCGAAGCCCTCGCAATGGGCTTCAGGTCAGAACATCGCCGCCGACAGCTTGCGACGGTAAACGCCAACCAGCGGGTGGTCGCCACCCAGCAACTCGAACACCTGCAGCATTGCCTTCTGCGGCAGCCCGTTCTCATAGCCACGATTACGCTGGAAGAGCTTCAACAACCCCTCCAGCGCGGCCTCATACTGCTGGCGCGCCAGTTGCTGAATGCTCAGCTGATAAGCCGCCTCGTCATCCTGCGGGTTCTGCGCCAGGCGGCTCTTCAGGTCGGCGACTTCCGGCAGGCTGGCAGCCTGGCGCAGGAAGGTCAGCTGGGCCTTGGCACCCGCCAGGGCAGCCTTGTGCTCGTCGGTCTTGACCGCATCCAGCACCACCTGGGCTTCACCCAATTCACCGCGTTCGGCCAGGCAACGGGCATACAGGATCAACGCTTCGGCATTGCTGTTGTCCTCACTCAGCAGTGCTTGCAACAGCGCTTCGGCCTCGGCAAAACGGCTTTCGGCGAACAGCGCCTTGGCCTGCTCCAGTGGCGAAGCGGCAGGTGCGGCGGGCAGCTGCACATGGGGTTCAAGCATGGCGCGGATTGCCGACTCTGGCTGTGCACCGGCAAAACCGTCCACCGGCTGGCCGTCCTTGAACAGCACCACGGTCGGCAGGCTGCGGATGCCGAACTGGGCAACCACCTGTTGCTCCACGTCGCAGTTGATCTTGGCCAGCAGCAGTTCGCCCTGGTAACCCTCGGCGATCTTCGCCAGCAGCGGCATCAGTGCCTTGCACGGTGCGCACCACTCGGCCCAGAAGTCCACCAGCACTGGCTTGTGGAAGGAGTTCTCGATCACCAGTTGCTGGAAGGTGGCATCGGTGGCGTCGAAAATGTAAGGCGTGTCTTGGCTCATTGCGACTCTCGCAAACTCGTGAATAACAGCACTATAAGGTGTCGCGGCTGGCGTGGTACAGGCTGACCCGGCGGAATTCGTGTGGTTCGGCCAGGTCTGGCAGTGTCAGTGCTTCGAGCACGCCCAGTTGTTGGTAGAGCGGGTGGCTGAAGTCGCGTACCCGCGAGTCGGCCACCAGGGCCTGGCGACCACGGCCGAGGAAGGCATCCAGCAATGGCAGGTTGGCGCGGTCATACAGCACATCGGCCACCAGGATCAGGTCGAAGCGGTCGTCTTCGGCGAAGAAGTCGCTGCTGTAGCTCAGCTCCACCCCGTTCAGCGCGGCATTCGCACGGCAGGCATCAAGGGCCAGCGGGTCGAGGTCGCAGGCCACCACTTCCAGTGCACCGGCGCGGGCTGCGGCAATGCCGGCGATGCCGGAGCCGGCGCCAAAGTCCAGCACGCGCTTGCCGGCCACCCATTCCGGGCGCTCGGCCAGGTAGCGGGCCATGGCCAGGCCGCTGGCCCAGCAGAAGCTCCAGTAGGGAGGCTCTTCAAGAATGCGCCGGGTCTCTTCGCTGCTGAAGGCACGGTCCATGTTCTGCTCGTCGATCAGCCACAGCTTCAGGTCGCAGCCGGGCAGATCGCTGACGATCAGCCGCGCTTCGCCGATCAGGCCGCTGAGGGCCTGTTGCAGGGAAAGTGGCGCCACTTACGGCGCCTTCTCGAAACGCAGCGGGCCGGTGGCCTGGGTCTGGGCCTGGATAATGCGCACCGGTGGCAGATGCATGATCAGCTGGCCGGAGCTGCTGGCGCGGCCACGCAGCTCGACCCGGGCGCCGGCCGGGAAGGCTTCGGGGTTGAAGCGCAGGTGATAGGGCAGGGCCTGGCCGGTGCCGGTCAGGTTGCTGCTGGCCAGCAGGCGCTGCGGGCGGTCGCGTTCGTCGATGACCAGCAACGCCAGCTCCACGTCGGCACCGGCCGGGATTTCCAGCAGGGTGCCGCTGAGTTCGCGCTGGTAAGCCGGCAGCGGGCCGAGTACTTCAGCCGGCTTGGCCGAGCGGGTTGACGTGGGCGCCGGTGGGTTATCGGTCTTCGGTCTGTCGCTGCCGCAGGCGGCGAGCAGGGCGGCGCAGCACAGCACGACGAGCGCTCGGTAGTGCATGGGGTAGTCCTTCACGGGCAGAATTCCCATGGATGTTAACCCCTTTGGCTTGTCTTGCCAGTGCAATGCGCTACCATGGCCCTCCCTTTTTTTGTTGCCTGCCACCATGCACTGTCCCTTTTGCGGTGCCAACGACACCAAGGTCATCGACTCTCGCCTCGTCGCCGAGGGCGAGCAGGTGCGCCGTCGCCGCGAATGCGTGGCCTGCGGTGAGCGCTTCACCACTTTCGAAACCGCCGAACTGGTGCTGCCCCGGCTGATCAAGCAGGACGGCACGCGCCAGCCTTTCGACGAAGACAAACTGCGCGCCGGCATGCAGCGGGCACTGGAAAAGCGTCCGGTCAGCGTCGAGCGCCTGGAAGCGGCGCTGGCGCACATCAAGAGCCGCCTGCGTGCCACTGGCGAGCGCGAAGTCAAATCGCTGGTGGTGGGTGAAATGGTCATGGCCGAGCTGCGCAAGCTCGATGAAGTGGCCTATATCCGCTTTGCCTCGGTGTACCGGCGCTTCCAGGACCTGGACGAGTTCCGCGAAGAAATCGACCGCCTGGCCCGCGAGCCAGCTAAAGAGTGAACATGCCCAGCCAAGCCGCCATCCTTGACGCCCACTACATGGCCCGCGCGCTGGAGCTGGCGCGCAAGGGCCTGTACACCACCCACCCGAACCCGCGCGTAGGCTGCGTGATCGTGCGCGATGGCGAGGTGGTCGGCGAAGGCTGGCACGTGCGCGCCGGCGAGCCGCATGCCGAAGTGCATGCCCTGCGCCAGGCCGGTGAGCGTGCCCGCGGCGCCTGCGCCTATGTCACCCTGGAGCCGTGCAGCCACCATGGCCGCACGCCGCCGTGCGCCGAAGCGCTGGTCAAGGCCGGTGTGGCGCGGGTGGTGGCAGCCATGCAGGACCCGAACCCGCAAGTGGCGGGGCAGGGCCTGCGGCGTCTGGCCGAGGCCGGTATCGAGGTGGCCAGCGGCGTGCTCGAAGCCGAGGCCCGAGCCCTCAACCCAGGCTTCCTCAAGCGCATGGAACACGGCCTGCCGTTCGTGCGTGCCAAGCTGGCCATGAGCCTGGACGGCCGCACCGCCATGGCCAGTGGCGAAAGCCAGTGGATCACCGGCCCGGCCGCCCGCTCGGCAGTACAGCGCCTGCGCGCCCGTTCCAGCGTGGTGCTGACCAGCGCCGCCAGTGTGCTGGCCGACAACGCGCGCATGACCGTGCGTGGCACCGAGCTGGGCCTGGATGATGAAACTACGGCCTTGGCACTCAGCCGCACTCCGCTGCGGGTGCTGGTTGATGGCCGCCTGCGCCTGCCGCTGGATGCACCGTTCTTCCAGGCCGGCCCGGCGCTGGTGGTGACCGCTGTCGCAGATGACCCGCGCTATGCCGCTGCCGGCCATGAACTGCTCAGCCTGCCGGGCAACAATGGCCAGGTCGACCTGTCGGCGTTGCTGCAAGCCCTGGCCGCCCGTGGCGCCAACGAAATCCTGCTGGAGGCCGGTGCCGGCCTGGTCGGTGCCTTTGCCCGCCAGGGCCTGGTCGACGAGTACCAGTTGTTCGTCGCCGGCACCTTCCTCGGCTCCCACGCCCGCCCGCTACTGGACTGGCCGCTGGAGAAGATGAGCGAAGCACCGCGGCTGAAAATTACCGAAATGCGTGCAGTGGGCGATGACTGGCGGGTCACGGCCATCCCCCTGCTGGCGCCCGGCGTATAATGCCGGGCTTGCCCCGCGCAAACCGTTTTTGAGGAAGACCCCATGTTCACCGGCATCATCGAATCCATCGGCACCATCCGCAGCCTGACCCCCAAGGGTGGCGACGTGCGCGTCTACGTCGAAACCGGCAAGCTCGACCTGGGTGACGTCAAGCTCGGCGACAGCATCGCCGTCAACGGCGTGTGCCTGACCGCCGTCGAACTGCCGGGTGACGGCTTCTGGGCCGACGTCAGCGTCGAAACCCTCAAGCGCACCGCCTTCATCGACCTCAAGAGCGGCAGCAAGGTCAACCTGGAAAAGGCCCTGACCCCTACCACCCGCCTGGGCGGGCACCTGGTCAGTGGCCATGTCGACGGGGTCGGCGAAATCATTTCGCGCAGCGATAACGCCCGCGCCATTCAGTTCCGCGTGCGTGCACCGAAGGAACTGGCCAAGTACATCGCCCACAAGGGTTCGATCACCGTCGACGGCACCAGCCTGACGGTCAATGAGGTCAATGGCGCCGAGTTCGAGCTGACCATTGTCCCGCACACCCTGTCCGAAACCATCATGGCCGACTACCGTGCAGGGCGTCGGGTAAACCTTGAGGTCGACCTGCTGGCCCGTTACCTGGAGCGCTTGCTGCTGGGTGACAAGGCTGCCGAACCGAGCAAGGGCAGTGGCATTACCGAAAGCTTCCTGGCCGCCAACGGCTTCTTGAAATCCTGATTGAGAAGGGGGTGCCGCGTGGCGCTCAACAGCATCGAAGAACTGGTCGAAGACATCCGCCAGGGCAAAATGGTCATCCTCATGGATGACGAAGACCGCGAGAATGAAGGCGACATCATCATGGCAGCCGAATGCTGCCTGCCCGAGCACATCAACTTCATGGCCAAGCACGCCCGTGGCCTGATCTGCATGCCGATGACCCGCGAGCGTTGCGAAACGTTGAAGCTGCCGCTGATGGCACCGCGCAACGGCTCGGGCTTCGGCACCAAGTTCACTGTGTCGATCGAAGCCGCCGAAGGCGTCACCACCGGCATCTCTGCCGCTGACCGCGCACGCACCGTGCAGGCCGCTGCCGCCAAGGATGCCAAAGCCGAAGACATCGTCAGCCCTGGCCACATCTTCCCGCTGATGGCCCAGCCTGGCGGTACCCTGGCCCGCGCCGGCCACACCGAAGCCGCCTGCGACCTGGCGCGCATGGCCGGTTTCGAGCCAAGCGGCGTAATCTGCGAAGTGATGAACGACGACGGCACCATGTCGCGCCGCGCCGAGCTGGAAGTGTTCGCTGCCGAGCACGGCTTGAAGATCGGCACCATCGCCGACCTGATCCACTACCGCATGATCCACGAGCGCACCGTGCAGCGCGTGTCCGAGCAGCCGGTGGAGAGCGAACTGGGTGAGTTCAACCTGGTCACCTACCGCGATGCGGTGGAAGGCGACGTGCACATGGCCCTGACCCTGGGCAAGATCTGCGCCGAAGAGCCGACCCTGGTGCGTGTACACAACATGGACCCGCTGCGCGACCTGCTGCTGGTCAAGCAACCAGGCCGCTGGAGCCTGCGCGCCGCAATGGCCGCCGTGGCAGAGGCCGGCAGCGGCGTGGTATTGCTGCTGGGCCACCCGCTGGACGGCGACGTGCTGCTGGCGCACATCCGCGAAAGCGCGGGCGATGCACCGGCCAAGGCACCGACCACCTACAGCACCGTGGGCGCCGGTTCGCAGATCCTGCGTGACCTCGGTGTGCGCAAGATGCGCCTGATGAGTTCGCCGATGAAGTTCAACGCGATATCCGGATTCGATCTGGAAGTTGTAGAATACGTGCCCTCCGAGTGACTTGAGGCGGCAATGACGCCCTCTGCTCGAGTCCAGACCCCTGTCGAGGCCGCTTGTATGCGGCCTCGCTCTTGAAGATGAGAATATCGGAATGACCCTGAAGACCATCGAAGGTACCTTCATCGCCCCCAAAGGTCGCTATGCTTTGGTGGTTGGCCGCTTCAACAGCTTCGTTGTCGAAAGCCTGGTAAGCGGTGCCGTTGATACCCTGGTTCGCCACGGTGTCAGCGAAAGCGACATCACCATCATCCGTGCCCCGGGTGCGTTCGAGATCCCGCTGGTAGCACAGAAGGTCGCCCAGCAAGGCGCCTACGACGCGATCATCGCCCTGGGCGCCGTGATCCGTGGTGGTACCCCGCACTTTGAATACGTGGCAGGCGAATGCACCAAGGGCCTGGCCCAGGTGTCCATGGAGTTCGGTGTTCCGGTGGCCTTCGGCGTACTGACCGTCGACTCCATCGAGCAAGCCATCGAGCGCTCCGGCACCAAGGCTGGCAACAAAGGCGGTGAAGCCGCCCTGTCCGCTCTGGAAATGGTCAGCCTGCTGGCGCAGTTGGAGGCCAAGTGATTAGCGACGAAAGCGATCGTTTCAACCCGCGCGATCCAAAACCTGCGGATGCCGGCAAGCCGTCGAAGAGCGCCAAGCGCCGCGAAGCCCGCAAGCTCGCGACCCAGGCCCTCTACCAGTGGCACATGGCCCAGCATTCGCTGAACGAGATCGAAGCGCAGTTCCGGGTCGATAACGATTTCACCGATGTCGACGGCGCCTATTTCCGCGAGATCCTGCACGGGGTTCCGGCGATCAAGGGCGAAATCGACAAGGCGCTGGTGCCTTGCATGACCATGGCACTTGAAGAGCTCGACCCGGTCGAGCTGGCCGTGCTGCGCCTGTCCACCTGGGAGCTGATCAAACGCGTCGACGTACCGTACCGCGTAGTGATCAACGAAGGTGTGGAACTGGCAAAGGTCTTCGGTGCCACCGACGGCCACAAGTTCGTCAACGGCGTGCTGGACAAGCTCGCCCCGACCCTGCGTGAAGCAGAAGTCAAGGCGAACAAGCGCTGATGCCGGCGCTGCCTGGCCATGGGTGAGTTCGAGCTGATCAACCATTACTTCGCCGCCGCGCCCTGTGCGCAGGGCGGCGAGGGCGTGGCCCTGGGTATCGGCGACGACTGCGCCCTGCTGGACCTTCCCCCCGGTGAACAACTGGCGGTGTCGACCGATACCCTGGTCGCCGGGGTACATTTTCCTGCTGTTTGCGATCCGTTGCTGCTTGGCCAGCGTTCGTTGGCTGTGGCGGCCAGTGACCTGGCAGCCATGGGTGCGACCGCAATCGGTTTTACCCTCGCCCTGACCCTGCCTGACGTTGGCCCTGACTGGCTTGCGGCCTATGCCGACGGCCTCAGCCGCATGGCCCACCGCTGCCGCATGAGCCTGATCGGGGGGGATACCACCCGAGGCCCGCTGAGCATCACCGTCACCGTGTTCGGCCGCGTGCCGGCGGGCCAGGCATTGCGCCGCAGCGGTGCACGGCCGGGCGACCTGCTGTGTGTCGGCGGTTCGCTGGGCAAGGCCGCTGGCGCCTTGCCACTGGTGCTGGGTGAGCGCGAAGCGCCTGCCGAACAGGCCGAGCCGCTGCTGGCCCATTACTGGTCGCCAATGCCACAGCTCACCCTCGGTGCACTGCTGCGTGGCAAGGCTACGGCGGCGCTGGATATATCCGATGGGCTGCTTGCCGACTGTGGGCATATCGCCAAGGCGTCCGGCGTTGCGCTGGAGGTGAACCTGGCGCAGGTCCCGGTGTCTCCTGCTCTAGAGGCGTTCCTGGGCCGCGAAGCGGCGCTGCAGGCAGCACTCACCGGTGGTGACGATTACGTGCTGGCCTTCACCTTGCCGCCCGAGGCATTGGCGCCCTTGGCCGACTTCGGCTTCATTGAAGTGCATACCATCGGCCGCGTAGTTGAAGGGCAGGGTGTGACCTTGCGCGACGCGCAGGGCCAGGACATCACCCCCGTTCAGCGGGGCTATCAACACTTTAGGGAGACACCGTGACCGATCACCCCAACCAGGTGCCTGCGGAGTTCGTTCCGCCCTCGGTCTGGCGCAACCCGTGGCACTTCATCGCTTTTGGCTTCGGTTCCGGCACCTTGCCCAAGGCCCCCGGCACCTGGGGCTCGCTGGTGGCCATACCGTTCATCCCGTTGTGGCAGATGCTGCCCGACTGGGGCTACTGGCTGTTGCTTGGCGTGAGCATGCTGTTCGGCTTCTGGCTGTGCGGCAAAGTCGCCAATGACTTGCGCGTTCACGACCATGAAGGCATTGTCTGGGACGAGATTGTCGGCATGTGGATCACCCTCTGGCTGGTGCCGGAAGGCTGGCAGTGGCTGCTGGCGGGGTTCCTGATGTTCCGCTTCTTCGACATCCTCAAGCCGTGGCCGATCCGCTGGATCGACCGCCATGTGCACGGAGGCGTCGGCATCATGCTCGACGATATCCTGGCAGGCGTGTTCGCCTGGCTGGGCATGCAGGTTCTGGTGTGGGCGGTTGCCTGAAACAGGGAGCGTGTAAATGGCCATAAGGACTGTGCTGCTGGCAATGCTGCTGAGTGTTGCCCCGTGGGTGGCGGCTGGCGAAGGCGTGCCAAAGCAGATCCATCTGGTCAGCGAGGAGTGGCTCGACTACACCAATGCCGACGGTACCGGGGTAGCCTGGGACGTGCTGCGCAAGGTGTTCGAGCCGGCCGGGGTCAAGGTGGTTACCAAGAGCGCGCCTTACAGCCGTGCGGTAGGGTTGGTGAAGCGCGGCGAGGCTGATGCCTGGGTTGGCTCATACAAGGAAGAGAACGACGACAACCTGTACCCGCGCTGGCACTTCGACATGGACCACATCTACGCCCTGGGACTGGCCAGCAAGCCTGTACCTACCCTGGAAACCGTGGGCAAGTACCGCCTGGCCTGGGTGCGCGGCTACGACTACGGCAGCTACCTGCCCAATGTGCATGAGTTTCGCGAAATCCAGCGTCGCGAAGGCATCCTGCCAATGCTTGAACATGACCGTGTGGACTTCTACATCGATGCCTTGACCGAGGTCGACTACGTACTTGGCCAGGCTTCCCAGCCTGAACGCTTCCGCCGCACCCATGTGGCGGAACTGCCGTTGTACCTGGCCTTCGCCCGCAACAACCAGGCCAAGGCCCTGCGTGACCTGTTCGACAAACGCATGGCCGAGCTGGTGCGCAGCGGCGAGTTGAAACCGATTTTCGAGCACTGGCAGCAGCCGTATCCGTTCAGTGCAGACAGCAAGCCGCATTGAAACGACGCGCGTAATCCTGTGGGAGCGGGTTCACCCGCGAACACCGGCGAAGCCGGTGCCAGGTACCGTGTTGCCTTCTTCGCGGTGTGAACCCGCTCCCACAGGGACGGTGCAGGGCGCAGGATTGAGCGATGCTCTCTGCTAAGCATCGAACTTTTCGATCTTACCCCACGGTATTCAGCCAGCCCACATTGCCCAACCTGCTGATACAATCGGCCCACGAGAAATTTTCAACTTATTCCAGGAGCACAACGTGCCCGTCGTCTTTGTTGCCGCCTCTAAACTCCCGACTCCCTTCGCGACCTTCACCATGCATGGCTTTCTCGATGAAGCCACTGGCCGTGAGCACGTGGTGCTCAGCCTGGGTGACATCGCGGACGGCCAGCCGGTATTGGGGCGCCTGCACTCCGAGTGCCTGACTGGCGATGCCCTGTTCAGCCAGCGCTGCGACTGCGGCTCGCAGCTGGAAGCGGCGCTGCAGGCCATCGCCCGCGAAGGCCGTGGCGTGCTGCTGTACCTGCGCCAGGAAGGCCGCGGCATCGGCCTGCTGAACAAGATTCGCGCCTACGAGCTGCAGGATGGCGGCGCCGACACCGTCGAAGCCAACGAGCGCCTGGGCTTTGCCGCCGACCAGCGCGACTACGCCATGTGCCTGCCGATGCTGGAGCACCTGGGCGTGAAATCGCTGCGCCTGATGACCAACAACCCGCGCAAGGTCAAAGCCCTGACCGACATGAACATCGTGGTTGCCGAGCGCGTGCCGCTGCACACCGGGCACAACCCGCACAACCGCTACTACCTGGCGACCAAGGCCGGCAAGCTCGGCCACATGCTGGGCAACGAACACCAGGGCGAGGTGCCCCAGGCGTGACCCGCGCCGAGGTCAAGCGGCGCCTGGCGCTGGCCTGGTGGCAGTACCTGGCGGTCGGCCTCGTGCCGCTGCCGGTCATGGCCTGGGCGTTTGGTGGCGGTGATGCGCTGATCCCGGTGCTGGCCATGCCGCTGTTCATCGCCGGCGCGGCAACCATGTTCCTCAGCCTGCCGCGCTTTGGGGCCTACAAGCGCGCACTCATCGCCACCTCCAAGGTCCTCGGCACCGGCGAAGAACCCGCCGCCTGGATCGAGTTGGCGCGGGTACGCCGGCTGGCCATGCTGTATGCCTGCTTCCCGGCCTGGGTCGCCGCACTGTCGGTGCTGGTTGGCCTGGAGGCGGTGCCACAGATCCTGCTTGCGTTGTCCACCGTGGTGGTGCTGTACCTCTATCGCATTCCGCGCCAGCTCGGCTGATGCGCTTGCTGCCTGGGCTGCTGGCGCTCTTTGCCTGCACCGTGCTGGCCGCAGAACCCCTGCGGGTGGTCAGCCTGGCCCCTTCGATGACTGAAATCATGCTCGAACTGCAGGCCGACGACCTGCTGGTGGGCGTGCTCGACGGGGGCGAACGACCGGTTGCGCTGCGCGACCTGCCTTCGGTCGGGCGGCAAGGGCAACTGGACATGGAGCGCCTGCTCAGCCTGCGCCCTGACCTGTTGCTGCTGTGGCCAGGGAGTGTGCCGCCGGCCCAGCGCGACCAGCTCAAACGCCTGGGCATTGCCACCTTCAGTGCTGAACCCCATGACATCGACCAGCTAATCGTGCAGATCGAGGCTATTGCCGTGCGCATCGGCCGTACCGAGCAAGGCCATCAGTACGCTCAAGCGCTGCGTGAGCGGTTGCAGCAGCTGCGCCAGCAGTATCGGCGGGACGAACCCTTGCAGGTGTTCTACCAGGTCTGGGACCGGCCGTTGTACACCCTCGGTGGCCGTCAGGTGGTCAGCGACGCGCTGGCCGTATGCGGAGCGCGCAACGTGTTCGCCGACCTCAGCCAACCGGCGCCGCAGGTGAATGTCGAGTCGGTGTTGCTGCGCAACCCACAGGTCATCCTTGCCGGTGATCAGGCGCAGCTGGCCAGCTGGAGGGCCTGGCCGCAGCTTCGTGCGGTTGCTGATGGGCGTTTGTTGGTGGTGCCCGACAAAGGCCTGGAGCGCCCCAGCGGGCAGATGATCGAAGCCACCGCCCGCCTGTGTGCGTTGCTCGCGGCTAAAGCGCCGGCGTCCAGGTGACGCTGAACAGTAGCGTGCGGCCTTCTTCGCGGTAAGGGTGGTAAGCGCCCTCGTAGCTGTACAGGGCGCGGCTGTAGCGGCGGTCCAGCACGTTATCCAGCTTGGCTTCCAGTTTCACTTCATCAGTAGCCGCCCAGCTACCACGCAACCCAAGCAGGCCATAGCCACCTATGCGGTTGCGGTTGGCCTCGTCGTCATAACTGCTGCTGACTGCCTGCCAGCTACCGCCTACACCGAAACGCCCGAATTCGCGGTCCAGGTCCAGGCTCAACGTGCGTCGTGCGCGGCGGGCGAGGGTGTGGCCGCTGTCACGGTCGCGTGGGTCGATCAGCGCCAGGCCAAGCTGGCTGTGCCAGGCGCCCCATTGCTGGGTCAGCGCCATTTCCAGGCCGTTGATCCGTGCCGAGGCGACATTGCGGGGTATCGAATCCTGGCCAAAGATGATCGCATCGCGCAGGTCGGTGCGGTACAGCGAGGTCTCCAGCCGAGTGTCTGCCGTCAGTTGGCTGCGCCATTGCAGCTCGTAGCTTCTGGAGTGCTCGGGGTCCAGGTTCGGGTTACTGAACTGTGGGTAATAGAGGTCGTTGAACGTTGGTGCGCGGAAGCCTTCGCTGTAGGAGAGCAGTACGTCATTCTGCTCGTTCAGCGGTACGGTCAGGCTGCCGCTCCAGGTGGTCTGGCCGCCAAACTGTTGGTTGCGGTCATGACGTACGCCCAGCTCGGTGGAGAACTGCTCGCCCTGGTAGCGGTGCTGCGCGAACACGGCACGGTTCCAGCGGCTATCTTCGGTGAAATCGGTACTGCCGTGTACACGGTCTTCGTACCAGTCACCACCAACCAGTACGGTGTTTTGTTCGCCCAGGGCCAGGTCATTCTGCCAGGTGACCTGATCGCGGTAGGTGTTGAACACAAAGCGCTCGGCGCTGAGCTTGTCGCGTTTGTCGTCGCGGTTTTCGCTGTGGGCCAGTTCCAGGCGTGAATGCCAGGTTTCGGTAAGCTGGGCGTCGAAGTAACTACCCAGGCTGCTGACGCTGAAGTCGGTGTAGGGCTGCTGGCCGAAGCTTGCGAAGGTGACCGGGTCGAAGCCACCGAAAGGGTTGTCGTATTCGCTGCGGCCACGGCTATCGAGCAGGTTGAGGCCGGCCTCGAAGCGTTCGCCAAAGGTGTGACTCAGGCTCAGGTTGAACGACTTGTTGCGATAGGCGTCGTGGTCGCCATCGCTGGCGAAGGACGGCCCGGTCGCGTCGATGCCGGCCGTTTCATCCAGGCTGGCGCCGAGGTTGAAGCGTGTCGCGCCATTACCGCCAGAAAGCCCCAGGCTGCGCTGGAAGGTCTGATTGCTGCCGGCTGCCACGCGCAGGCGCGGTTGCATGCCTAGGCCGCTGCTGCGCCGGGTGAAGATCTGGATAACCCCGCCAATGGCATCGCTGCCATACACCGCCGAGCGCGAGCCGCGCAGCACTTCCACCCGTTCGATCTGGTCGACATCGAGAAACTGCAGGCCGCTGTCTCCCGAGGTGGCATTGGCGATGCGCACGCCATCGACCAGCACCAAGCTTTGTGCGGCCTTGGTGCCGCGGATGAAGATGCCTGGCAGGCTGCCACGGCCACCGGTAGGTGCCACCTGTACGCCCGGCACGCGGCTGAGCAGGTCGGTGACGCTGGTGGGTTGCAGGCGGTCGATGTCGGCGCGGGTGAAGACCGTGTTGGCGGCGCTGGTAGCGGTGCGCGACTCGACCTGGCGGCTGGCGCTGATCAGCACGTCGGGGAGCTTGAGGGCGTCGTCGCGTTCGGCGGCCAGTAGCGGCAGGGGGAGGCAGAGCAGGGTGGCAAAGCTTGGGGCTTTCATGGGCAGTACCATTTTGCGAGGGCTGCGCCCTCGATCGCGACACAAGGCCGCTCCTACAGGAATTGCACAGGCCGGGGGCGCGGTCTCTGTAGGAGCGGCCTTGTGTCGCGATGGGCCGCAAGGCGGCCCCGGGGATTACAAGCCGAGCTTGGCCATGCGGGCTTTCACCGAAGCCTCGATACCGGCCGCATCCAGCCCGCATTCGGCCAGCATCTGCGCCGGCTTGGCATGCTCGACATAGATGTCCGGCAGGCCCAGGTGCAGCAGCGCCTTGACCACGCCTTGGTTGGCCAGGAACTCACCCACCGCAGCCCCCGCACCACCCATGATGGCGTTCTCTTCGATGGTCACCAGCAGCTCATGGCTGCCAGCCAGCTCCAGCACCAAGGCTTCGTCCAGTGGCTTGACGAAGCGCATGTCGACTACCGTGGCATTGATCTGCTCGCCCACTTGCATGGCCTCGGCCAGCTGCACGCCGAATACCAGCAGGGCCACTTTTTCGCCTTGGCGGCGGACCACGCCCTTGCCGATTTCCAGCGGTTCAAGGTCACCGCTGATCGGTGCATTCGGGCCGGTACCACGCGGGTAACGCACCGCCGCCGGCCCGTTGTACAGGTGGCCGGTGCTGAGCATCTTGCGCAGCTCGTTCTCGTCGCTCGGGGTCATTACCAGCATGCCCGGGATGCAGCGCAGGTACGACAAGTCATAGCTGCCCGCGTGGGTCGGGCCGTCTTCGCCGACCAGGCCAGCGCGGTCGATGGCAAACAGTACGTCGAGGTTCTGCACCGCCACGTCGTGGATCAGCTGGTCGTAGGCGCGCTGCAGGAAGGTGGAATAGATCGCCACCACCGGCTTGCTGCCCTCGCAGGCCATGCCGGCCGCCAGGGTCACGGCATGCTGCTCGGCGATCGCCACGTCGAAGTAGCGCTCCGGGTAGCGCTCGCTGAAGTCGACCAGGTCGGAGCCTTCCTTCATCGCCGGTGTAATGCCCACCAAGCGGTTGTCGGCGGCGGCCATGTCGCACAGCCACTGGCCGAACACGGCGGAGTACTTCGGGCCGCTGGCTTTCTTCGGCGCGGCGGGTTTGTCGGCCGGCTCCAGCTTGGTGATGGCGTGGTAGCCGATCGGGTCGATCTCGGCGGGGGCGAAGCCCTTGCCCTTCTTGGTCACCACGTGCAGGAACTGCGGGCCCTTGAGGTCACGCATGTTGCGCAGGGTGGCGATCATGGTTGGCAGGTCATGGCCGTCGATCGGGCCGATGTAGTTCCAGCCCAGCTCTTCGAACAGCGTACCCGGCACCAGCATGCCTTTGGCGTACTCCTCGGTGCGGCGGGCGATTTCCCAGGCGCCCGGCAGGCGCGACAGCACCTTCTTGCTGCCTTCGCGCATGCTCGCGTAGGTGCGGCTGGAGAGGATCTTGGCCAAATAGTTGGACAGCCCGCCGACATTGCGCGAAATCGACATGTCGTTGTCGTTGAGGATCACCAGCATGTCGGCGTTGACTTCCTGGGCGTGGTTCAACGCCTCGAAGGCCATGCCGGCGGTCAGCGCGCCGTCACCAATCACCGCGATCGACTTGCGTGCGCTGTTTTGCAGGCGGGCGGCAATGGCCATGCCCAGCGCGGCGCTGATCGAGGTGCTGGAGTGGCCGACGCCAAAGGTGTCGTACTCGCTTTCGCTACGGCGCGGGAAGGCGGCGATGCCGTCCTTCTGGCGCAGGCTGAGCATGCGGTTACGGCGCCCGGTGAGGATCTTGTGCGGGTAGGCCTGGTGGCCCACGTCCCACACCAGCCGGTCGTCCGGGGTGTCGAACACGTAGTGCAGGGCGATGGTCAGCTCGATGACGCCCAGGCCGGCACCAAAATGCCCACCGGTCTGCCCCACGGTGTAGAGCAGCTCCTGGCGCAGCTCGTCGGCCAGGGTCTCCAGGTCGGCTTCGGCCAGCCGGCGCAGGCCGGCAGGCGTGTCAGCGCGGTCGAGCAACGGCGTGACCGGGCGTTCGCGGGGGATCTCTTGAAACGTCGTGGGCATCAGGCGAGTCGTTATAGGTGTGTGAAGACGCGGCAGTTTACCCCATTGTGGGAAAAGTGCCCATTCAACCACAGGTTACGCGGCCCCTTGTAGGAGCGGGTTCACCCGCGAATGCGATCTTGAATTTGCCGACGCATTCGCGGGTGAACCCGCTCCTACAGGGGATAGGTGTAGCTGCTTAGTTGCGGCGTTCGACGATGTAACGCGCCAGCGCCCGCAGCGGCTCGGCCTTTTCGCCGAACCCTTCCAGTGCGACCAGCGCCTGGTCGCGCAGTTCGATCGCATAGGCTTTAGCTGCTTCCAGCCCCAGCAGGGACGGGTAAGTCGGTTTGTCACGAGCTATGTCAGCACCCTGGCGTTTACCAAGGGTGGCGGTGTCGCTTTCCACGTCGAGGATGTCGTCCTGCACCTGGAACGCCAGGCCGATGGCTTGTGCGTAAGTCTGCAGGGCATCCAGCTGCGCCTGTTCGGCGCGGACGCTGGCCAGGGCGCCGAGGCGCACGCTGGCTTCGATCAGCGCGCCGGTCTTGTGCCGGTGCATGAACTCCAGCGCCTGCTGGTCCAGCTTCACGCCTACCGAGCCCAGGTCGATGGCCTGGCCGCCGACCATACCGGCCGGGCCGGCACCCTTGGCCAGAGCCTGGACCATGGCCAGGCGGATGCTGTCGGCCTGCGGGCTCAGGCGTGGGTCGAGCAGGGCGCTGAAAGCCAGGCTTTGCAAACCGTCGCCAGCGAGGATGGCACAGGCTTCATCGAAGGCTTTGTGGGTAGTGGGCTGGCCGCGGCGCAGGTCATCGTCGTCCATGGCCGGCAGGTCGTCATGCACCAGCGAGTAGGCGTGGATCAGCTCGACCGCGCAGGCTGCGCCGTTAGCCTGTTCGGCCGGGGCGCCCAGGGCTTCGCAGGCCGCGTAGGCCAGCAACGGGCGTACGCGCTTGCCGCCGTTCATCACGCTGTAGCGCATGGCGGCATAAAGGCGTTCAAGCTCCTTGGTCGGGGCGACGAACAGCGGTTCGAGGGCCGCGTCGACCCGCGCCTGGCAGTTGGCCTGGTAGGTGCCGATCATGCTTCCGGCTCCGCGTCGAAGGGCTGGGCAGCCAGCTCGCCATCGCGCTCCAGCAGGATCTGCACCTTCTGCTCGGCCTGGGCCAGGGCGCCCTGGCAATCACGGGTCAGGGCGATGCCTTGTTCGAAGGCGGCCAGCGATTCTTCCAGCGACAACTCGCCGTTCTCCAGGCGCTCGACCAGTGCTTGCAGGTCTGCGAGGGATTGCTCGAAATCGAGGGAGGCTTTTTTGCGGGCCATGGCGACTGTCTCGGTGGCATTCAGAACGGCGCGACACTAGCAGAGCGGGGCGGGGGGAGCAAACTTCAGGCAGCCTGAGGTTGGAATTGCCGGCCTCTTCGCGGGTAAATCGGACCGCCGCACCGCCGCTCCCACAGGTACTGCACCGGTTCTGAATGTGACGCAGACCCTGTAGGAGCGGGTTTACCCGCGAATGGGCCGCAAAGCGGCCCCGTACGGTAGGTCAGGCGGTCTCGGCCTCTAGCTCCACCATGGCCTCCCGGTACCGCGCCAGTTCCTCGATGGTCAGCACCGGTAAATTGTACTGCCGCGCATACACCGCCACCTGCTCGCCACGGGCCATGCTGCCATCGGGGTTCATCAGCTCGCACAGCACCGCCGCCGGGCGCAGGCCGGCCAGGCGCGCCAGGTCCACCGAACCTTCGGTATGGCCACGGCGGGTCAGCACGCCGCCATTGCGGGCACGCAGCGGGAACACATGCCCCGGGCTGACGATATGGCGCTGATCCGCCGTTGAGCGCAGTGCCGCAGCAATGGTGGTAATGCGGTCCTGGGCCGAAACCCCGGTAGTGATGCCTTCTGCCGCCTCGATGGTGACGGTAAAGCCGGTGCCGTGGCGAGCCTGGTTGTTCTGCACCATGGGCGCCAGTTGCAGCTTGTCGACGGTGGCTTCGTCCAGGCACAGGCAGACGATGCCGCTGCAATCGCGAATCATCATGGCCATGGTCTGCAGTGAAATGTTCTCGGCGGCGGCAATGATGTCCGCTTCGTCCTCGCGGTCGTCGTCGTCGAGCAACAGCACAGGGCGCCCGGCCTGGAAGGCGGCGATGGCAGCGGAAACATTGGGGAATTGCGGGTGGTGCTGGGTGGACATGAAACGCTCCTCGTGAATGATCGATGAACGTCTCGGGGCGAACAAAATGCGCGCGCAGGGGCGCCCGGATGGCCCCTGCCTGACGCCTTCTTTCATCCGGACTATGACCGTCGGCTCTGGAGTTGCACCAGATCTGCTGACCCCCGGCATGGCCGGGGCGCTCGCGGGCTCATCTTTCGATTTACCGCCGGTGGGGACTTTCACCCCGCCCTGAAGACCAGCCAAGCATACAGCACATGGCCACCTCACTGGCAACCCACGGCTCTACGACCTTTGGCGGTATCATGCAGGCATGGCCTTTCAGGAACAGCCCCATGGACATTCTCCAGGTCGCCGGCGGCAAGCCGGTCAAATTGTGGACCGACGGCGTGCCGGTCGAAGACGACGCCCGCAAGCAGCTGCTGAACACGGCGCGGATGCCGTTCATCTTCAAGCACCTAGCGGTGATGCCGGACGTGCACCTGGGCAAGGGTTCGACCATCGGCAGCGTCATCCCCACGATCGGCGCGATCATCCCCGCAGCGGTTGGCGTGGACATCGGCTGCGGCATGATCGCCGCGCGCACCTCGCTGCACGCCCGTGACCTGCCAGACAACCTGCATGGCTTGCGCAGCGCCATCGAGCAGGCAGTGCCGCACGGCAAGACCTTCGGCAAGCGTGACCAGGGTGCCTGGGCCGATGTACCGGCCAAGGCGGATAAGGCCTGGGGCCAGCTGGCCGGGCGCTTCAAGGCGATTACCGACAAATACCCACGGCTGGAGAAGACCAACAACCGCCACCACCTGGGCACGCTGGGCGGTGGTAACCATTTCATCGAGGTGTGCCTGGATCAAGCCGACCGCGTCTGGTTCATGCTGCACAGCGGCTCGCGCGGCGTGGGCAATGCCATCGGCAACCTGTTCATCGAACTGGCCCAGGCCGATATGCGCCAGCACCTGGCCAACCTGCCAGACAAGGACCTGGCGTATTTCGAGGAAGGCAGCCGCCATTTCGCCGACTACGTCGAAGCCGTGGAGTGGGCGCAGGACTACGCCCGGCAGAACCGCGAGCTGATGATGCTGGCGGTGGTCGGCGCAGCGCGCAAGGCACTGGGCAAAGCGTTCGAAGCCAGCCTGGAAGCGGTGAACTGCCACCACAACTATGTGCAGCGTGAGCAACATTTCGGCCGCGAAGTGTTGGTGACGCGCAAGGGCGCGGTGTCGGCGCAGAAGGGGCAGCTGGGCATCATTCCTGGCTCCATGGGGGCCAAGAGCTTCATCGTGCGTGGGCTGGGTAATGAAGAGTCGTTCTGCTCCTGCAGCCATGGCGCAGGCCGGGTGATGAGCCGGACCAGGGCCAAGAGCCGCTTTACCGTGGAAGACCAGCGGCGGGCCACGGCGCATGTGGAGTGCCGCAAGGACAAGGACGTGATCGACGAGATCCCGATGGCGTACAAGGACATCGACGCGGTGATGCGTGCGCAAAGTGAACTGGTGGAAGTGGTGCACACCTTGCGGCAGGTGGTGTGCGTGAAGGGCTGACAGGTGTACGCCGGCAGGTTTGTTGCGCTCGATCTGCCAGGCGCTGTAAATCTGTCGGCGAACACCCAGCCCTGAAACATTCTCAAGACATGCGCCTGGCGATTTTCATGGGGGCATTAAAAAGCCGGCTTGTGGCCGGCTTCTCGGGGACGCTTCCGACTAATTTATGGTAAGCCGCAACCGCCTTAACTGTGTGGCCAGCAAGGGCCTGAAAGAGATGGCTGATACCCGTGTGGGATATCGCCGAGCCCTCTGGACTGCGGCTCGCGCCGGTCGGGGCTAAATGTGCGGCGTAGCATACAAGGGCGAGCGCAGGATGCCCAGCAAAAAATGGCACAGGTTGTTTCAACCGGGCCGCTGCTGGCGGAAATGCGACCAGTGGAACACCCAGCCTAGAACCTCCAGGCCCTGCGCCTGGCGCTGCGTGGGGGTGTAGCGTTCGACCGCATAGTTGCGCCGGTCATGGCTGTGCAGGTACAGCGTGCCGTTCTGGCCGAGGCTGAGGTTGTTCACCCTGAGCATGCCGTTGTGCAGCAGGGCATAGGTTTCGCCCTCGACCACCCGGGTCATGCCCAAGTCGATGGCCAGGGTGGCCTCTAGCGGAATCAGCGGAACCATGTTGCTGGCAGTCATCGCCATGCAGATGGCGTTATCGCTACGTACACCCAACCCTTTCAGGGCTTTTGCGGGCAAGCGCAGGTGTTTGCCCGCAACGGGCGCAAGCAGGCCGTTTCTCAGTTCGTAATAAGGCACCAGCATTACCCGGCCGCGATGCACCGATAGCGGGGTAGGTGGGTTGGCGGGTGCTGACCGTGGTGGGCAGTGGCGCAGGATCGCGTTGGGGTGCTTGGGCCCTTCGCCGGTGCGCAGCCAACGGCGATGCACACAGAACAGGTCGGCCAGTTCGTCAAGCCGGGCCAAGGGCACACCGCGTTTGAACCAGTTGTTGACGTGCTGCGGTGTGACGCTGCGCTGGGCGGCGAAATCGGAAGGGGTCAGGCCACATTCGTGGAGCAGGGCTTTGAGGCGGTCGCCAGAATTGTTCATGCGGCGAGTGTAGCGGCGGGGTGCCAGCAGGGATATGAACCGGGTGTTGATGAGGTTTGTACGAAAAGTGGCTGCTTGTAGGGCGTTGGTGTAGGACTGCGTAGGATTTATTACCGCCCTCAGCCTTGACGCGGTCCCTGTACAGGCTGTGTGAAAACTCAAAATCAGAGTTCAGCCCGCCAGCGCTGATCTCTGACTGAGACTTTCAGATAACCGAGAGATACCTCTC